>NZ_CP090440.1 GCF_021441885.1 Vibrio maritimus
TAAGGCGATAGCTCAACACGGCTTACCAGAGAAAGTGGTCATTGATGGAAGTAAAAGTAATTACGCTGCGCTTGATGCAATGAATGTACAACTTTGGCTAACTGGCTTCTTTATGTTGTCACCGACAGAGATCCTGGATATCAAATACTTAAACAATATTATGGAACAAAGTCATCGTTGGGTAAAACATAAGACGCGTCAGGCTCTTGGTTGGAAGTCATTAAAAGGAACCACAGCGAGCCTTCACGGTCGAGAGTTGTGGACGATGATTAAACGCGGTCAAGTTAATCTAACAGGGGAAACAGCCTGCGAAAATTTTATTCACTCATAGACTAATTGTATCTGGTGACCAGCATTGACGCGCTTTAATCTATACTTGCGACAGAACCTTTTTAGCTCACGAGAGTCGTACTCATCAGTGGTAATATCGAAGACAACACCAACATCGATGTCATAATCGCCATCCTGAGGCTTAACGCAGGTATGCATGGCATAGGAGCCCTGATCGAGCTTGGAAAATGTCAATTTGCGATCAGTATTGGGTACCTTTTCCTCTGCCAATGATTTTTTCAGTTCATTAATGAGCAGATCTCGTTTTTCGCGAAGGTCTGCATTCTCCTCATAGGTACCAAGTTTTATTTGGTCATGATATGCCACCATTTGTTTTTGTAGTTCAGCCATGTCACCTCCGTAATGGTCTCCTGACTGTACATGGCGACAAGATTATACGAAGACAATGTTTATACTATTTTTACTTTAATTTCAATGCATTAAGTCTAAATAGATCACATAAAACCCAGCAACAAGCAACACTTTCGTAACACTAAAGCACAAACCTATTCACCGAACGCAACCCGTTCGATCTCCTTAATTGTGTCGCGAAGCCTCATCACTGCACTTTGATCAAACAAACCAAACACGCCTTCAAAGTGAATGTCGGTGAACGGTGCTTTGGCTAATTGTGCAGGGTTCATGGTGCCGTTTTCGGTGAGCCAGTCGATGATGGTAGTGACAAACTGGATCTGGTCGCTATTGAATTTGGTGTCGTCCAGATAAGTTGAAAACGCGGCTTTGGCTGCATTCCTATCTAGACCCACAAGTTCGCGGATAAACAAGCCAACGGGTTTGTCTGGATGAATAGTGTCTTGGTAAGCCGTCATATCTTGAATGCCGCTGGCTTCAAACAACTGCTCGTCTAATCGCTCAAGGTCGAGCTTGGTGATCGGCTGGCCGCGTTTAATCCGTTGGATGGTCAGGTCGTTCTCATGCTCGCGAACGTAAGCTTCAACGCGCTTGCGGTAGAGTTTTAGGTCATCGCTGTAACCAAAATGATGAAGCTCATTTCCTTCGTTATAGGTCGCGGTATCGTCAAAGTTGGTATAAACCACCCCCACTTCCTCATCAGTCTTGATGAACTGTAATAACAAGCGTAAGCGTTTGCGCGTGGTTTCCAGATCCTCTAGCGTCACCCCCTCCCAGAAGTTGGCGCTTAGCACATACTCGATCCATTCCAGATGCTCGCCTACCGCCGGTACGCTGGCCTTAACCTGAAGCTGTTCAGCAATGCGGAGTAGCTTGTCTTGTTGGGTATCTGTGATGCCGGTTCTCTCAACTAACGCCAGTTGCATGGTCAGAAGGAGCTGGTCAAAACGCAGCGCCAGTTCTTCGTCCTGCTCTAATACATCAATCGGCTCAGCTTCTGTTGGTAGGGAGGAAACGGTATTCAACAGCTCACCGTGGCGCTCGGTATCCAGCGTACGCCAGATATCAGCACTCTGGTAGGTTTCTACCACTTGTCGATTTGGCCGAACGATGAAGTTATCCAGATTCATCCCAGCAACACGGTTGTGCAACAGGGTCAGCAGATACTCGCGTAACTCTGCGCCATAGTCGCCTTGAGCTTCGTCGCTTTTTAGGTTTTCAGCCAGTTGCAGACGGTTCTCAAATATCACTTGTGAAAGTGAACGTGCCGCCGAATCTTTACTGCCGTCGGGATTCATTTCGAAGTATTCAAAGTTCTGGCAAACATCAAATACCTTGAATTCAGTTTTGTCATCAACTGGGCTATTGGGGCCAAACAGCTTTGGTTTTAAACGGGTGCCGCGTCCCAGCATTTACAGAAACTTCACCTTAGACTTAACTACCTTGAAGAACATCAGGTTAGCCACTTCCGGCACATCCACACCGGTATCGAGCATGTCTACTGACACAGCGATGGTCATAGGAATGTTTGGATCTTGCGGTTCACGCTCACCTTTAAACTCCTCAATCAAGCTGTCAGCGTACTTTTCTTTGTAGGTGATTACGCGGGCAAACTTGCCTTTGTATTTGGGAAAGTTCTCGTCGAACACAGTGTTGATAAACTCAGCGTGTTTATTGTTAGCCGCGAAGATAATGGTCTTGGCCAGTCGGTCACCGCCTGCGACCTTGATCCCATGCTCCATCAAGATTTTAAGTGCCTCTGCCACTGTAATGACCCAGTCGAAATTGGACAGCCTAAGCTGCTAAAGCATAAACCTCAGCAGGCGTTTTCATCTTAAGCGCCTGATGTGGGCGCTCGTTGTTGTAGAACTCAAGCCACTTGCCGATGGTACAGCGAGCTTCAGTTAAAGAGCCAAAGTTGTGCATCCAGATACACTGCTCTTTGAGGGTTCTTATCAGACGTTCAACCATGCCATTTTGCTGTGGCGTATGCGGCTGAATGAACTCCTGAGTCAGACCGTACTGCATCGCTAACGTAGTGTAGAGGCGAGAGGTAAAAACCAAGCCATTGTCGCTTCGCAGTTGCAACCCTGGGGTTGCTTCACCAATCACACCATAACGAGTCAATAAAGCATCTTCTAAAACTGCAACAGCGGATTTAGCGTTGCCTCGTTTGCTGAGACTCCAGCCTAAAACCTCACGAGTATGACAGTCCATAACCAGCGTCAGTGCCGCCCAGCGATCTTGTTGACCGCACCAGACTCTTGCGATATCCGTAGACCAGCGCTGATCAGGCGCTTGCGCGAAAGAAGCTTTGGCTTCTACACGAGGCCTAAAGCCAACTTTACGCTTACGGCATTGCCAACCTTTCAGCTTCATAATGCGTTGGATGGTGTTTTTGTTTTCACCTAGAAAAAATGCCACGGTGCGATACCCTGCGTAAGGTAAGGCATCGATAAGCCTCTTTATTTTGGCTGCCATCCACTCGTTGATTTTTGGCTTACGCTTCTTAGCTCGGTAGTAAAAAGTACTCCGAGGAAGCCCTGTCCAGCGGCACAATTGAGAGACAGAAACCTTGTCGCCTTCTTGCGCCATCTCATCCCTGATAGCAATGATTACTCGTCATTCTGGTCGAGATGGCGATTGAGCTTTTTTAGAAATTTGATTTGAAGCATCGCTTCCCCGTAGGCTGCATGCAAATCATCAATTTTCTTCTCGTATTGCTCAGTGACATCCTTAGGATTCGCCTTCAAAGCGTTTTCCATACCGCCCAGAGCATCATCCACCCAACGCTCAATCTCAGAAGGCGTCAGATCGTAGGTTCTAGCGGCTTCCTTGGCGGTTGTTTTACCTTTAATGATGTCCTTAACAAGTTCAGCTTTGCGTTTAGCTGTCCAACGTTTTACTTCTGGTTCGTTACTCATAATGACTCCTGATTAGAGTGACACAATATCATGTCCAACTCTTCTCTGGGTCATTACATAAGTTATTAGAAACCGTAGCAAACATGCCACCGTGTTTGATTGGAATGAAAGCTTGTAGCAGCGCTCATTTTTGGGCTCGAGCTTTTGAAAAAGTTGGACATGAAGTTCGATTGATTGCTCCGAAGTTTGTCTCCCCTTAGCGAATGTCGGGTCGGACAGGAAAAAACGACGCTGCTGATGCTCAAGCTGTTTGTGAAGCGGTTCAACGCCCTCATATGAGGTTTGTCAGCATCAAATCTGAAGAGCAACAATCAATGCTATGTCTAAACAGAGCAAGGCAAGGATTGAATGAAGAGAGGGCTGCGGTATGTAACCGTATTCGAAATTTACTCTCTGAGTTTGGTGTCATTGCTCCGTTATCACCAGAACGATTACGTATTGAATTCGAAGCAATGAAAGCTCATCTTCCCGCTTTAGCTACCACCTGTATCGATGAATTATTTCTTCATATGGATAACATCGAGCGTAAGCTTCTGAAGTTTGACCGACTCATTAAGACAACAACTGAACAAGATGAACGATGCCAACAGTTGATGAAATTAAAAGGGGTTGGCGCGATGACCGCTAGCGCTTTGGCTTATGCAATCGCAGATGGAAAAGAGTTCAATAATGGTCGTCAATTAGCAGCTTGGCTTGGTTTAACTCCTTCACAATACAGTAGTGGTGGCAAACAAAAACTAGGGCGGTTCACTAAGGCTGGAGATAGTTATATCAGAAGTATGTTAGTACAGGGGGCCAGATCAGTAATGGCCAGTGCAAGCAGAAAAGACGATCCACTAAGTAAATGGGTTTGTGATGTTAAAGATCGCCGTGGGTATTGGCGAGCGGCAATCGCTTTGGCCGCTAAAAATGCCCGTCATTGTTGGGCAATACTTCATTATGGGGAGTCATTAGAAAGTTGTTACTCAACATAAAGTACACTGACCATTAATGATGCTAACGCAAAAATGATAAGGGTTAAGACCCCGCAAGAAGTGCCTGCGAAAGTGTTTGGATACAGATATCCGATAAACGTATAAGGCTCTTGTGAGCGTCTTTCATTATGGTCCGAAGCTTCACTGAAACTGGCTTCAACATGACCGTTTATAGTACCGCATCTTAATCTTCATTGTTGTTGCGAATAAAAACACCCATTGACAGCGGGTGGAAGTCCTTATTGTACACTTTCATTCCGTTGGACCTCAACCCCCTCTAATATGGCGCAATTGTTACAATGACTGCCAGACAACATTCAAGAAACGGCTAAGCTCTCGCCTCAAGAAGAGTTTGCACAAACTTTAATGTCGATAGGATGTGAAGTCGATGGTGGGCCCCCTATCATGGACGGCCAAAAGCATCGTATCCGTGTTGAAACCGACAAGCCCAATATCAAGCACCAAGCTGGATCGGGCTACTACGTAGGCTATCTAGATGGCCACCCAGCTAATTTTGCATTAGACCAAATTTTATTTATGCCGAACAAGATAAATATAGCTTACAATGAGTCCTAGTATAATTAGTATACTGATATGCCCGTTACCTGATAGAAAGCTATCCAATACTATCCCTGAAAATACGATATCTGAGTCGCTAAAAACAAAGCCCTCTCTACTGTGGTGGATGAGTAGGGTAGGTGTCAAGGTTATTAGTATCCCATAAAACATCCCTCCAGCGACTACTCCACGCACTCCACCTAGAACGTTCCCAAAAATTCCAGAAGTTGCACCACTAAAGAAGATAACTAGAAGGCTTGGTATTATAATATTATATTCTAAACGTAATAGTACTAAGACCCCAGCAAAACTTCCAAGTAAAGTGAATATGAACCCTAAAATCATAGCATTTGGCATATAATGAAAAAGGAATGGGCAATCTAAGGCGGGTATAGCTTGTGGGGCATATCTCTTTGTGAGCCCTTTAAATGCTGGAATTAAAGAGTCTATTATTATAGATGTCGATTTTTCTATAATAAAAATACCAATGACAAAAAATACACATTTACAACTTTCCGTTAACAACCCGTTGAAAGAATGTATAGTATCAGTTGTTAAATATAGATATATGTAGATAGGAAACATAATGCAAAACATTATAAGGTACCTACTCCCAACTATTTCGATTTTTCTCAGTAACTGTATATCTTCCGTGGAAGTGTTCACATTTCCTAAAAGCTTTGCAAACACCCCTTGCATAATATACCCTGAAGTACAGAAGTGACCAAGAGCAATATCTTTTCTTCCGGTTATTTTTTCTATAATCGGCTGGCATAATGCTGGAGAGTACGATGCAACAATTCCACCAAAGAGACTACTAATAAAAGCTAGCATAAACCCTTTATAGCCATATTCATAAAGGACTACATTGCTAACTGTTGATAACCATAGTAATGAATGACCAGAAAGAAAGATAAACCTTCCATTAAGGAAGGTAACTACAATTAAATTACATAACATCGTAAGTGCAAACGTTATAGAAATGTAAGTTCCCATTTCCTTTACAGCAATGCCATATATAATTGAAGAGTCTGAAATATAACCTTTTACATTAATGATGTTCTCTATATTATCAGATAAGTAGGATACCGAATGTACAATAATATCTATGCCTACCATAAGCATAGTAAAACCAATAAATACTTTTATCCCACCTAAAATAACTTGAAACCACGTACATTTTTGCACTACCAAGCCTACCATTGAGAGAAAGGAAAGACCAATAGCAGGACTACTCACTAAAAAAAGTACTGTTTTGTCAATCATACACAGGCTCTCGTTCACTATTCGTTAGTTCATACAAGGCCTTTTTAACATGTTCAATCGAGATACTCTCCATGCAAATTGGGCTTGCATAGACACAATTTTTTCCTGAGAAATGGACTTCGCTTTCTACTGAGCAACCGTTGAAGTAGCCGTGCATCCCACAAGGTTGAAATTGACACTGAGAGTTTTTGTACAAAACATATTGTCTAGGGTAGACAACACATTCCGACCTAGAGCTGCCTAATATTACAATTACATTATTGGCTTCAACAGCAGCAGAACCGTGAACCATGAAACTATCTAAACAAATTCCCGCATAACATGCTTTTGATACAGATAGAGATTGTCTAAGAGAATAACTTTTAAGCGATAAGTCTATAAAGCTAAATTTATCAGATAGGCTATCTACTAGCTCATTCCACTTATATTTACACCATTGTCTATTACTTGTCGTAGCTTGAGATTGATACCAGATTAATGGCTTTTTATATTTACTAACTTCAGTTTCTCCATATTTCAATTCAAGCTTAGTAAGGTTTACTTTTGGCTTTAAACGACTAAGCTTTATTTTAAGATTTTCTTCGGCCATTTCCAACATGTGAATGTAACTTGGTCTATATGGATAATTGTTATGCGGTCTTCGAGATGTATATAGTCTCAAATCAACATCATACTTGATGTTTTCTCCAATGTTGGGACTAGTGATCTTAACATTTTCGATATTGTTTAATAGTTCACGAAATGGGGTAACTACTTTTGCTTCTCCATACTTTTCTATTAAGCTTATTACAACTGAAGTGCTAGCAACAGTACACCCTAAAGAATCTGGGAGACGAATGATTGGAGTCATAATTAAGTCCAGCTATTGCAATATATTATATCATCTAATTGTGACTTTGTTAAAAACTCGACATTGTTAGTTAATAGTGTATCGTTAATTTTATCATCTTCTGTTAGAGAAAAAATGACATTATAATTAGATAGAGAATCTATAAATTTCTTTAGCTCAAACTTCATGTGTATATCAGAAATCACTTTAAGCTTAAGTTGAGATAAAGGCGCTATTATTTTTTCATACAAACTAGATACTTTTAAGCTATTATCTAACCCTAATTCACCTTCTTTTATTAGAACTATCACCTCAGAGTAGCTTCTTTTACTTTTTATGTTTTTAATAGCGGTTATTTCGTCTAGGTTTGTAAAAGTTATTTCTAATGAATTAATATTTAATATTCTCATAAATGAAGGTCCTTATGGGGGACACTTGGCGAAAAGGATACTTGTGTACGTTAAGAGTCTTAGATTTTGACATCGGACTGTCAGATAAACTAAATTTAAACTCTATTTTGACGGAGAACTAACATCCCCTCTAACATCTGGTTAGGGTTACTCTAGCTAAACATCTTTATGAAAAATAGGAAGTTATGCTCCAATCGTACAATTTTTCCGGATCGTCGTGTTACCCCTTGTGATTAATATTGATTCCCAATATGCACTTAGTTGCGTATTGGACCATACATCATTTTCGTGTTTTGTTAAAGATATTTATGATGAGGCTGTCCGTTGTAGTTAGGGAACGCAATACTATATTCGGGATAAAGATTGCTCCTAGAACGCGCCATTCTTTCCTTTGCGGGTGGCTAGGGAGCTTGTTTACACGTTAGATAGATAATTTGAGTTTTTGGTGCAAATGGCACACTGTGAATTTTGATATGTTCAAATTCCTAAGAGAAGATCAAAATTGATCGTTTCTTCCTTTCTGCTAGATCGGGGTTGTTCCAAAAACTCAGCTCAAGGTTGAAACTATCATCATCTGTGGTGATGATTGGTGAGTTCGATGACCAACCCTGAGTTCAAATGGAAACACTTTGCCCCTGAAATCATTCTTTGGTGCCTTCGTTGGTATGGTTCAACGACAATGAGCTATGCCAACCTCAGCGACATGCTGCAGGAACGAGGAATTTCGGCCAATCGCTCAACCATTTATCGTTGGTTCATTGAATATGCCCCTGCATTACGTAAGAAACTGCGCCGTTATCAGCTCATTCGAGCAGACTCTTCGTGGCAGCTCGACGAGACCTACGTTAAGGTAAAAGGAAAATGGCATTATCTGTATCGAGCTATCAACAAGCAAGGCGAGACCCTGGACTTCTATTTCTCTCATAAACGTAATAAAGACGCGGCTTATCAGTTCCTGAAGCGATGCTTAAGATACTATGATGTAGATGCGCAGCCTAAAACATTAAACACAGACAAGCACTCTTCCTGTACCCATGCGATTCTTCGTCTGAAGAAAGAAGGACGACTTCGAGTGGATGTCGAGCAACGGCAAGTGAAGTATCTCAATAATGATATCGAATCCGACCACGCGCCCATCAAGAAGCTCGTCGTTGGCACTGACGGTTTTAAAATCCGAAAGCGAGCTTGGTCAACCATTCAAGGATTTGAATCATTACGGATGTTGGACAAAGGCCAGTTTGATTTTTGATTGCGTCATGATGATTGTAAAACTCTAGTGCGGGAAAGATCCGCGTTCATAAATCGTCTATTCAATGTACTAGTGATTTACCAGTAATCGCCAAGCCAATGATGGCGAACTCTGCACTCTGAGATTAGTTGCAACAATCCCGCACAAATACCCATTGATATACTGGCTACAGCTGATGCAGTCCGCAGCTTGCATGGCGACCGATAACTTCGACGTGGCGCATCTCACCGAAATTGACCCATTATGGGACGATGACGAACTGGCCTTTATCTTAAACCCAGAGGCCATCTTATTTGGGAACCCCGCAGCGCAGCTCGCTTGCGTCCCCGAGGCCATCGCCACCACCAGTAACACCGTACTGCCCTTTAATGTTCTGTTTTGGTGTTTAGGCTCACAAGGGAGCGCTTACCCTCTCACGGGGAACACGAACTATCGAGACACCCCTATACAAGCGGGCACACTCATTATGGAAAGGCTCAATTACAAACTGCATCGACAAGGGATTGTGTGGGAAACACGAGGCGAAGATGGCGCGGTGTGTTATCAACACACAACCCCCATTCTCCCCAAATCACGATATCGGTATCAAATGAGCCCTCCCTACCCTGACGCTGGATGGTGTCATCCCTACACAACCACTACGGCGATTTGGGAAATGGGTCATGACAACCCTACAACAGGGGACAATTTTGGATTCGTATAGTGGCGAAAACGTAACTGTGTCTTCTTATAGGAACACCAAGTACACACGCCACTATGTTTTCATTTTTGATTGAATTAAAAGGGACATTGTTTTATCGCGAGCCTTCACACTCTAACGATACAAATATTGGAAAAGGAGTCCAGTGTCCAAAAACGGTGATATCAGTCAGCTATACCAACGGCTTGCCTCTCGATATGCCAAAAAATACAGCTAAAAGAAAGCGAGCAGGAGAGCGGGGCCCGGCTCGCTAAAATGAATGTATCAAAGTGAATATTATGGTTAGACATAAACATACTAATACAATATTCACTCAAACGCATATCAACTTTCCCCAATTTTTTCACAGAAAGTCACACTTTCCTTTCAATTCCACAGCATTTATAGGGAAAATTCAAGTGAAGTCAATAAACTTGGACAAGGTAATACTGTAGGAAGTGCTTATACATCTGGGGATGCTCAAATTGTTGGTGGCACTTGTCAAAGTACAGGCACTTTAAACGCTTTCGCGACGTGTGATTACGTTATCGAGAGTCAAGGAGGAAAAGGCACGCTTCACCTTAACGACTCAAAATCTATCTCTATCAACCCTCAAACGAATTCCGATGGAAACCGTTCAGGTAGCGCTGGCTCTTTCAGCTTGCTGTCTGCGTTGGCGTTAATGACTTTAGGAGTTCGTCGCCGACTTTTGAAGGAGTAAACATGCACCCTTACCAAGAACAATCTAAAAAAAAGTACTATTTAAAACTTGCCCAACAAGCCGCAGAGCTAGAGCGTGATCATCAGTACGAGAATGCCGCCATGATGTGGAAACAAGTCTCCTATCTGGCTTCTCACCCTGAGAACAAATTATGGGCAGAGAACCGCCATGACTTTTGCTTAAGATACCGGCCTATTATGTCCCTAATAAGGCGAGGACGCCCTAGAAACCTCGACACCCTAAGATAATGCTATTAATGGAGTTCACTCGTCACTATCGATAAATTTCATTCAGTACACACCATCAATCTTCTTAAAATACTCAGCTCAATGTCTGGGTATTTTTTACGCCTTTCCCAGAGCCTTAATAGTAACAAAATAGCCAAAAGGAGCGCGCAATGAACAATTTTCATGACTATATTCCGGAGCTACACAAAAAGACATTTCAGGAAGGCGAGCGTCATAAAACTCGGGAAAAGAATAGAGCAAAACAAGTTTTACGGACATTGTTCGGCTTTATTGCGGACTTCAACTTAAGAGCGAACGCCATGTAAGTCGTTCGCCTATTTACCCGGGAGCCTTGAGTCTATGGGCACACTCCTTATCGACCTCCTACTAACCGCCATCGTCTTCTCTGTACTCACGATTAGCTTTACCAAAAAGCAGCTCATCACTCCTAATTATTTACTTCATCGATGGGTGCAAGTCATTGTCGTAAATAGTTTGCTTTTACTTTGGGGGGTATGTTTAGCCATTCCTTCCTTTACCTAGCCATTACTCATTACGCTGATGGGATTGGTGTACTCATACGGTTTTGCCTGCGTATTACCAGGACACCCAAACTTGACGTTAATGCCTTCTCTATTCGAACGAGAGTGGAACGTCCATTTGACCAACATTGAAACGCCGTTCAATCGTGTGGTCTATCGAGACTTAATTGCGCTTATTCACAAGATGCCATCGTATCGAGTCCATCGTTTAGTCCTCACCTCCCCACTGTTGGCCAAGGATAGAGGGTTTCGAAATACGGACATTTTAGCCATGCATGGCACCATAGTTGAAAGGAAAGTGTCGTCGTTTTATCGCGCTCCTCTACAAGCTTTCACACTCTATCGATACAAATATTGGAAAAGGAGTCCAGTATTTAAAAACAGCGATATTAGTCAGAGATATCAACTACTTCTCTCTCGAGATACCGAGAAAAAGAACAGGTAAAAAAAAGCGAGCGGAGAGGCCCAGCTCGCTAATAAGCATGTATCAGAATGAATATTGTAAGTTTGACCTAGACACACTAATACAATATACACCTAAGCGCATATTAACTTTTCCAGTTTTTCGCAGGAAATCACACTTTGATTTCAATGCAACCGCATTTATAAGGAATCGTGACTCAGCGGTTCTGTCGCAAATATAGATTAAAGCGCGTCAATGCTGGTCACCAGATACAATTAGTCTATGAGTGAATAAAATTTTCGCAGGCTGTTTCCCCTGTTAGATTAACTTGACCGCGTTTAATCATCGTCCACAACTCTCGACCGTGAAGGCTCGCTGTGGTTCCTTTTAATGACTTCCAACCAAGAGCCTGACGCGTCTTATGTTTTACCCAACGATGACTTTGTTCCATAATATTGTTTAAGTATTTGATATCCAGGATCTCTGTCAGTGACAACATAAAGAAGCCAGTTAGCCAAAGTTATACATTCATTGCATCAAGCGCAGCGTAATTACTTTTACTTCCATCAATGACCACTTTCTCTGGTAAGCCGTGTTGAGCTATCGCCTTATTCAGAAAGGCTTTGGCGGCTGCTTCATCTCGAGTTGGGCTCAGATAATAATCGATAGCGTCACCAAATTTATCAACGGCTCGATAGTAATAAAACCATTCACCCTTAATTTTGATATACGTCTCGTCCATCCGCCACGAGCTCGATACCGACTTCTTTTTACGTCTGACTTTATGCTCCAAAATCGGCGTGAATTTGATGACCTACCGGTTAATAGTCGCATGGTCAATGGTGATGCCACGCTCCTTCTGTATTTCTTCAATCTCGCGATAACTGAGCTTGTAAGCTAGGTAATAACGGATGGTTTCAAGAATAACTTCAGAGGGGAAGTGGCAACCTTTAAACATTAATATTCAGAGTGTTAAGTAGATATTGGGTAGATCTTAACCTAGAATGCCAAACTTTGCGACACAACCACCAATCATCACCACAGACGATGATAGTTCCAACCTTGAGCTGAGTTTTTGCAACAACCCCACCTAAAACACTAAACTTTGCGACAAAGCCCGACAGAACTCACTTCTTGAATATGAGACTAGTGGCATAAAACGGAATATAAGTCACAGACATCACAAATTATAGGTTTTAAACTATTGACATTGGTCTGTCATATGAGTGGCGCTAATCGCAAAGAAGCTTACTCTTTCAATTCTTATTCCTTTTTAGGTTAATTAGAGAGTCTATGATGAAATTAAAATTGCGCTTTTGGAGTTTTCTGGTAACGACAATATTTTTTTCTATTAACTCTTATGCAGAGATTATGTATCACTACGAGCAAAGCTTACAGTGCCCTAGTAACTTTCGGAAAGCTGTTTTCGAAGAGGTCAATCGAGATAAAGAATCTATATGTTCAACCATAGGGCCATGGGACATATATGTTTATGCAACTGGAAAAATTGATGGTGGAAATAACATTTATGGATATGGTTGTAATATTACTGAGGGTGACTTTACTAGTGCAGGGATGAGTATATGTGTCGTTGCCCCATGTACTAGTGAAACAGATAATGGCTCCACGTGCAAAATACAAGACAACACTAGATTAAGAAATTTAGAGAACTCAGCTGATAAAGTAGCAGATCTACTGAAGGATTATAATCGAGTTAATTTCTCGGTATGGAATGGAAGTTGGACGCGTAACATTGTATTACCTACTACAACTAGAAATGGGGTTGTAATTTCATTATTAAGAGATTCTGATTGGAAAACCCACCTTCATGTAAATGGTAAGTCTTATCAGCCCAATAAAGGAGAAAAGATAACCTTTTCTTACCATAACGGGGAATGGATAGAAGGGGTTACCCTCGATGAACACCGAGTTGGTTTTTATGGTAAAGGTTCTACTGGATTTCCATACTTTATTGATACAAAAAATAATAAGGTTAAGTATTTAGTTAAAGACATTTCGCTAACCTCTCTGATCGGTTTTAGGGTAATGGCACAACGTATTAGTGGCAATGGTTATTTATCTCCTCTGTATGATGTTACGATTTCAGAAAATACGTCTCTATCTGATTTGGGGTTTAGTAACAACTATGTTACTCGTATATGTATATACAGAGTCGATGGAACTTTAGTTGGGGGGAAGTGTGTCGATGCCTATTATGGTCACACCTATAATCCTACATATAAAAAACCTCAATCCTATTTCTACGAGCCCAGTACTACAGCTTATTTACTACTTAGAAATGAAGCTGACGAGAATGATTGTGCTTACACTGATTTAGATAATGGCGAATTAAAATTTTCAGGATGTCAATTAAAAGATAACAATTGGTTCGCACATTTAGGAAACGGAGTTTTCAAGTCTATCTTGACAGGTATGACATTTGATTCTTCAGAATTAAACACTGAAATTACGTTTAAAACATTATTAGAAATTAATGAGGAACTAGATAGTTATGCAGCTAACTACAACTTAGATGGTGAGCAAAGTGCAGTATTCCAACAACAGAAAGCAAGAGAAATTAGTGTTTTCTATGAAGAATTCTTCATTAACCATCGTTTGCTAAATAAATATTCTGAAAACCTAACAATATCTATTAATAATGTGGCTTCATTTTCAGGGTTGGATGATTTAATTGACAGTGATGTTTGGAAAGCTAAATTTGCATCAATATCAAGTAAATCCATCGAGGAGAACTATTTAAAAGGACAATATATTAATTATCTACTTGAGCTCACAAAACGTTTCTATCAGCGAATTGATGATAAGTATCCAGAGGTCGGTTTTGAGTTTCTATTAAATAACATCCCTGATTCAATTACTGAAATTGAAGATGCTCACTATCACGACTGGGCAACTGATATCATTGCATTGGCTTTCATTAAACTAAAAACCCATTATCCAGAACTAGTTAATCAATTTGATTTTGATATTCAATCAGCAAGAGATTATTTATTTGAAAACAGACATTTCTTAGGGCAAGCGACTATTCCAAGCAATTATAAACAAGTGTTTGAAAACTTTATTGATAAGCGCATATATGAACGACATTTTAGCTTTGTTACTAGTAAAGCGAAAGATAGCTATCAGCCACTTTATTTTGATATTGAAGTAGAATCTTATCGAGCAACGATGATATTAGTTCTTTGTTATATTGAACACTTTTTTGGTAAGACTGTTGTAGATCAATTTATTGCTACAAATTTTTCAAATGGCATTAAAGCTCATAATGCAAGTGTAACTGTATATCAACATATTTCTGGAGCGTACACCCCAAACTCTTTTGTTCAGTACATGCCTGACATCTATCGAGCTAAAATTACCCGTAAAGTATACGAGCATTTTTCTGATAGTAGCTCTGCAATGCAGGATTTGATCTTGACTGAACAATCCGGAATATCGCTTGCTTACAAGAGCTTCCCTGTATTTGAATCTATAGCTGCGAAGCAACTCTCAGAAGCAAAAAAATCAGCATTAAGGTCGCTGAACTATGTGAGTGATGATGGTTTTTTAAAACTTCTCAACTTTTTGTTTACCTTTGATATGTTATTTGGTGTGGCCAATTTATTAACTGGTAGCTTTGAATCAGCAATAGATGATCTATCTACTAGTTTTGGTCAAAGTGAAGTTGATCAATTTGAAAATGAGTTAAAAAACATTACAGATGAAACATTTGAAACTGAAGGGGTTAATAGGATAATGTGTATCCTTTAATGAAAGGAAGCAATGTTATGAGTATAAAAAACTTAATATTGATAGTGAGCTCATTGTTTGGGATAAGCTCTTTTTCTTACGCCGCTGTAGATTTTGTCAATATTCTTAATTTGCCAACGTCTGATATCAATAAAATCGAATCTTCAATGGCAAGAAGCTTATTAAAACAACAGAGTTCTATAATAACTAAACGCGGTTCAGTCAAATTAACGACCGAAGAGAAGGCCAAAATTGGAGGGTATACAACCACACCTGCAAACTATGATATTGCTTTTGATGACCCTCTATCGGGTGATTTAACAGGACTAGCTAATAATATAGCTTTTCGTAATGCGACTAAAAAACTTCCGGGAGCTCAAGGTATTGATATATACAGCGCCCAAAAGATTGGAACTAATGGACCAAAACCAGAAGAAGGCGACTATGTTGTTGCAAATGGCCGTCCATGGTCATTTACATCAAATGAGTATACAGCAGGTCGATTTGGTCAAGCTAAGTTAAGTGACCCTGTAGCATCGCCCACTGAGCAAGTCGCTATCTATAAAGTTAACGCATATAGTGCAAAGCCAATTGGTGGCATTAGCACTATTTCTAAAGAAGTTGAGTATGTATATCCATCAGGTTCTGCTTTTAGAGTTAAAGGAGTTACACAGTCTACATTAAAAAATGGTAAAATATTTTCTGAAATAACATTGGTAGAGGTTGATGCTGTCCCCATTGATGCAACCATAATACATTACAAAGGAGGAATGCCATTAACGAAAGAGGCAATCGAAGCTGTTGATATTCAAATTAGACTAAAAACAATTGAAAGTGAAGAAGCTGAAATTTCAGGTGCAACTTGTAGAAATTTCGTAAGCTAGCGGGCCTTTGTTGAAAAACTTCGTGGCGAAATGAGTTCAGCGTTTCAACGGTCACCTTGGTTAACATTTTTCGGAAGTCATCAAAATCAGATTCAGTCTTAATTGACTTTACTGCTTCACGAGCAAAAGCTTCAAGTGCTTTCTTATCCATATGGCTTTGTTGCGTAAATCGATGGAACTAAATCCGGAAGTTACGAGCTGATCGGCTACATCAGTTAATCACCGTAGCCTTATGCCAAAACCTCGTTACAAAACAACTAACTGGAAACAGTACAACAAAGCCCTAATCAACCGTGGTTCACTCACTTTCTGGATTGATGAGGAAGCAAAGCAAACAGAGCAAGCGCGGCAGGCCTCGTCGATTCAACGACCTAGCCATTACTACTGCACTGATGGTAAAACGCGTTTTCTCTATGCCATTGAGAGCGCTGCAAGGTTTTCTAGACTCAGTATTTAAGCTGGCTAACATACCGCTTATTTGTCCGCATGACACCTGTATAAACCGTCGAGCTAAGGAAGTTGAGATTTCATTTAAAACTAAAACCAGAAGTGCGATACAGTACCTGGCCATTGATGCCACTGGTCTCAAGGTTTATGGTGAAGGTGAATGGAAGGTCAAGAAGCACGGTGCTGACGGGAAGCGTAGAGTCTGGAGAAAGCTGCATTTAGCCGTCGACACCAGTACTCATGAGATAATAGCAGCAGAACTAAGTTTATCCCATGTCACTGATGCAGTAGTCCTTCCTAATTTGCTCAAGCAAACACGTCGACGAATCATCGAGATATCTGGAGATGGTGCTACAACACCAAGGACTGCCATGATGCCATACGGATTAAGCGAGCGGTTCCGCTTATCCCACAAGAGAAGGGGCAGCCTTCTGGGAACAAAGACATCCTCGTAATTTAGCAGTGGGTTGCCAAAAGCTCTACGACTCTAACAAGAAGTGGAAAAAACGGTATGGTTATCACAAGCGTTCGCTCTCTGAAACAGCCATGTATCGTGTGAAGCAGTTGCTAGGTGGGAGGTTAAGCCTGAGAAACTACAATGCTCAGGAAACCTACGCCATGATTAAAGCGTTTAACAAGCTTACAGGGCTTGGTATGCCTGAAATTCAGTTTGTTGTTTAAGAATTACTCAATTTCGGACGGTTTGATTTTCTGTCCGAATTACGCAACAAAGCCACTCTATGTCTGACTACATCACCAAAGACAGTCTATTTGACCAGATGTGTCAATCGATCTTAACCAGTGACTTTCGGATTTCCTGGGCAGATAAGTACCCCGTAAGAGAAAAGGTTCAAGAGGCCATTGAAGATATCAGCAATGAACTTGAAGCTTGGGGAGTAGACATCATCAAAAATGAAGAGGGTATGCTCATCATCGATATGCCAGAGCCAGTACAAACTCGTCAAAAATACTCATGCCCTCAGTGTGCGGTTAACGTCTGGGGAAAAGCAGGATTACACCTTATATGTGGTGATTGCCAGGTAGACTTTGTTGTCATTGACTAACAAAAAGATTTAGAATGGTGGCGGGTGCTTTTGGTGATCTATCAAAAGCATACAGCTGGCGGTAGATAAACAATCTATGGTCACCCCTTTTTTGCAATACTAATATTTAGACATTATCGGTTTGCTCAAATCTATCCGGCATCAATGTAAGCTAAGAGCTAGTGCCTCGATGAGTTATGCACCTGATGTATCTTCTAAAACCCCTCGGCTTCGAACGAGCCATTTTGTTTATTAGATTTTACATCAGGTCAATTGACCTGTTATGACATCAATATAAGTCTTCGCAAAACTAGGTAAGTAACTAAATTATAAAATTAAAACATCTATTTTAGTAATGAATTAACAGTAATAAGCCTTTTTCTCTGTAGTGATGGCCCATGCAATACGAGCAAGCTTGTTAGCTAAAGCGCAAGCTACAACATTGGAATGTTTCTGTGTTAATTGCTTTCGCACCCAATCAGCGAGATGCCCCTCTTTCGAGTCCAAATGCATCATATAAGTTCGAGCGCACTGTACTAGTAGCATTCTCAATGTCTTATTACCCCGCTTACTAATCCCAAGCAAGGTACTTCGCCCGCCGGTACTGTATTGCCTTGGGACGAGTCCAGTTGAAGATGCAAAATCTCGTGAAGTGCGATATTGCTTACCATCACCAAGTTGGGCAGCTAGTACACTGGCGGTAATAGGTTCAACACCAGGAATAGACAATAACAACTGACTTGCTTCGTCTTGCTTTAAGATTTGCTGTAAAGATTTTTCTATGTCTTTAACTTGTTCAACAAGATACAAATAATGAGCGTGCAATTTCATTAATAGTTCAACTATATATCTTGGCAGATCATTGTCTGCAAGAACCAAGGATAGTCTTTTGATCACAGCAGTGCCTCTTGGAAGGCTGATACCGAATTCAAGCAAAGCTGCATGCATTTGATTGGTCGTTTTAACTTTATCTCGAATGAATGACTCTCTAACTTTAACCAAAGCTTTCATTGCTTGTTGCGTTTCAGTTTTGGGAGCCACAAAACGCATTGATGGTCGAGAGGCTGCTTCACAAATAGCTTCAGCGTCAATAAAGTCATTTTTATTACTTTTGACAAAAGGACGAACAAATTGCGGCGAAATCAACTTAGCTTCATGTCCTAACTGCTGAATTTTTCGAGCCATAAAGTGGGCTCCAGCGCAAGCTTCCATTACGACAGTTGTTGGTGGAGTGTTCGCTAGAAATTCAAACAGTTTGGTGCGAGTAAATTTTTTATGGGAAATCTTTCTGCCAGAAGAGTCTTGGCAATGAGCGTGGAAAGAATGTTTACCTAAATCGATTCCGATTAATGTGATGTTGTTCATGATGGTCACCTCATTAACCCCGAAAGTTCTAAAACTAACGAGGTTTAAGTATGTTCCGCAAAACGATCTTAGCCTCTATTGCGATTCATATCAAGGAAGCAATACGTATGCCAAGAAATAAAATGGCTCTACTGGGCTTAATGGTCATTTGCATGACGATTTTGTGTTTCACATGGATGGCCAGAGGGTCACTGTGTGAGCTTCACTTCAAGGATGGATACTCCGTTATTTCAGCGACGTTTGCCTACGAATCAAGATAGTAGCTGGACAAAGGGAGCGTTCCGAACGCTTCCCTTGATTCAGTCTTGTTTGGTACATGCCAATAGCACCCATATCCAATACACTCCTTTGATATAGAGCTATCGACCATTCGATGCTTCAAACATTGACTCAATAATCCAGTATTGAACACAGCTGGTCGGACTCATATAACATGCAAAAGTGTTTGAATCTTATCGCGGAAGAATACCTGAAGCGCTATTTAATACCATGTGTGATGAAGAGTTCGGACTCGTTGACCCCCCACCATCCCCTCAAGTAACTATAAGGATGTTCTTATGTCTGGGTTACAGCCAAAAATAAGCAGCAAAATGCAGTGGTCTCTCACTACCGATGCTAAATCACTACCTTACTCGCTTTATTGACCAATACCAACGTGTGCAGACTATCGCCCCACTGATTAACTCTCCATCTTGACTGATCCACCGTTCAGGTATCCACATCATGAATAGTAGCAATAACATTGTAATTTTTAACCATACTAGTATGAATAAGAGTCATTTTTTGTCTAATATTCGTTTAAGCGCCTAGTCATATACTTTGATATCTCTCTTAACAAAACTTATCAACGCTATGCAAATCAGAAAAGACTTCGAATACCATAAAAATCTACACAGCTTAATAAGCAGCGCTTTACTCCACCTTTTGTTTCAAGTCTCAACCTCTTCTCGCTATGTTCCCGTCACAAAGCGAAATGAGATTTTACTGAAATACCTCAAACCAAAGCTCAATGATAAACGTTTGTCCAATATCAAGAAAGACATCAGACTGATGATCCAAACCGCGAGAAGTAAGGGAAGTAATTTAGAAATGAAACTGTATGAGCTAAACGAAAAAGCCAAGCAAACTAAAATTGCGGGAGCCGAAAAGCTCTATTCGTTACTGGTCTATCTCTACGATGAAGAGCGAATTGAATCCCGCTTATATGAAGAAGGTCAAACAGCGGAGCCAAGTATTCTATACCTATTGGAAGAGCACATCGACCACTATTTTGACCATGATGACTCACAAATTGCCCCCTTGTCTATGTTGATACAGCTAGAGCGCGCTCCGGAGCTCATTAATGTGATTAACCAACATGGCTGGTTCATCGCCGAAATGAAAGAATGGAACAGTGACACACTCCAAGCCCACCTACTCCTCCATCCAGCGACGAAGTATTAAATCGTCATGATGAGCAAGGAAAAAAGAGCGGCACAATTTTTAGCTAGGGCCAAAGAAAAGTTTGGGGACCTCTATGATTACTCAAACATTCAGTACGAGCACAACCGCGTACAAGTGACCATCATTTACCCTCATCATGGAGAATTCCGGGTACTGCCGAATAACTTTCTGGCCAGAGACATCGGTTGCCCTCATTGTGGACGAGAAGCCGCAAGGCGGAAAAGACGAGAGAACTACAACAAAAAAAGAGCCATAGATGCCTGCGGGACAAATCAGTTCAATGTCCGCGGTTATCAAACTCAACATCCTGACCTATTGAAAAAAATATTTGAGTAATCTCAATGACGCAACGCCGTCACTTTGGAGTCAACATGAATATAAACCAGGTCGCAATACAGCTCCAACTTAGTACCTTGCTGATGCGCCACTGCTAACATAAAACGAGCCATACAACTCAAGGTTTCTTCTGTCCCTAACTCAACCAACGCCTCAACAATGTGTTGATAAAACTGCTCTTTCTGTTTTGATTTCATCGGTCCCAACACCTTTTGCTCAACACAGTCATCTTACCAAGCATCGCTCTACAAGCATACTCATTTATATGCAATGCACTTATGATAACATCCTCAATATCAACGGTAAATTAATGATTCTTAACTACGTTATAAGCCCGTCTGTACCCCGTCAAACCCCACTTACAAACACCTGCAGAAATGCCAAGGGCAATAATAACAATTGCTTTAATACAAATGCCACCACTGGGTCTTACTAACTTTTTAGAATATATAATTCTAACTCATGAGCTTTGAACCTGATAATAATGGCAATAAACACAGAAACGGATAATAGAATGAAAATGATTCACCAAGCATAACTCAATATTTCCTCATTTGAATAAGCCTTCTATACGTTGTTAACTTTCGTTAACTTAAAACTATATCTGATATGGATTACTATATCACTCAGCTGTTAGCCGCGCTGTGTATAATTTAGTGTTTAGTACGCCAAGCTAAGACTATTGCCAACATTCAACCGGCGATAAGAAACGCATTTATCGAAGTGAATCGATATTTCTTAATCCAAGTCAGTTGCACTACGGTGCCGAACACAATGTGTAAACCTCAAAAAAGGAACGGAATAATGTCAGTTGGAAGCACACTACATATTGAACGTCTGGATAACTTTCTCGAAGAGCTGGAAACAAACCAAGTATTTGATAACCCTTACTTCAACTATCTTTCCAAACAGGAATGGACCCCCGCAACCTACGCACTTTTTCGCGCGAATTTCTTTTATCGCACAGAGTTGACAGTGAAAGGAATCGCTCATGTCTGTGCACGCTCTGCTTCAGTCAACGACATGGATACGCTGATTTTGTTTTCATACATTCTTAGCGAAGAAACCGGCATGGGAAACAAAACCCACTGCCACGAAGTATTTATGGAAAATGCACTTAACCTTTTTGGTTCAGTTGAATTTGACCTCCCCCCACTCAGCGTGCGGCAGGCTAGTAGCAGTCCGTGCATTCTCCCCGAAACACTTGCATACCGCGAACGCATCCAGGCGTTGATCACGGACAGCTACCCTAGGATGCTGGGGGTCGCAGTGGCGCTAGAAACCCATGCGGACAAAATGCTGACCGCATTTAGAGAGGCTTTCCGCCTGAGCCGGGATAAACTCGACGCCGATAGATACAAAAAAGAAGTGGAAGTGTATTTCAATGCCCATGTCGATAACGGTGTTGAGGAGCGGCATGCTGAAGATGCACGCCAATGTGCTATCAACAATTGTAAGTCAAAGGAAGATCTCAATGAGATTATGTACGGCGCGATAGAAATGCTGAAGATACAACAAACAATGTGGCTTGCAATGTACCGCAAAACACTGGAGATTGACCCGTCAACATCCCTCCAGCAGGAGGACTCTTATGTCTAACACTGCCTATTCAGACACTGCACTCAAGCTGCGAGACTCCATCACACATGGGACAAAGGCAAAAATTGCCGCTATCAACAAAAATGCAAAGAACGGTGAGGAGGTGATTGACCTGAGCATAGGCACCCTCGACGATCTGGCTGACGACCGGATTGACCAAGCTGTGATCAACTTTATTAAAGAGCAGCCTCGTACTCTCCATGAATTCGCTCCCGTGGCCGGATTCGACTTCCTGCGCCAGTCGATAAGTGGGCGGGTGCAACGCCTGCGGGGGATACACTACTCCGCTGAAAACGAAATTATGGTGACCCCCGGTGGCATCAAGGGGGCGATTACGGTGGTCTTCCATACTTTTATTAATCCAGGGGACGAGGTGATCGTCCCTCTGCCAAATTGGCCTCACTATGCAGACATGATTGAGCTGCATGGGGGGGAAGTGAAAGGCATTATGGTTACCGACTTCTTTGAGAAGGGGCTCAGTCCACAGACACTCGATGCTGCCATTACAGAGCGGACGAAAATGGTTATTCTCAGCGACTGTGTGAATCCATCTGGTAAAATTTACAGATACAATGAGTTGACAGCACTAGCCGAAGTAATCGCCAAGCACAACCAACACCGCAAACAAACAGGCCGTCCACAGATTCAAATCTTGTTCGATTGCCCCTACGAGTCACATATCCTGAAAGGACCAGATACTATCTCACAAATAACAATTCCACTGGAGCAAGGCGACAGCTACTCGATGAGAGACTGTACCACCCTCGTCTCTGGCCCAGGAAAAACCTACGGAATGCACGGCGATCGGATTGGGTATATCTGCACCCCGTCTGAGCATCTCTCGCTGATGACAAAGGTGCAAGTGAACTTGAACTCGTTTGCATCCACCTATGCACAGGTCGCAACGCATGCCGCCATGCAGGATTATATGGATGAAATCGCAACGGCGAGGGCTATCAACTCAAGAGCAAACTTGAGCGATTTCATTGAAAAGTTAAACACCATTCCTGGTGTTCGGGTTCCTACTCCGGAAGGCGGCTTTTTCATTTTTTCCGACCTTTCAGAATACGGCAGCCAGATAGAAAGTGCCGGATACGATAGCGCCGCAGACTTTATACTTGATCGCGCCCACGTCGCCTCAATCGGCGGCATGCATTTTGCTGAAGAGGTACCCCAGCTTCGTCACTTTATTCGCATGAATACTGGCCGTTCCATTTCCTGCCTTAGCCAAGCCGCCGATCGCATTGAGACGGCCCTGCGAGCCTTGTAGCTAAGTGTGCCAACACCCCGACTAGAAACCCAACTTCAGCGACCAAAACTGTGCTTGGTACATTCATCCCGCGGGAGACTGGCGCTATACAGGGATATTTATTTCGAGAGAATTGTTATGTCAAACGCAAACAACATCAGGCTATGTATCGTCGGTACTGGTTTCTCGGGCACCGCAGCCTTGTTTCATCTCGTCAACAGCCTGACGGAAAAAAGAAATGCCATCCCCACAGTGGAAATCATTACCATTGAAGAGCGCAAAGTAAATGGCCCTGGACTACCCTATGCGCCGTCCGAGTTACTTCCCAGCCATCTTTGCAACAATCAGGCTCGGGTGATGTCAGTGCATAGCAACGATTTTTGTGACTGGATGGCTGAAAATCGGCTCCGCCTGCTCCGAGATTACCCCTTCTTGGTGAAAGAAACACACCCTGTGTTTTCCCAGGAAGAATGGGAGCCTGACCCAGATGCCTTCTACCCCAGAGCACTATTCGGCATTTACTTACGAGACCGGTTTGAACAAACAGTGGCCAAAGCCAGCAAGTTCGGGGTAAAAATCGAAACGCTGAATGGCTTCAGGGCTATCGACGGATTTAGAAAATCCAGCAAGTTCAACATTGTGCTGGAAGAAGCCGAAAGCGGGCACACCAAAATCATACCCCTGGTAGATAAAGTGCTATTATCTACCGGTCACTGGGTTCCCGACGAAACTCGTTCACCGGATACAACCAGTACTTTCCTCGACAGCCCTTACCCCTACTCCAGATTGAAGTCCTATTTCAATAACTGGTCTAAAAATCAACAGGAACAGCCTTTGCGCGTTTTTGTGAAAGGTATGGGGCCAAGCGGTATAGACGCCATCCTATCATTGGCGGAAAACGGTACATTTACCTACTCCACCCGCGGCAACATCACAGCCTATACCCTGCCTGAAAATGAAGCTCCCTTCCAGATACTAGCGGGTAGCCGCTGTGGTTTTTTTCCTGCGGTTCGGGGGGAGTCCGTAGACTACACCTTCAAATATCTCACCAAGAATACGTTTTGCGAACTCGAAGGTGCCCTAGAAAGAAAAATCGGTCTGTATGACATTCTATCAATGGTTGATGCAGAGCTGAAGGAGGCAACCTCAGGGGAAATCGGCTGGCAGAATATTGTAAAGCCCGACTTTAACAACGCCTATGAAAAACTCAGATACGACGTTGCCTGCCCGGAAGTAAACGATAGAGTCCATACCGTATTGCTCAAGGCCCGTCGAATGAAATTCTACCGTCACCTGAATGCAGCTGAAAAAGAGATCTATGACAGGGATCTCGATACCCATTTTATTCGCATTGCCGTTCCCATTCCGAGGCAGAATGCAGAGAAGCTTATCGCCCTGTATGAAGCAGGGGTGCTTGATTCTGTCAAAATGGGATATGGAGAGTCGCAAAACCCCTGTTTCAACGGACACGCA
The DNA here is from genome assembly GCF_021441885.1 of Vibrio maritimus. Taxonomy (NCBI): domain Bacteria; kingdom Pseudomonadati; phylum Pseudomonadota; class Gammaproteobacteria; order Vibrionales; family Vibrionaceae; genus Vibrio; species Vibrio maritimus. The sequence goes on from NZ_CP090440.1 coordinate 25,074, forward strand.
TACGATATCAAGCATGAAGAGCATGCAGATGAGAAAACGCAACAGCAAACCAAGCATGCCGACGCAGTGATCCGGGCATCAGGTCAAGATTTCAAGCTTTCCCTGCATCCATCTCGATTGGTATCAGCGTTGGTTGAGCGCGGGGAACTACTCGCCAACCGCGAAGGCCACTATGCCACAGGAGGGGTTATGCTCGACAGCGATGAGTCCTATGTGGTGATGTCTCGCTCTCCCGCAACCGGCAAGCCTGTCCCCTCCCCCCACCTATCTTCCTATGGCGTATTGACGCGCTATTGGCAAAACGAACGCAACTTCTCCGCGGCTTTTGTTGAAGCAGCATTATGGCTAGCCGAAACATGGACGGAATATTGCATTGTGCAAAGATCCTCCAAGCAACCCTCATCAACGAATTCCAATTGATAAAGGAATAGAAACAATGGAAATGAAAGAGTTCTATTACGAAAACGGAATCAGGGTCAGCCTGTTCAACCTCGATCATGAGGCGGTTCCCTTCCACTTTCACCAGTCCGTTTCAGACATGATTTTCTGCTCTAAGGGTACGATACAGATCGAGTTACCCGAAAAAAAAAAGGTGTACACTGTTGCCCAGGGCAACGTTTTCCAGATTCCCTCTCGTACGAAACACAGGTTTGCCAATGGAGAACAACATGGGCGACAAAGCCGCTACGTGCTGATGCAGCTAGGCAGCTTCGATATAGAGTTTGAGCAGGATACGGAAAGCATGCAGGCACTACTGCCTAGCGCTAAACCGAAGCACGAATCAAAAACGCCTATTTACATTGAAAACCGCAAGGCCGATATCCAAGCGCTCGCTAGCAGGTTTGCCAAAAACAGGCCGGAAGCACTTACCGAAGAAGAAAACAGAGATGTCGTCATGGCATTGGAGTACTTTGCAGCAAAGGGGGTGGAATCTGTGTATTCCGACGAAAAGGTTTAAGTAGCGTGATGGGGTACAGCATCGAAATTATCTTCTTCATCATGCTGGTCTTTGCAGTTGCCGGCGTTATCAAAGGCGTGGTAGGTCTTGGCCTGCCACCCGTTGTATTGGGTCTGCTCACCACTGTAGTTGGAATCCACCCTGCGATGTCTCTAGTTGCCTTACCAGCGTTTATCACCAATGCCTATCAGGCCATGGCTGGACACTATGCAAGAACCCTGTTCCAAGAGCACTGGGCTTTCTTTTTCTCCGCCACCCTTTCCATCGGTGCTGGGTGCTGGTTAACACTAAAAGTGGAGCCCAGCTACATATCTCTAATTCTGGGGGTATTACTTAGCCTGCATGCCATTGCAGGTCTATCCAATTTCCGCGTTATCATCCCCCCTCAATGGAAAAAAGCCTTCGGCGTTGCAATGGGAACCTGTAACGGCATATTTACCGGTCTGACTGGGTCATCAGCTGTACCTGGGGTTTTTTACCTCCAATCTTCAGAGCTACCAAAAGAGCAGCTGGTGCAAGCAATGGGAATTCTATTCACTTTTTCTTCCGCTGGATTAGCACTCGGGTTGTTCTTCCAGAACCTGCTGACTCTCTCGTCAAGTGCCCTTTCAATTGTAGCACTGCTACCTGCCATCGCAGGCATGTTTATTGGCGGGCGAATCCGAAAGCGGCTTTCTGTGGTTATGTTTCAGCGGTTATTTTTTATTTCACTGTTCATGCTGGGTGGATATATAGCAATCATCCCCCTTAGCTAAACGACAAAAACGTATGCGAGCGATGAATGACAAATATTAAAGCACTGCTGAATGAACTAGAAACCAAAGGCATAGAGAACGATCTCCATGTAGCTGAGCGGCGGCAGAAATACCTAAACATCACCAAGGGTACCGGTGAGTTTCTCAGCGTCATGGCAAAATCCATCGCCGCCACCCGTATCCTCGAAGTCGGCACATCCAACGGCTACTCAACCATCTGGCTGGCATCGGCTCTGAATACGCAAGGCCATGTTACCACAATCGAATACAATCTGGAAAAAGTAGCAGAGGCGAGAGAGAACTTTGCCCAAGCTGGGCTGGAGGACCGCATCACCTTGATGGAAGGAGATGCTACCCAGCTTATTCCATGCCTGGAAAAGCCTTTTGACTTGGTATTTCTTGATGCAGAGCGCGATATCTACCCCAGCATTATCGAAAATATTATCAGACTCACCAGACCTGGCGGCTTGATTGTTTGCGACAATGCAATATCCCACCAGGAAGAGCTGACGCCTATCATGGAATATTTCTGTCACCTCGACGGATTCACAACCCACTTGGTACCTGTAGGTAAGGGGGAATTCGTGATACATAAAGGCACTGCCGTTTCGGCTTCATAAAACGCTTCTACACTTCCTTATGACTTTACTGGACCAGTATAATCAGGAGGCCAACAGTGTTCAAATATGCTTGTTGCAGAAAATCAGCGTTAAGCGGAAACTGTCATCGTCTGTAGTAATAATTGGTTAAATCAATGACGAACGAGTTTAAATGGAAACACTTTGCTCCAGAAATCATCTTGTGGAGCATTCGATGGTACGGCACTACTCCAATAAGTTAGGCCAACCTCAGCGATATGCTGCAAGAGCGGGGGGATCTCAGTAAATCGTTCGACTATCTACCGTTGGTTTATTGAGTTTGCGCCACTACTTCGTAAGAAAATGAGGCGTTATCAAATGATTAATGCAGACTCTTCCTAGCAGCTGGATGAAACTTACGTCAAAGTGAAAGGTAAATAGCTTTGCCTTTATCGAGCCATCAACAAGCACGGCCAAACACTGGATTTTTATTTCTCTCATAAACGCAATTGCCATTCAGCTTATCAATTCCTTAAACGTTGTCTGCGTTATTACCTTCTAGAAAAACAACCGAAAACTTTAAATACAGATAAACCTTCTTCTTATGGTCACGCGACAGCGAAACTCAAGAAAGAAGGTCGATTACGACACGATGTTCAACAACGTCAAGTGAAGTATTTAAATAATGGTATTGGTTCTGATCATGCACCTATCAAAAAGCGTATTATCGTAGAAGGTGGATTCAAACGTCGACATCGAGCTTGGTCAACGATTCAAGGTTTCGAGTCACTACGAATGTTGAATAAAGGTCAGCTAGATTTTTGGTTGAGAACGAATGAGCCGAAGGCTTTAGCACGGAAGCGCTCCGCTTTCATGAATCATTTGTTCAATGTTAAGGTGATTTCTAACTAGAAATGGAAAGTGAATAGTCGAGGCTCGCTTCTCATCATTTTTTTGCAACAAGCCCTGCAACAACGTCTTCTAATCCCTCGCAAACTAAGTGTGCCTGTTGCACGAGTCTACCACGACCCAATTTATATTTGCGACATAACCAAAGTTAAGTCAATAATAAGCTCCTCCTTCCTTGGAGAAGCCTATTAATACATTCTTTTTAGGAAAGCAGGTCTAACAGCTCGACATTCAACGGAAACTGAGCATCCAGATCCGTGCCCAGCAACCCTAATCGGTCCCGAAACGCCAGGTGCAGATGGGCCGGTCTCAATATGACCCCATTGGGATCCGGTTCCAAGGTATCGGGATTGAGCTTGACCGCCTTAACTTGGCCATCAGTCGCACCAATCACCCGGTTTCCAGGGAAACGTCGGCTCCACACCATTGTGCTACCTACGTTCCAATGGTCTTTTCCATTTTGACTATTGTAGTAGGGCGTCCGGCCAAAATCAGAGCACAACAAAATGGTGGTGCGATCCGCTACCCCTTGACGCTCTAATTCAGCAATCAGATGATTCACTGCATTAAAATAGCTCATCAATGAATTGTGTTGACGCGAGTCATTACTGTTATGGGTATCAAAGCCCCCAAGTTGGATCTGAGCGGAATTTGACACACCCGCGGAAAACGCGGCAGCCGCGATCTCGGCTTCTCCTTTTGCACCAGAAGACACGCTGTCAGGCAACGAATCGAGTAGCCTATTAAGCTGAGCCGTATCCGCGTGACCTTCGAGGTATTCTCGCATCGCTCGTCTGTCATTCACAGTGTTTAGCCCCGCGTCCACCTGAGCGGTACTAATCTTATGCTGAGACAGCACCTCTTCAGTTACCTCATTCGGCAAGTAGCGAAAGGGCTTCGCCAATCGCTCCAAAGTGGAGACACCGTTTAAACGGGAAGCGGACACAGAGCCCCCAGTCACCGTGCTTCCTGAACCCAAATAGTACGCTAAAGGCTTGCCCTGTCGATCCATGGCAGCCAACAGTGCAGCAGTATCTGGTTGAACCGAGCTGCCACTGCCAGACTTACCCGTGCGCCTCCCGACGGGATGCGAATTGGTGGCAAAATTGAGACCGTTATAAACACGGATATCCCGGTAATGATCTTTGAAAAACGTGTCCATATGATCTTTCCCGGTATGACTCGAGTTAAGCATAGGGGCATAACGAAGGTTCCCCACTTTACGAATGTCCGATACTGAATATCGATTGATGACACCTCGGCTTTCGCTATATCGGATATCTCCTTTGGGGTCGCACACTGAGGTAGTGTCCCACCCCCCAGCCGCGATAACGGTAACGAAATAGCTGTCGCTCATACCTGCCGCCATTGCCAATCGGAAATTACCTAAGCTGAGCAAAGCTCCGCCGGCCATAAGACCTTTAACAAAATTTCTTCTGTTCATTTCATTGTCCTCAGAGTCTTACTCATAGAAAAAGCGCTGATCTTTCAACAGATACATCATCAAAGCGATCCAGCTCCGAGTATAAAAGTGAGAGTCATAATCCACATGATCTTTAGTATACAGCTCTTCATTGCCCATCAGGTGTTCGTGAGCACGGCAATCTGTCGGCAACCTAGCATCCACGTCGCCGCTATATACCAGAGTACGCCCCATCTGCTGCACATTACGAAATAGCTGATAGGCCTGCTCTACCTCTTTCCTGTCACTCTCAACATCCTCATTCTCGCCATAGAAGCGCCACATCAGGTCGGCGATAAGCTTGCGAGTGCGCTGCTCATCTTCGGCCAAGGGGCGGAAGGCCAGGTTATCCAAGTTTACGCGACCATCATTACCCACCTTAACTAGGCGGATCTGATGGCTACCTTTTTCCAGATAGAGCGGCTCAATCTTAGCATTTTGCCAACGCGCCCCGCCGCCAGTGCTTTGAAGCTGTATCTCTTGGATCAACTCATCGTTTATCCACAACTCCACATAGCGGTCATTAGAGGCGTTAAAAGCGTAACTCATGCTCAAGTCATAAAGATCGTCATACTCCAGGTTGATATCAAAACTGATGGACTGTTCTTGGTCTGTTATCGCAACATAGCCACGACCGGTAAATCGTTGAGCACTAACGGTCTCAAATTCAGCCCCTCCGCTCAATTCGCCATCCTCTAGCTCATAATGCTTGCGATAACCGTCGGCACCAAAATCGCCAAAGATAGAACGATCATTCGACGCTTGAGAGAACTCGAACGACACCATCTGACAGGAGAGATCCGCCGCTAGGAAATTCTGGATCCCGGCGCTGACACCGTTCAATCGGTAATCACGCTCGGTCGTGGTGACATCGTCAATCCCGCCATACATCAGATTGAGTTTCTCGGCATCACGATGCAGCCAACGATAGCCACCACGGTAGCGCCAATCCCGTCCAAACAGACTGGTGATCTTGCGATCCAGCATGTCCGGAGTCAGCATCAAACGGCTGCCACCAAAGCGGTTGAACCTCTGCGTATAGTCAGTGAACACCAACTCACGGATCAGGGCTTTTATACTGTAGCCACTAGCTTCAAAACGCTGTGCCAGCCTACTCAAATCTTGCTGCTGACGCTGGTAGTCGCCCGCCAAAGAACCATCGGCATTCACTTCATCCACAGTGATCAACTCATGGCCAGTGATTGGCATAAATAGATGTTTCACCATAGCCCGCGCAAAACGGGGATCTTCAGCGGCACGCTCAACCACCCAAAGTAGAGGCTTCTCTTGGTAATAACCCGCCTCTTCGCCGTTAAAGCCCACCGGCAAGAGTCTTCCCAACGGCCAATCGCTAGACGACAAGTTAGCCTTGTAGCTAGGGCGATCTTCCCCAATCCAGTGCTTAAACGCCGAGGCAACCGGATCCATCACCTCATGGCAACCGGTGCATGCTGGATTGGTCAAGGTCGCATTATCATCCTCGAGGTCATCACTGCCCGGGCGATCCCCACCGATGGCCATAATGTCGGTGTCTAGGAACTTCTCATAGAAGTGCGCGGCACGAGCCCGGTTGATGTTGGTTGCCGTGGTAGGATACGTCAACAAAAACGCCGGATTGGTCAATACCCCAGCCTGCGGATGAGTAAGCTTCACAGGTTGAAAATCCTCCGGATCCCAAGGGAAATCTGGATACTGAGGGTTGTCAAGTTCACGGAAGCTCAGTTGATCCGCCACCCCGTAATAGGACGCCGAAAAGAAGTTCACCATGGTGTACTCGGCAGTCAGGATCCTGTTGAACGGTTGGTCCGTAGTGATGATGTGGCGGATCAATGCCGAAGGCTCCCGTCCCAAAGCCAATTCAGTCTGAGCTCTGAGGTAGTTTCTCAGCGTAGTGTTGCCATTGGCGGCGTTTTCAAACCACTCAAAATGCCCTCCATTGGCGGACGCAATGTTCCGACCACCGCTGCGTAAATCCGGCGTACCACGGACATTAAGCAAGTCGTTGAACACCTCCTCCACACGCAACAAAAAGCTCTCCTCCTCCAGTAAGTCGGTCAGTAGTGTATCAATGGCGTTGCCGCCATAATTGCGCACCTGTTCCACCTCTTCGTTGAAGGGCTGACGGCTAACCAAATTCTCGGTCATTTTGTAGTAGAAGCTTTGCGCTTCCCAACTCGTCACTACGGCATCCAAACCGCTATCGCTACCGCCAGAAGGAGGGGTGCCACCACCGTTACCGATAAACTCCTTATACGTCCACTCGTACAGTTTTTCGGCACATTCTCGATCACACTGGCCTGGGTTGCCCAATGGCATATTGGTCATCAAGTACTCGATGATGTCTTCCCGAAACAGCGCATCCAAAATGGGAATATCCCCGTTACCATCTTCACCATGACAAGCGGCACAGTTAAAGTGCTTCCAAAGCTCCTCACCATCCATATCCCCCACTGGAGGCTCTTCGCCACCTCCATTATTTCCGTCACCATCCTTGTCGGATTCATTGGGGCGTGTATACAGTGACAAGATCTCTGCTGGGCTCAACACACGGCTGTAGAGGCGTAATTCGTCCAAAGCAGAATTATTGCGAAATTCGTTCAAATCCAACTTAGTTAAGGTAGCTGGAGTAGTGTGGCTCGCGGTCTTGACCTCGACACCATTAACATATGCCCTAGCCTTATTATTCGGTTGGCGCACATAGGTAATGTGTACCCATTCTCTATTGGGAATTTTATCAACCAAAACAAAACGTGAGCCACTACCAGTCCCGATCCTCATATTGCGGTTACTTGCCACGTGAGCAAAGAGACCACCATTCGAATCTTGGTAATTAAACAAACGCTGACGGTAGTTAAGACCGTCTGCAGAATAGAGCCAGAACGACCAGGTCATGCCATTCGTATCAAGATCCATTTGCTCCTCTTCAGACAAACGACGAGCAATTTTGTAACGTCCTGGGCGCAAGGCATCATTCACCGCCCCATCTTGAATAAAGGTCTGACCATTCAAGGGTAAATCAAGCCCGTTACCAGAACGGTCCACCACTTTGAAAGGGCTGGGAGTGTCGAAGTCCCAGAACAACTCAAGCCCTTCATTAGAGACCGACTGAGTCGGAACGCCATCAACAACCACTGAACCGTCTGGGCTGTAGGTAACACCATTATTCTGATCAACACTGACTATACGTACCTCTAGCTGACCGCCGTACTCTGGAGAAAACTCAAAGCTACGTTCCTCTGGCTCCAATTCCAGCACCGTTTGCCAAGGGCTAACTTCCGGCTGCAGGTAGCGATACTGGATGTCCTGCCGCTTCAGGTTTTTGGGATGGATAGGCCTAGCCTCCACCCAACGATAGGAAGGTAAATTGTTCCAAGTAACGCTGTCTTCACTCCAGTCGTTATGTTCTAAGCGCGCAATACGAAGCCTTCTCCATGGCCCCGACGAAACGTTTCGAACATGAAGTTTCAACTGAGCTCGATCAAAATCTGCAAGTTTGACGTCTACCAAGTCAAATTTAATTGCTGCTTTACGGTTATATTCAGAGCCCCCGGACACGTATTTGAGGTAAAGATTCTCATTATTGCCAAAGTTAGTATTCGGATTCTTTTTGTGCACATGTGCATCAGCAACGGTCTGTACACTGATTTCCACACCCTCACCATTTGTAAGCACCAGCTTTGGAGCCAAGCCGGACTCTTTGCTAGAAAGTTGCACAGTAGAATCTCCGTCGCTTGACCGAGACTCAATCTTCACAAGAAGACTAGTAATATCTTCTAGCTCACTGTAAGGAATATCGAAACTGATCCATTCTCCCAGATCATCACTGGTAATGTCCCGACCACTGAAATCGCCCTCATCAGTGAAGTAATCGAAGTGGCCAATCAGAGTATCTTTATTCTCGACATCCAGTAATGCCCATGAGGCCGACGGGATCTCACCCGGCTCTGGCTCGCCACCATCCGGAATCTCAGGTGGATTAAACTCGGCCCACCGTTCCTGCCAGAGGGTACGAGCAGTCTGCTCACCACAAGGCCCATCGCAGTACATCGGCATGGCTTTCACTTTCTGGACCAGCTGGTCAAAACCGGCAGTGAACCAGGTTTCGGCTATCGTCTTTGTTGCTAGTCCGGAGCTCCCTTCACCGTGACAGCTGGCACAGCTCTCATTGAGCACTACGTCGCCAACATCCGTTACCATACGCATGTTCCAATCGATCCAGACGACCTCACCCGCCTCCCTTAGGATCACTGCACGATCCAAAGGTGACGGCAAGGCGCCGTAGTCGTAACCAAAGCTCACCACATAACTGCCTGGAGGTAGCTTGATAGACCTTACCTCGCCCCAGGTCAACGTCACTTTCTGAGTATTGTTACCTTGTCGGATGGAGACTTCGGTTTCCTCCGAAACCAAACCAAACGGACGCTCCGGCGCCTGTAACACCATAGTGGCAGTGTCTGTATCACTGCTGTAAGACCAGTCCAAGCTCACTCGATCACTGTCGCTTTCCAAAGTAAAGCTTTGGGCCGCGGGTTGCGGATACCAACCAGCGACCGTATCGAGCAGCAACTGATACTCCCCTGCTGGCATACCATCAAAACTCAAAGCGCTGCTGTTCCAATCCATGTAAAAACGGCGCTCTTCGCCGTTCGGTTGGAGCAGGCGGCCATGGATTAGCTCACTTTCTAATGCCAGATCCGGCAATTGGGGAACATTCAGAATAACTCGGCTGTCGCTCACAGCGTCCGCCTCATAACGGATCCGATACAGCACATTTGCCTTGTCATCCGACAGCAGCAACGAACCGTCCGCCATCGGCAACAACTCCATCGGGCGACCAATACAGGCATTGTTCAAACAGGCGTAAGAATCAACGTTGTCAATGTCCTGCATCCAGCCTTGAACCAAACTTCGTTCATGTGCCACTCGGGTGGAGTCCTCAATGGTCAGCATCCTCAGCTCCAACGCCGGACGCACTGCCTTTTGTCCATTACCATGAGTAGCAAACAGCAAGTGATGTTGATTAGCTTTGCTAGGGAATCCATCCCAGAAGACCACACCCAACGGAGCACTGTTGGTTTCCACCTCGAATGCAGTCGCCACATAGTTATCAGGATAAATCTCAGCAATAGTCAAGTCACTGAGAATAGCCTCGAAAGGCATATCCACACTGTCCTGATCCGCTTCCTCCTCCGGCAAAATACCTATAGTGTCACGGCCAAACACATAGGGAGTGCCGAAGTGCTCACCCCGCTGGCTGATTCGATTAATTTCATCTGGGTTATCCATCCCCTGACGATTGTTGTCAGAGAACCAAATCTCGCCACTTAACGGGTGCCAATCAAAACCCACTGAATTACGGATCCCTTTCGCCATCACTGTGGTCTCTAAGCTATCCAAGTCGATGCGATAGAGGGTACCGTAAAGCTCATCTGGCATAATGCAAACGTTGCAAGGGATCCCTACAGCGGTGTAAATGCCGTTATCGGAAGGGTCAAGTGGATTGAATTTGATGGGATGCTTTTGGTGCCAGACTCGGAATCTAGGCTCCAACCCCTCCCCGTTATCCGCAGGATAGGTGTAAATCCGCTCTGCGGCCGGTAGAGTTTTGTAGCTTCTGTCGATGTCTTCGATACGGTAAAGCCCGCCAACGGTACTGTAGTACAAGCTACCGTCTCGATAAGCGACACCATGAGGTTCCTCTAACCCAGTGGCGACCACATAGGCATCGCCCGCTTTGCCTGTTTCGGCGTCTAGCTCGATGGCATACAGATGACCAGAAAGAGTATCATCATCCAAAGGGATGGCGCTGGAACCGACATAGAGGACCCCGTTGCCCATGGTCATCTGACGGGGCTGATACAGGCCTTCATAGAAAAGTTCGACGCTAACACCAGGCAAAGGCTCTAACAAGTCCGCCTCCACCGGTGGACGGTAGGTCAGCGCGTACTCACTACTGTCCTGCTCTTCAGACAAAGTCAAAACCACAGGGCTGTTATAAGGTACATAACCTTGAGCCGAATGCATCAGTATCTGGTAGTCGCCTGCATTCAAATCACTCAGAGTGATCGTTGACCCCCACTCCCCCTCAATCGCAAAAACTTCGCCGTTCACTGAGTTGACAGCCCGTCCAGTCACGACCTCCCCTTCAAGCTCGGGCACTGGTGCCTCCGGTAAACTCAATGCCAAGCTACCCACGGGCTTCTCAGGAGGTGGTTCCGTTGCCTCCTCCAGTTTCAACTGATAATCAGCGCTCGGTGCCAGAACCCGATTTCGACTCGCCTCTGGAACAGGAACAAATTCACCGGTTTCAAACACCAGCTGACCTGATACCATAAGTTCGCTCTGCTCATTGAGGCAGATGGCGAGCGCCTCAGACCACAAGGTTTGAGCACTCCAAGCACTATCGTCTAGATCACAAATAAACCGCTCAGTCTCAACACCGCCCCGACTTAGCAACAGCTGGATCGGTGCCCTCTTTTCCAGGGAGGACCACTGGGGCCAAAGGACACCAATCTCCACCAAGTCCAAGGCATTAGAAATCAATTCAAATTCATAACCGACATCCGGCGCCCATACCTTGTTGTCACTGTTATGGCGCACTTCTGATATGGTTCCATCAGCATTCTTCACTCCTACCTGGATCTCTCCGCTATTTCGATTAACGCAACGGGCGGCCTGTTTTGCCCAAACAGCCTGTTCCTTCCAAGAGCTCGGCCAAGTGTGGCAATAAAACTCTTCAAGAAGAGTGCCACTTTTGGAAAGCTCGATTTTGTATGGAGCACGATGTTCTATCTCCCCCCATTGGTATCCTATCCAATCAATCTCGGTATTCAGCCCCCCGCTATCAGCGGAGGAAAATGCTGGCGTCAGTAATAACGCCGCCACGAGCAAATTATTTGCCCTTAATATAGAATGCTTCAAATTCACTAATTCATTCCACAATAAAATATCAAATTGAACCAGCACCGAAATCGAACAACCCATGCTCAAACCACAAGCAACAGTTATGCACAATCAAAATAACAAGGCCAAATAGTTAGCCTTGACACCTCAATCCAAAAACTCACAGCTAAGTGACTATTCAACTTGGGCGAACCATAGCCCTCGCTTCAGGCTGAGCTTCTGGCCTCTGTTAACCCGACCTAACTCAAATTAACGGACTCTTACAGGGTGTATATCTAAACGCCCACTTGGACATCTTGCACTCCGCAGCAGACCAGCAATAAGATTTTCAACCCAAAAGGGTATGTAACACCAGTTACACAAGCCCAGCCACCGAAACTAAATTTCTTTTTCTATCAATAACTTACATGAAATTACACAGTAACACCGCAATATAACTACCAGAATTGCAATAAAAACAAGTTCCTAACTAAGTAAGCAGCTACTTTTCCACAATACACCGACTCCAAAAATGCAGAGGTGGCAAACTCATTAGCACTAAAGGCTAATCATGCACACGCAACTCCATCAAGCGTTTCTGTCACCTCCATTAAATTCAAACGAACCTATGTACCCCCAAAAACTGGTCGCTAGCAATTAGAGTTTTTCCTTTTACGTTCAAACAAACGGAGAACGCATGATGAAAAAATCACGCTACACAGAAACGCAAATCGTAAAGATCCTGAAGGAAGTAGAAGCTGGTCGAAAGGTCAACGAAATCTGCCGTGACTACGGAATATCTAATACGACATACTACAACTGGAAATCGGTCTGGAAGCGCCAGATGTAAAACGACTAAAGAGCTAGAGGATGAGAATTGGAGGCTCAAACAAATGGTTGCCGACCCCAGTTTCAAGCACTATATCGTTAAAGATATTCTGGAAAAAACTGTAAAGCCAGCGGTTAAGCGAGAGCTTGTCGATTACGCTCGCAAACAATATCAGATCAATTTACGCATGGCCTGCCGTGCAGTTGGCAAGCGACACAGTCTATCGCTATAGACTAAGTTCTCATCGAGATGGTGAGGTTATAGCGAAATTACAGAATGCAGTAGAACGTTATCCTGCGTACGGGTTTGGCAAATTATTTAAAGTGCTTAGACGTTGGGGACACCGGTGGAATACAATTCCGCTGGTATGCCCGTGAAATACTGGCAATTTAAGTGGATTAAAATCTGCCAGCTCCACGAATCATAAGGATACAAGAGCGTATTATTGCCTGACGAGAACTGCTAAGTAAGCTACGTATGGATAGTGGACTGGAGTTTATCCGTCCAGACAAACCAACGGAGAACTCTTACATTGAACGATTTAACCGAACCTATCGGACAGAGATACTCAATATGTATTTAAAATCCTGAGCGAAGTCCGATAGCTGACAGAAAAATGGATGAAGGAATACAACGATGAACGCCCTCATGACTCACTCGATGATTTGACTCCCTAGAAGTACTTAGCAAGGCACAGAAAGTAGGATAAACTCTAATTTAGAGTACCACTAAAACAGGCTTTTCCTTAGACCTCGCTCTACGCTCCAAAGCTGGTGCAAATTTGATGACCCAACGGTTAGTGACGGATTCACTCCGGCTCCCTCTGTACCTCTACAATCTCGCGATAACTGAGCTTGTAAGCGAGATAGTAACGAACGGTTTCCAGAATAACTTCTGATGGAAAGTGGCAGCATTTAGCCATTATAATTAAAAGTGTTAAATAGAACTTGGGCAAATCTTAACCTAAGACAAAAAGCTTTACGACAAAACTCGCCGCCACAATATTGTGTCAGTACAACAATTTCATCTATCCATTTTTGCCTAATAAGCATTCCAAATTATTTTTAGTCCTTAGTGCTTTTTAGAGTGGGTGACTGACGTTTATATTAGCTTTTAGTGTAGTTTTTACTGTCCGGCCATCGCTTGGTCTTTCGCATTGCTCTATAGTGGTGAACACCATTTCCAATGGTTTAGCATGTTCAGGACATATTTTCTCGCAATCACTTTTATCTTGCCACTGATCGTTATAGTAAGAGCACTGGCATTGGTATATCGCGACATACCTAAAATAGTGTTGTTCTTGTAACAACCTTTCTATTACCATATCACTTTTTTTGGCGTCGGTGTATTTTTTCCACTTTTTGAAGAGTGGGATAATGAATATAGCGAGTGATAAAGCAACAGAGAACACTAACAATAAGTAGTCGTTTTGGTAGGCCCCAAACATTGCAATTATTAACACCGAACCAAAGATGATAGTGTATTCCCATTTTTTCCAAAACATGGCATCTACTCTTTACTTAACTAACTGGGTATTTATAGCATTACTAATTTTATGTGTACATATTTATTTTTTACACTCACCATAGGTTAATGTTATATGGTGAAAGCCTATATATCATCTTGAGAGTAACAAACTTGGTTTAGTTTATTTTCGGCTTCGTTTTAATGCCATTACCCTCTTTCAGACCCTATATCGCGTCTGGAGCGAATAACCATTTTCAATTCTACTCCAGCATGAAGAAGCATCTCAGTACTACTAGCTCAAGAAAGAGATATCTCAAAAGCAGGTTTGCAAGCTAGATCTTCAGCTAAGAAAATTGAAACCATCCCTATGAATCGCACACTTTAATGAATGGTTGTTACTCCTACTCTTATTTAGCTGCAACATTAATCTGGCATAGCAGTGCTAGAAGAGAGAGGCGACCATTACATCAAAGCTAGTCTTAGCCTTCATAATAACCCCTTATTAAGCGAACAGATAAAATGCAAATGTTTATTTTGCTAAGAGTGAGGTTACTCTTCCTCGGGCTCTACCTCACTTTGCCGAGTATAGAATTGAGCAAAGAACAAACCAATCTCAAACAACAAACACATCGGAATCGCCAATAGAGTTTGTGAAATCATATCTGGCGGCGTAAGTAACATACTAATGACAAACGTAGCAACCACAACGTAAGGACGTTTTTGCTTCAAGCTTTGAACATTCGTTGCTCCGGTCCAACAAATCAGAATAATGGCAACGGGCACCTCAAATGCAACACCAAACGCTAGGAATAACGCTAAAACAAAATCTAGGTAACTAGTGATATCTGTCGCAAACTCTACTCCACCAAGCGATATGGTAGTGAAGAAACTAAATACTAGTGGAAACACCACGAAATAGGCAAATGCCACACCGCAGTAAAAAAGTAAAGAGCTTGAAAACATCAACGGCATAATGAGTTTTTTTTCATACTTATAGAGACCGGGGGCAACAAATAACCATACCTGATACAAAATAAAAGGTACGGCAATAAATACCGATGATATTAGGGTCAGCTTTAATGGAGTGAAAAATGGCGATACAACGTCAGTTGCAATCATCGTTGCCCCTTCTGGCAGCTTTTCAACAAGCGGTTTAGACACAAAATCATAGATATCACCCGAAAAATAGACCAAGGCTAAAAACACTACCATCACTGCAACCACAGCACGCAACAAGCAGTGTCTAAGTTCAAGAAGGTGATTAATCAAAGGCTGTGTCTGTTTAATAGATGGCATGAAAACCTCGAATAAAATAGAGTCGCAGTCAGAAGAAACACTAAACTAACTCACGTTCAACATGTAAATGGACATGTGAACTGAAGCTTAGTCCTTATTCAGAACCTTATCTAAAAGCTCATTCTCAACAGGTTTGGGGACTTCTGAGCTTACCGCAGGTCGTGTACTTTGCTCAGAATTGACCGCCTTAATTTTATCACTCGAATAAGGGGGAATTGTATCTTGAACGGTCAGCACCAACCCTCCTACCGAACGATTCAGCTCAGGAGATAGCTCTTCCATACCCATTTCCTCAGTTTTTCGCAGATTAGCTTGAAGCTCTTGTATTTTAAGTTCGTGTGAAAGTTCACCTTTAACGTTGTTCGCCATCTCTTTTGCTGAGCGGATAAAACGAGAAACACTTCGAATTGCAGTTGGCAAACGCTCTGGTCCCAAAACGACTAGACCAACCATAGAGATGAGTACCAGCTCCCAAAAACCGATATCAAACACGAATTATGCCTGCTCTTTATTTTTTCTTGTTTCAGTAAAAGCATTTGTTTTCTTTTGCTCAATGTTGGCAAGCTCAAAATCAACACCCTTCTCATTTAACTTTGCAGTAATTTCATCTTCGATCATTGCTTTCTTGAAGTCTTTTACTGCACTTCCTAGGTCACCGCCAATACCACGAAGTTTCTTCGTACCAAATAGCAGAATTACAATCGCAGCAATGATAAGAAGTTGCCAAATACTAATACTACCCATTTTTTCTTCTACCTCAGACGTTTGATTAATAGTTAAAAACATTACTTGGTTTACTTTATCATGATTCGAGAAACTATGGCAGAAAGCCATATCGCCTCAACACTATATCTTTTTTCTTTCGTACATAACATAAGTTTCACTAAACTGAACTTTGTAACTTGTCAAAGTCCATTCTTAACCTAAAAATAGCTTGACTCAATACATTTTCTTTTGATGGCGAGTTCTCAAAGCTACTATTTATAATTTTCCTCTCACCCAAAAAGTGAACAAACTATTTTTTATTAATGCATTTTTTATATTGTGCCCATTTTATTATTTGGTAACAACATTTCAACATATGATTTAGTTTAATTCAATTTTCTTTACCTGGCGTTATTTCCTAGTTCAAAATGGAGGTAAAATCACCTAAAACAGCTTAATTATTGCTTTTATATGGTAATCAGTAAATTCTGGTTTCTATCACAAAGTTATGATGATGCACAAACGTACTGATTTTTAGATACAATTAGGCTGCAAGCGCGTAACGGATAAAGTATCAGGGATGTTGAGCTGCCCATTCTTAATCGTTGCCCACAGCTCTAACCCTGCTAAGCTCGCCTTTTCACCTTCGTCAGATTTCCAGCGCAGTGCCTGGTTCATTTTCTCTTTTACTCTGGGTGGCTTTGCTCAACAATAGTGTTCAGGTATTTCACTTGAAGGACTTCAATGAGGCTGAGCATCAGGCCACAAAGCTATACATTGATATGATGCAGGGCCAACACGTCGGAATGGCTGCAACCAATCACCACTTTTTCGGGTAACCCTTCTGATGGCCTTTTGAGAAAAAGCTCTCGCTGCTTTTTCATCTCGCGTATCACGTAGTAGAAAATCTATCACATCACCATATTTATACACAGTTCGGGCAATAGTACTTCTACTGACCTTTAACGTTAATGTGAGTCTCGTCTATCCGTCACGAAGAGGCTATAGGCTTCTTTCGTCCGTGAGCTCGATGCTCCAGCAAAGGCGGGTACCTGATGACCCACCGGTTGATGGTCGAGTAATCAACTCAGACGTCAGCCATGTTCTCTTCGATCCCACGGTAGCTAAGTTTATAAGAAACGTAATAACGGACAACCAAGGGGACGATGTCGGGAGGAAAGTGGCAGCCGTATAGTATTACATAGAAAGACTCTTTACATATTGGCGCCTTTATATTGAGTGAAACTAACTAAGGTCAGTCAAGAGTCCATAATTTTCTTAATTCTCTTTCTTCCAGAATCTGTTCAATTCTTCGTCTTACTCTAGCATGTTGTTTTTGATTTTCGTTCGGTTTTTTCGGTACCTCTTTGCGGGCTTGAGTACGTATAGTCCAAGGCTGCTTTTCAAGCAGACCACTATTGTTTCTTTCAGCCACTTTTGACCTCCAAGTCATTGATTATTTTTTATCTTGATTCTGAGATAACAACGAAGAAAAATACTGATAATAATTACGTAATAAGGTGCTATCACTTTGCATAAAGAGCTCCTTACTCACCACTAAACCCAGAGTAGAATTTTTTATAATCTTTATAAATAGTGAGACGACCCACTCATCATCTATAGTTATAGTAAAAACTACAAAATCCAGCAACTGAAAAAAAGCTTGCCACTATAAAGGAAGCACTACCTTTTTACTTGAACTTCCTGTCTATAAACAACAAATAACAACACTATAAATACTTAATATATAATCAAATGCACCTAGACTAAAGGATCTCGACCATATTAGCCAATACGAAAATTATCTCGCTCGAAACATTCGCATTATTTAAAGAAGCACTTCGCAGCTTTCCTAGCTCTGACACATAACGCTGAACACATCAATATAAAGCCGCGTGATTGACAGTAACGCCTCAACCCAACAACATCTCGATCAAGTTCTATAATTGATACTGTATTTACAATACCAACGCACCCCCAAAAAATGATATCGTGAATAAAATATCGACCTTTCAAAGTCTGACATCAGCTAATTCGGGCTTTATGCCATCGAGAGCGCTGCAAGGTTTTCTAGACTCAGTATTTAAGCTGGCTAACATACCGCTTATTTGTCCGCATGACACCTGTATAAACCGTCGAGCTAAGGAAGTTGAGATTTCATTTAAAACTAAAACCAGAAGTGCGATACAGTACCTGGCCATTGATGCCACTGGTCTCAAGGTTTATGGTGAAGGTGAATGGAAGGTCAAGAAGCACGGTACTGACGGGAAGCGTAGAGTCTGGAGAAAGCTGCATTTAGCCGTCGACACCAGTACTCATGAGATAATAGCAGCAGAGCTAAGTTTATCTCATGTCACTGATGCAGTAGTCCTTCCTAATTTGCTCAAGCAAACACGTCGACGAATCATCGAGATATCTGGAGATGGTGCTTACAACACCAAGGACTGCCATGATGCCATACGGATTAAGCGAGCGGTTCCGCTTATCCCACCAAGAGAAGGGGCAGCCTTCTGGGGACAAGGACATCCTCGTAATTTAGCAGTGGGTTGCCAAAAGCTCTACGACTCTAACAAGAAGTGGAAAAAACGGTATGGTTATCACAAGCGTTCGCTCTCTGAAACAGCCATGTATCGTGTGAAGCAGTTGCTAAGTGGGAGGTTAAGCCTGAGAAACTACAATGCTCAGGAAACCTACGCCACGATTAAAGCGCTTAACAAGCTTACAGGGCTTGGTATGCCTGAAACTCAATTTGTTGTTTAAGAATCACTCAATTTCGGACGGTTTGATTTTCTGTCCGAATTACGCAACAAAGCCACCTTAAGTTTGAGTAAACCCATTCACAAAAGTGTAAATTTTTATTTCAATTTGTTACATAAAACACAATTAATAATAATAACATTAGTTCCATTCGAGTATGTAACCCTATGTTACATAAGCATATTAATGACTCATAAACCTTTAATAAATGACATATATTCCATACATCAATTGAAATATTTAGAAAGTTGCAGCTGTGGTAAATACCTGTATGTTTGAGCTTGTTATAGCATATGTATCATGTTGATAAAATAAAAAACATTAACATTTAGTGATGGAATTAAAGTTACATTTATTGGTGTCTTATGAAAATTCTTTTAAACAAAGTTAATTCAATTATTTGTTTGGAAACTGGGCAGTGTTTCAACAAGGTTACACTAGAAACTCAATGCTTGCCATCTAAAGTAGCTGAATGTATAAATATTATCGCTAATGGAACTTTGTCAAATAAGCATATTAGTTCAAATGAGTTAAAACAATCTCTTTGGCCTCATGGGCATATTTCCAAAGAAAGTGTAACTCAGATTATAAGTAGAACTAGGAAACAGTTAAATGATACATCAAAAACTATACTTATATACACACCAAATCAAGGGTACTCATTTTCTGGATTAGAGCTATACGAAGAGCTAGATAACAATGAAAGTAAGAGTGAGCTAAAACTAAGAACTAGTAAATTCAAACACACTAATAAAACAGTGAAACGATTAATTGGTTTGATTATCGGGGGGATGTTTTTATTATCGTTGTTGTTTTTAACAACTACTGTTGCCGCCAAAAATCACACATCAAAAATAAGTGTCGATAGAAATAATAAACACATACTTATTGATACTAAAGGAGAAAAGTATAAATGTCAATTAATAAACCACAGAGTATATATAACATGTACAAAACACAAGTATTAATAGTAGTAGTACTTATAACAATCACCTTATTAACTTATTACAAACTCAAACCCAATAAAATAACGGATGGTACATATTACTCGCAAATGGAATATAGCGATGGGACTTTATACGAAATTATTGCTTCTGTCAAAAATGATACAGCAATTATTAATGGACTTTATAGAGATCCTATCCTTGGCGATATAGTGTATGATAATTGCGAAACACGGCTAATAAAAAAGCCTGGAGTAGTAATGCTAGCGTTTTATAATGGCAAATGCGCTAAGGAAAAAGCTATTTTATATGACGTGCAATTAGAGGAAGATTTAATAGTAATGAGTGTAATCGAAGGTGATGGTGGTGGTTTACCTATAATTCTGCTAAAACTCCAAGAGTCTGTCCAAAGCCTCAAATTAGCCGCTGCAAAAGAAAATTAAAAGTACGACAAAAAATTAACCTAAATCTTGATAATGGTTTTCATAAGTAATATTAATTACAATGCACTTTATTAGTTATCATTCAAAAAATCATAATTACTCCAATAACTGTTAGTATTGTTAGCAAATAGTAAATTCAATTAAATGACAATATTTCTTAGCCTCGTTTTGGTGAACTAGTACTAAGTTAGCAGATTAATTACGGCATCTAAACTCTTGGGCCTTTCATACATTTCGTACAAGTCATAGCCCTTTAGTAGATAACATATAACTAATAGAGAGGTAGGATCGGTCGATTACATAAGTGACAGAACCGTGCTATGAACCCCTTTAGCTGTTGAGATAATCAAATTTTTGACCTTTAAATGAGTTCAATCTCGCTTATTTATCGTCCACGACTCTCGATCATGGATACTTACTATTGTTTCAACCGAGTGTCTGATGTATTTTCTGTTCTATCCTGTGATGATTCTGCTCAACAATGCTATTCAAAGTACTTGATGTCGAGCATCTCCATCAATGATAGCATGGAGAAATCCGCTATCTAAAATTGAACATTCTTACGTCGATTGCCGTACGGTTACTTTTACTGCTATCAATCACAATTTTTCTGGAAATAATGTGCGCTGTCGCCTTTTAAGAAAGTTTTGCGACAATCTCATCGCCATTTGGACTAAGATAATAATCAATAACACTTCCAAACTTATCGACGAACCGATAATAGTAGAGCCATTCACCTCTAACATAGATCTCATAAACACCATAAATTAGATACTAGCTTCTTTTTGAGTCTTACTCTATGTTCCAAAACCAGTATAAACTTAATCACCCGCAATTGATAATGGCATTAGCTACACTCACCACTGTGCTCCCTCTAGAACTCTTCAATTTCCCTATAACTCTGTTTGTAAGCGAGGTAATAGACAATAATGGCTTCTGATGGAAGGGATAACTTTCAGCAT
The DNA here is from genome assembly GCF_021441885.1 of Vibrio maritimus. Lineage (NCBI taxonomy): Bacteria > Pseudomonadati > Pseudomonadota > Gammaproteobacteria > Vibrionales > Vibrionaceae > Vibrio > Vibrio maritimus. Next base: position 46,021 of record NZ_CP090440.1, read on the forward strand.
CAAGACTTTAAGTTGTAAATAGATGTTTAGCGAATATTAACTTGGAAGTCCAAATTTTGCGACAAAACCCAATTGAGTGAGATAACAGTAAGCGACTCCAGTAAACTCTCAATTAATTACATATCTTGAACGGTGGCTCTAGCCTCTGTCTGACCGTCACCGTTTTATTACTTCAATTTCGTGGCTAAAGATAATTGTTAACATGACGTACAGCTATAGTTTCATAACTACGAAGCGCTTGGAAAATCATTGTTCTGCCCCATCCTTCGAAGGTAAGAAGAGCCGCTTTGATACGATCTAGTTCTTGTCTCTTCTGCTGACAATAGCGGTACTGTCATGGTTGAATAACATGATCCTGTTTTTTCGGGGGTAAAGCCCTTTCGATAGCTACGAGTATAATTATCAACATAAATACTATTCACGGATAGATTAACTATATTAGAACTTTCAATCGGGTCTGTGGCTTTACTCAACCTAGTTTTTTACACAAACACTCCTTATTATTTTTCACTTACATGCTTGTTTATAAGTGGAAAATAATAGCAAACACTAGTAGCATCCAACGCGCTAGGAAACAAAGAACTGCAATACAAAAATAACTTTCTACAGGACAAATTTTATTTTGAATAACAAGGCTTCCTTTGGTACAGTCTGGTTTTGATGGTGTGAGAACAAGTGTTACTGTTATTTATCGTAAAGATATCTTGACCGTAGCAAAAATATTATAAAATGTATGTCAACTATCATTCGTTAACTTAGTACTCAATTAGCATTCTGTAGTTGCGCCACGTTCTTTATTTACAAAGCTATTATTCTTATTACTATTTTACAATGGATTTTGTGATGACAATTATATACGACACGTCTTTTATTGATGTCAATTTAGCAGGACAAAAAATTTTTCCAACCAACTTAAATGACAATGAAGATACAACACAAAAATTGGAAATATTAAGTAGACCTCTATCAGGGAGAAATATTCAACATTTAGTTAACAATTTAGAACAGAATGGTCTTGGATACCGTATAGACACAAATGTATTATCCCAAATAGCTATAAACACAAATTTACAAAATAGTCATCTGTTCATAAATTTAACCAATAGTTCTCTGCATAAAATTAATATCAATAACATTATATCTAAGTTAGATAATATTAAGGGAATTGTTACACTTGAAATATCTGAGTCATACCATGGTTGGCGTCATGATGAATGTTTGAATTCTATTATGCTATTAAAAGAACTAGGATATTCAATAGCAATCGACGACTTTTCAAATAACTATAAATTCTCTCTCGATGAACTAAATCAAATAAAACCCGACTATATAAAAATTGATAAAGACTGCTTTACTACACTTTCTGAAAAACGATTACAACATCTTATTGCAACGTTAAGAAAACACGTGACAGAAAGCAATATTCTCATTGAAGGAGTATCTAGCAAACACTTATTAGATAAAGCGGCTTTTGTTGGGGCCAACTATATTCAAGGTTACTTTCTGCATACTCCAGAACTAATTTCCAGCCCAGTTAAGCTAGAGATTTTTTAGAACATCAGCCATGTCCAAATATCTGATTTTTTTGCAACATTCTCATATGACAAGTAATATTAAAAATGTAATCCGTCAGTAGCTGACATAACAGATAACAAAAACAAAAGATACAATCTATGACCATCATAAAAAGGACTTTGAGTGCTACCGTAGCTTGAATGATGTCATCACTCACGCGCTTCTTCACTTACTCAACCAGATATCCCAGAGCCAACGTTTTGTTCCGGTGGTCAAACGCAACGGGATATTGTTGAAATACCTCAAAGCCAAGGTGAACAACAAGCAGCTTTCCAGCATTAAGAAAGACATAAAGTTGATGATACAGACGGCGAGAACGAAGGGAAACAATTTAGAAATGAGACTATACGACTTAAACAAGAAGGCGACTCAGACCAAGATAGACGGCTTAGAAAAACTCTACGGTCTTTTGGTTTACTTGTACGATGAAGATGGCATCGAGTAATAAAGCTCTTTGAGGAAGGGACCAAGACAGAGCCAAGTATTCTTTATATGTTACAAGAATACATAGAGCATGGTTTTGATAAAGCCACTGGTAAGTAACAAACACCGGTATCGATGTTGATTCACACGAACGCGCACCAGAACTAATAGAAACCATCAATAAACACTGTTGGTTTGTGGCAGAGATAAAAAAGGAGTGGAATGACAAACCCATGGTGTGTCTTAGTTCCAACTAGATCTGATACTTCTATTTGAATAGAAGAGAGTTACCCACTTTGATTAAAGGTGCTTAATCACTAATCAAAAACAGTAAGAGGTAACTCTCATGCTTCATACTAGCAATCCAATCATCAAACACAAAGCTGGGCTTCTCAATCTTGCAGAAGAACTCGGTAACGTATCAAAAGCCTGTAAAGTTATGGCCGTCTCAAAAGATACGTTCTATCGCTATCAGGGGTTGGTAGAAACAACAGGTCTTGATGGACTCATTAGCCAAAGCCACAGAGCTCCAGACTTGAAGAGCCGTATCGATAACGTAACTGAGCAAGCCGTGCTTAAGTACGCCATCGATTTTTCAGCCCATGGACAAGTTAGAACAAGCAACGAACTACGTAAGCTTAGTGTATTCGTCTCTCCAAGTGGCGTTCGTTCAATCTGGCTTCGCAATGATCTAGAGAACTTCAAGAAGCGCCTTGTAGCGCTAGAAAAATAGGCGGCAGAAAACGGTATAATTCTAATGGATGAACAAGTTGCCGCCCTTGAGCGAAAGAAGCATGATGATGAAGCTTTTAGTAAGATACAAACAGCGCACCCTGGCTATCTCGGCTCTCAAGGCACGTTTTATGTTGGCAACCTTAAAGGTGTTGGGCGTATCTATCAGCAGACGTTCGTTGATACCTACAGTAAGATCGCCTTCGCTTAGCTCTACACGACAAAAACACCAATCTCCGCAACAGATATGTTAAATGATAAGGTTCTTCCGTACTTCGAAGCACGCGAGCTACCAATGCTGCGAATCTTAACTGACCTAGGCACTGAATATTGTGGCCGTGTTAAGCTGCATGACTACCAACTCTACCTAGCCATCAATGACATCGACCACACGAAAACTAAAGCGATGTCGCCACAAACAAATAGTACCTGCGAACGCTTCCACAAAATCATATTAAATGAGTTCTACCAAGTGACATTCAGAAAAAACTGTATGGTTCACTGGAAGAGTTACAGAAAGATCTGAAGGAATGGATGGACTACTACAACAATCATCGTACTCATCAAGGCTTTGTTGCGTAATTCGGACAGAAAACCAAACCGTCTGAAATTGAGTGATTCTTAAACAACAAACTGAGTTTTTACAATTGAGTCGAGTTTTTTCCACTCTTTTTGAGCCTCGACTTTGAACGTCAATTTATACGTAACCTCTATTTCATCCGATCTCTTACGTTCTTCAACAATTTGAGCAAGCTCAATGTCTTCGAGCTTATCCATTAGACGTTCATAAGCTTCAGCAGGAACGCAATAAAAAACGGGCTGACTACGATTTAATACTGCAACGGGAAAACCGTCGGATTCTTCAATTACAGCCATTAGATTTTTTTAGCTCGCTGATTGCTTATTGAACTATCAGCAAGTATTGGGCGAACACTCATAACAACCTACCATTCAAGGGAAGTAATACTTCAGTTTTAGCTCGTTTGTTAACGTAACGCTTGGTGTCTTTAGGGTGACCAGACTTGAACCGTTGGAGGTAATAACAAGATATTTCAAACCTAAATCAATACCGACAGTGTTTTTGGCTCGAAACGGCAAAGCATAAATCGTATTGCTCTTGATTAGCTTTTGGTGTTTAGCGTAAATATTGTTTGGTGTGATTTCTAGCACATAGGAGACCACCAAATTTTGATCTAATATGATTGTTTGAAGTCGTCGTAAATTTGCCGTGTATTGGACAATAAATACTGAAGGGATACTTCATACCTTTATAATCGACATACTGGTAGGGCTTTGTTGCCGAATTCAACGAAAGAGCGGACGCTAGTTAAATAGTTCGTATTTTAAACAACATACTGCGTTTCGGGCATACCTATCCCAGTTAGCTTGTTGAGTGCTTTAATCATGGCGTAGGCCTCTACAACTTGTGCGTTGTAATCTCGAAGCGTGAGTGAAGCTCCTAGTAGTTGTTTTACTCGATACATAGCGGTCTCCGACAATGACCGCTTATGGTAACCATACTTCTGTTTCCACTTTTTGTTCGAGCCATAGAGCTTTTGGCAGCCAACTGCCAGATTACGTGGATGCCCTTTTTCCCAGAAAGCGGCACCTTCGCGCGGAGGGATTAAAGGTGTCGCTTTCTTAACCCTAATCGCCCTGTGACACTCTCTTGTATCGTATGCACCATCTCCCGAGATTTCCTTGATGGTTCGGCGTGTTTGTTTAAGTAGATTGGGGAGTACTTCCGCATCAGTCACACTTGATAGTGTCAGCTCTGCGGTGACAATTTCATGTGTATCTGTATCAACCGCAAGATGGAGTTTACGCCAGGCTCGACGGCTTATACAGGTATAGTGCGGACAAATCAATGGAACATTCGCTAATTTAAATACTGAGTCTATGAAGCCCTGTAGCGCCCTTAGGGGGAAGGAAAAGAAGCGCTTCACCATGAGAGCGGTCGTGATAGCTAAGTCACTAAACAATCGGGGTCTGCCACGTCTATGCTGTTTAGGTTGTTTCCACTCGGTTATTGCTTCTTCGTCAATCCAAAACATGAGTGAACCTCGATTGACTAGGGAGTTGTTGTACTTGCGCCAGTTGGTGGTTTTATAGCGAGGCTTCGGCATGAAATCAAAGTCAGTGAATGAATATTCCTGATCTGATCGTAAGATTTTGATTTAGTTCAGTCGATTTCGGCAACAAAGCCTACTGGTAGTCGTATCGTCCACTAAACTTTTCAGTGGCTTGTTGAGTGGAGTACTCTTTGGCGGCTTTCTTGGTCGAATTTATTTGGCTCACGCTTTTCTGTATAGCTATTAAGTTACTATCTAAGATGGTCATTATCTCCCCTCTCAAGCTTACCTAAAACTGTCGAAGTAAGTTGAGTTAGTTATAGTGCTCTACAAAGGAAAAGCTTTAGTTTAAGAGTAGCGAGGCAAAATCAAACCGAAACAAAATCGCATCACAAACACTTAACATTTGGCAAGAATCTGTAATTTTCTTTCAGGGTAAAAATTGAAAGGGTTGGTGGCAGAAAGCATTAATTTTACATAAAGTAAAGAATCTCCCCCTAAAATATAAGCCCTTGTTAGTAATGTTCGGTTTGACCGGGTTCTTACGATAACCGTCAACTTTTCAATATCAAAACTCATCGATAATCAAAACTGATCAGACTTTGTTTTTGATATGGGTTTGAGACACCCGCTTTCAACCCTTGTAAATTAAAGAGATCGGCGTTTGATGGCAGTTATCGCAGCTACACGGCCATTGTCCCTTAAACAAATTTAAAACATTAATGTTTTAAATTTGTTAACTAAATCTCGTTTTTATTAATTTAAAGCATGCATGATGCTTTTTGCTTGGCTCACTTTTATTGTTGAGCGGCAATAATAAAGGTGATCTTGCTAAACAAAGAAGCACTACGTACTGTGTGTCAGAGCAGTACGTCTTACACTTACATTGGCTTCAGTTCCTACCAAGCATCACCCCATGCTCCCGCAGTGAAAGCACCTCTCTGCCGTATAATCCATAGCAATGAATCATGATGTAGCGGTATTTATCAGGAAGGTTGCTAATGAGTGCTTCAATATGTACTTGCAAGCTTTGATTTTGATGAGAGTGGTCTGGCTGCTCATGATCCTCCGACGGTATAGCGTCATGGTGAAGGGGAGCAAAGCTGCAATCAACCGTGACCCTAAGTTCAATATCACCCACTCATCTTGATAAGCTCGCCTACATGCCCCAACTCTCCATTAACTTGTTCGGAAATCTCGCTAACTGAGGGAAATGGTGGACTAAAGAGAGCATTTGATAACGCCTCATTTTCTTACGAAGTAGCGGCGCAAGCTCAATAAACCAACGGTAGATAGCCAACGACTTACTGAGCCCCCCCCCCCCCGCTCTTGCAGCATATCGCTGAGGTTGGCCTAACTCATTGGAGTAGTGCAGTACCATCGAATGCTCCACTAGATGATTACTGGAGCAAAGCGTTTCTATTTAAACTCGTTCGTCATTGATTTAACCAATCATTACCACAGACGATGACAGCAACAAGCCCGCACTCATACGGTTTTGCCTGCGTATTACCAAGGCACGCAAACTTAACGTTAATGCCTTCCCTATTCAAACGAGAGTTGAACGTCCATTTGACCGGCATTGAAATGCCATTTAATCGTGCGGTCTATCGAGACTTAATTGCGCTTATTAACAAGATGCCATCGTATCGCGCTCCTCTACAAACTTTCACACTCTATCGATCCGAATATTGAAAAGGGAGTCCAGAGTTCAAAACAGCGATATTAGTCATAAATATCAATTACTTCTCTCTCGATATACCGAGAAAAATATAGATAAAAAAAGCGAGTAAAGAAACCCTTCTCGCCTAAATGATTAATATCTGGATGAAAATACGATTAGACACAGGCATACTAATACAATATTCAATCAAATGCATATTGACTTTCCCTATTTTTCATAGAAAGTCACACTTTCTTTTCAATGCAACAACATTTATAGGGAAGCGTGACTCAGCAGGTAGCCCACTAAGGCGTAGAACGACATTGAGTCCTACCCCCCTCTTTTTTACCCTACATGTACACACAAGGGGCGTCTCACTATGTACACCAAACCATTTAACACCACCGCTCTCTGAAATAAGCATCGATACGGACCTCATTGATATTCCTTCACCTTTGAGGAGGGAGCTCAAAGTCATCAGTTTAAATTTACCGACAAACCACATTGCCTTCCTTCCTCAAGTCATAGATGAATTTGCCGGATCGATGATCATGGTAATCAATAGCATGATGATGGATATGTTAGCCGCTATCGTGACAAAAAATAAACCGTCGGCGTTTCGTTAAAAAAGGCAGCACCGCTTAATCAATAAGCGCCCCCCTCGTTGTTTATTTTTGACTGATAAAGCGACAATATACTTCAGTGAAGCATATTGTCATTTATGAGAATCAAACCCGTAAGTTATAGTGACATTTAAAGGAAAAGTGATCCCTTACAGTACATTGGACGCGAGAACTTCGGCTATAATTTGATCAATGAACTTTTCTATGCTAAGTATTTGCATTAATACACAGTGCAAATTCTTCAATTCTACCTTCGAAAGAGAAAGTTTCATATAGCACTTAAACCCAGTTTCATTGTCAAATAAACAGGCAAACACACTCAACGTCGTAGAGAAATAGAAAAAGCCTAGAAATACCTCAGAGCTAAACCAAGCGAGCCCTCACGACAAGATCTGACTGGACTTCTTAGCCTTTCAGTAAGCAGGGCATTCCTAACTTTTAAAAGAGAGCAGAATGTCCCCAAACCTCAATGCCACTGAAGTTATTCCATTCTCTGAGGGAGGGGGTATTAGGATCGTTGTTGCCATTGCAAATCAATCGAACAAATTGCACATTACGACGTTCAACAACTTGCGTAACCCAACTATTAGTATTCCCCGGACTGGTATATTTAACAACTTTCTCATATAAATTACCATCGGTAGAAACCATCACATCAACAAAGTACTGCCTGGCATCGCCTTTATACTGGCGCAACTTGATAAAATCGATGTAGCAAGGCTCAGACAACATGATTGTGTAGATTACACCTGTACCTTTTGCAGACCACTTGGTCGCTGGGTCGCCATCAATAGCATTGATAGCAGCACCTGTGCCATTAGGATTTTCTGCGCTGGCATTAATAGCAAAAGGGGGAAGCAGCTCAGATGGTGTTTGTCCCCCCCCTAAAGGAAGGAAAGATAGATAGCGGCTCCCAAACGGGTAATCATTGCTCGGGTTCAGACTTGGAAATATATAATCAATAGCGGACTCAGGTAACCCGAACCACCGTCCTAATGTCGCTGCCATTTGCTCGCTTGACTGAGATGGTTTGAACTTATTACCAAAAGCATCTTCGCCACCAACAGCAAACTGAGGGTATTGCCCATGAGCCTTAGTTCCATCCACGGCTCCCCCTAGTACTAGTTGATTGGCTCCCCAACCATGATCGGTTCCTCTATTAGCATTCTCATTAATACTACGGCCAAAGTCAGACATAGTAAACACAACTGTATCATCAGCTAAGCCATCACGCTCCAGAGAAGCATAGAACGTAGCTAGTACCTCATCCAGCTGAGCAAGAAGGTGATCATTTGATTTTCCATGGGTGTCAAATCCTCCCATGATTACCGTAAATACCTGCTTAGCGTGACCTATCCCTTTAGCAGCTTGCATCATCTGTTTGACGGTTTGCAATGAGTTGGCCAACATCCCCCCCGTAATTGTTTCATCCGGTGGATATTGTGACAGTTGGTCATTAACTTGATTTTGGGTTTGTTGCAAAAAGGCCAAACGGTCTTGCCATTCTTTGTCAAAGGGACTACCACCAATCTGGTTTGTGTAATCTTGATAATATTTTGCAAACGCAGGTGAATTTTTTAATATATTCAGTCCAGGAGATTCACCTGCCTTCATACGCAATTGTTTGGATTCTTTGCCTGCGATATGGAACCCATTAACATTGATGGATTCAGGTAGGGCTATATTAGGATCGTATAAAAAGTCCATCATTGCTCCGACCCAACTACCAACATAACTTTGGCTTTCTGGATTCCAACGCGTTTGCCACATTTTCGTACCTGTACTGTGAGAGCCAAGACTGGAGGGACGAGGATAGACTCTCCCATCGAGGGGCTCAATCAACGGTCCAACATTAGTTATTACGGAACCTTTTTGCTCAGAAAGTAATTGGGCTACCTTGGGCATACTAGGGTGTAAACCAAGCTCAACATTGTTGTCGGTATGCAAACCTGTGTACAGAATGTCGTCTAGTTCAACTCCATTTGGTCGCGCTTTTTTAAATTGCGTGTAATTGGCAGCAGTTCGAGGTAAAACCATATTGAAGGAGTCATTGCCGCCAGCCAAATGCACAGCGACCAATGCCTTATAGCCACTGTTTCCTTCAGCTAACGCAGTAGAAGGCAGCGTCAAGCATAGTGGGACACTACCTACTGCCATAACGGCGCCACTCGATTGTAAAAATTGTCTTCTATTGAGTTTCATGTTCTATCCCTGGATACTGAATTCTGCTGAAAGAAATGTCATCAAAATTACATTATTCACAGCACTTTTGTTGTCACTCTCTAATAAACTTGATTGATAAAGTGAGGTTAAGTTGTCACGAAGTACTGAGCTCATTTTTCCGTTAAGTAAAGTAACTGCAACCAGGTCGAGCATGGCTTCTAGCCCTTTATCGGTAACAGCATCATAATAAGGAGATACCACTACATAGGTTTTTTCATCTTGTCTATATCCACTAGTGCCATCACCTTGTTTTACCGTATCGTTATAGTAAGTAAGAGCTTCGTGCAAAACATGATTATTCTCTGCGATATCAACCCACTCCATCAGTTCGAGCTCGGGGCTGACTAGTTGACTCTCTTGCAACGGCCCCTCTGGACTGAATTCTGGACTGAAAAAGTTAAACACTGACGGTGCTCCTAACGGTGTCTGGTTAAAACCGTCTTGGTAGCTGAGAAATTTACTAGTAGAAGAGTAAAACATAGGCTCAGGAGATTGGTTATCCCTATTTGAGAGACCTGTATAAGCATTCAATGCTCTAAAGAAGTATGTTAGGCGCAACAGTGGCTCTTTGTATTTTATATTACCGGTATTTTTAGCCTTAAAGGCTTCTTCATCCATTAGCAAAGCTTTAAGAGTTTCGCCTAAGTGGCCGTTTGATCTGCGAAATACCGCCGCCACCCGGAAAATATACTCAGGAGAAGGATTGGAGGAAACAAAACGGTTGATCAGGAACTTGGCTATAAATGGTGATGTACTTGGATGATTAACCAATATATTAATAACTTGCTTTAGTTCTAAATCAGCATCTTGCTCTGCCGGTAATATGACACCGTGTAGTGTTTTTTCCTTCCTATCATGGTGAGCTTCATTATTCACCATAGGCTCAAAAAAACTGTTGTTGTTCATCTCCCAACCAGTGAATACTCGCGCTAACTCTGCAACTTGCTCCTCATCATAGTTTTCAACTGGACGACCTTGCTGATCTTTAATCACTTTGCCGTATTCATCTAAAGAAAAATCACCTGTCGTAAAAAGCTGCATGAGTTCACGGGCATAGTTTTGATCAGGTAATACTCCTGTAGAGTCAAATGAACGGTTACCAAGGTGAGTAAGGAAAGTCCCCATGACCGGTGAGCGTGACACTGCATAGAGCAAGTCAGCGTAGTGTCCGAAAGCATGATCTACTAATAAATCATAATACTGTGCTAGTGCTTTGGGTTCGTCTGCAAGGTTTTCATCTCTTTCTGAGACAACAAGGATCTGACTAAGAGCAAAAGCCATCCGTTGTCTTAATTGGTCCTTTCCCCAAAGAGCAAGATCAAACCAAGCGCTGACTCTAACTGTTGGCGACCAACGACCGTTTCTACGGTGTGAACGTTGAAACTCTCCTCTCTCGTCATGAGAGTTAGCGGTCATAAGAAACTGATTATTTAACCACTCTTCAACGCCCATTTCTAATAGCTTTGCTACATCTTCCTGCTTTACACCAAAAGTTGCTCGCTCTAAGAATCTAGATGCTTCAAAAGCATTTAACTGGAAGGCCATATTTCCCCTTTATAAATTATAGATATAATTGTTAGTTGTATAACATAAAGAACTAATTTCGGTATTGGGGAAATTTAAATAATGTATGGTCTACTCCACTTTTAAGGGCCCTAATGTAATGAACATGTAGCTATGCGAATGAGCTGTGGCCGGTCTATGCATACAATCAGGCTTTCCATTCACAATAATGACGCTCCGATAACCTTTACTGCCCATAGTTGCTCGCCCTTCAGTCACCCTGTATCAATCCAGACCCACTTAAATACAACAAAGCTGGCAACGCACTATGGCACTGGATTCAACCCTTCGTGATATCGAAACCATAGAAATCGCTGGAATTTTTGCCTGTGGTAAACCCGCCTTAGACGGCAAAGCGCTACATTGTGAAAACAACGACTGTCTCCATGCTAAAAATTTCTGGTTAACCTGCTCCAGCCATGCTTGTTCGCGTTGTGGCGAAAAAGCCACAGACAACTGGATAGTGCGGAAGGTAAAGAGATTACCTGATTACCTTTGAATGCACATGACCTTCTCCCAGCCCAATGTCCTCCGGCCACTCTTTCTCCACAACCAACAGTTTCAGGATAGACTCAGCCAACCGGCCATCGATAATTTGCTCGATACAGTTAAACAACAGGGATGGGAGATAGGTATTTCTGCGCCTTACAAAACCTTGACAGACGGTTAATCTGGCATCCCCATGTCCAATCGAGAAGTCAATAAGTTTGAGAACATTATTTGATTATTGCCTCAGCCCTAACCGCGAAAGCCTTTCTGAATAAAGCGATTGCTCAACATAGTCTCCCTGAGAAAGTCGTCATTAGCGGCAGTAAACATAACTATGTGGCACTCGATGCTATGCATGTTCAGCTTTGGCTAACAGATTTCTTTATGTTGTCGCTGATAGAAACGTCGATGTTAAGTATTTGAATAACATTGCCGAGCAAAGTCATCGCTGGATAGAACAAAAGACTCAGCAAGTGCTTAGTTGGAAGTCGTTATAGGGGACGATAGCCAGCCTTCATAGTCGAGATCTATGGACGATGATTCAACGGGGCCAACTAACGCTTGATGGTGACACTGCCCTGGAACAATTTTACGCCTTAGAAAAATATGTGTGCCTGTAGCAGGGGGGCTGCCACTACCTAATCTATATTTTCCACTTATATGCTTCCCTTATTTGCACGTTAATTTCCATGGTATTGGTATAAATCTAGGTTGCTGCCATATATTCGACATCTAAGTAAAACTTATGCCCTAATGTAAATCCGCACTCTTCTTCCTTATCAAAACCATGACCTCTAACGATCGTGTCGAAAAACAGGTTTAAGAAGAGCAGATATGGCCTACCATTAAGAATTACTTACCGTTCTGTTTTCACTAATCGACTTCTCATTCGATGTAAAGATTACATATCTTGTTGTTCGACTAGCTTAAAGGGTGCAAAAGAATTGATGGTTTGCACGCGGCTTCTGTAATGGCTTCTGCATCATTGGTGTAGTTTTTGTTAGTTTTGACGAGCGGTTTTACAAACTGAGCACTGATCAATTTAGTCTTATGGGCGATTATTTGAAAAACTCGAGCCCAAAAGTTAACGCCTCTACAAGATTCCATGACATTCATACATGGCGACAAATTGGTTATGTATTAAATAAATCTATCTCTTGAGAGCCGTTTTTTTAAAACGACTTTGCCGTTACCGTCAACACAGCGCAACTGAAAAATATGCTTCGCAATATCAATGCTAAAAAAGTTCTGCTTCTCTACTAACATCAATTTTTGGTTACTTCCCCATAGTCATAGCCTCGTTATACGTAATGAGGAGAAAAGGGGTGGTTCATTACATTAGAACTCTTTCAAGCCTAAGAGTATTTTTCATATAGCAAAAACCAGGTAGTGGAGGAGGATGTCATCAGTCTTAGTCGTAGCAAAAGGTAGGTTTCGCAACTTAAGAAACATAATCTTCCTTGGTACTAGAGCATTTAGAAACGAGTGAAACAGGAAATAGTATGTTGTCGATTTTTGAGGAAACGGCAAACTCAAAGAAAACCATTCAACTAGACGAAAACCTCATCGATAACCAATGCTACTTCCACCATGACAACGGTGTCAAACACAAAAAAAAACAACATAAGATATTGTTTTATATAAAAAAATAGCAGTACCACAGTTACTATGTTATTGTCCTTGACAGTAGTACCTACTGGTGAAGAGGTGATACAAAACTTTAGTCATTGAGTCTTTTCATTTGTCTGGTTTATTGGTATCTCAATTGACAGCAAGTAGTCAATTTGGAATGCTTAAAATAACTAGCTATCTACAAAGAATGTGTAGTAAAATACATAAGTTACAGTGTAGCTTATGTATTCACTTTGATTGTCACTCCTCCTAAACCACCGTCTTTGGCGGTGGTGATTGCTCCTAAGGGCTGTTGCCCGAAAACACGCCCATGTTAGAAGTAAGACACAAGTAAGAGAAAACCATTAACAAGGGCGATTATAGAAGTTCATCGCACGTCCAATGGCGACGCAAAACCATATAGTTTGGACTCCAAAATACAGATTCAAAATTCTTAAGGGCAACGTAGCCAAAGAGCTGTACAAGTCTATCTACACACTCTGCAATATGAAGGATTGTGAAGTGCTGGAGTTAAATGTTCAGCCTGATCATGTTCATTTGGTTGTCATCGTCCCACCGAAAGTTTAGATTTCAACCTTGATGAGGCGATTTGCAATCCGACCGTTCAATAAGTTTGCGCATATTAGAAAGAAACTATGAGGAAACCATTTTTGGGCAAGGGAATACTTTGTTGATAAGGTAGGTGTGAACGAGGGCATAATTCAGCATTAAGTTATACATCAAGACAAAAGGACCAAGAGTACGAGGCTCAGTTGGAGTTGAAGATGATCTAACAACGCGCAGATGCCCCCTTTGAGGGGATATGAAAGCCAAATCCGCCTTCTAAGAAGGCGGATTTTTACTGAAAAACGGGAGGTGTCCGGACTCTTACTCGAGTGTTATTTTCAAGAAAATCTCCCAGTGGTACTCTAAAAAACACCGCCAATAGATCAATATCTTTGTTAACCGAATGAAGCGATAAGCCGGATAATGCTCTGCTCTTGCTCTTTACTTAATTGTCTACATTTTAATCTAATTTCTTTGCCACTCGAATGTCGTGTAAGTTCAGCATAAGTATATTTGCTTTTATCATAAATACGTTCTGGCTTAGACCAGAGCGGGGTAGGGCTCGCTTTATTTTTTTGAGATAGACGAAACAGCTCATCCAGGACAAACGCCTGCTTATCCGCTGTATCTAACGACACATCAATACAGATGTTTTGGTTGGATAGCCAGCGCAATAAGAGAGGGGATAAACGATTAAAGAACTGTATGTCATGCTCTGTCTTTTCTTGAGTGACACCTTCGCTTTTGCCTACAGCTTTACAAATACTCTTTAGTTTATCGTAGTAATCATTTGGAATACCTTCAGAATCTGGGAATAGATCTATTAGCTCTTGGGGCAACACCGCAGCACTAATATATCTACGAACTGTGCGTTCCTGAGATTCCTTAAACCTAAACTTTTCTATAAGATTTGCATAATCTTGTAGCGATGTGTCTTCAGCAATTGCTTTTATCAGAGACAAACCGTGTTCACGCCGCGACAACGGACGATGCAGTCTCGACACTTCTGTTAAATATTCTGCATCAGTGCGGCTTAATTCAGAACCTTCTTCAAAAACCCAAAGAGGGAGATCTGCACCACCGATTTCGGCAGCGGCAAGGCGGCGAGAGCTGTCCAAAACAAGAAACTTCCCATCAATGTTTTCAGCAATTCCCTCGTAAATCACACCCGTCTCTCTAATCGATGGAAGTATATCTTCCAAGGCTTCCTCGGTCAGCGCTTCTTGATATCTAGGGTTCAATGGATGAACCTCAACTCGCGTTTTTAAATCGCTATGTGGGACGACAACGCGATAGGCATTGTGTTTGCTACCGTCTCGCATTACAAATTTTCGAGAGATAACTTGTGATTCGGTGTCTTTGTTGCGACTTCTGTTTCGCTTGGTTTCGTAAAAGCTCATTAGTTATCCTTAAGTAGATTTTTGAATTCGTTAGCGACAGCTCTCACGGACGATTGTGCTCTGTCAAGTTGTGTATCTGGACACAACTTGTCAGATTTACGTATATCACACACGGTTCGATAGTTACGAGCCGCGGCTTCAAAAGCACTACTCTTTAAAATCTGATTATTTAGTACTAACGATCCCATCTCATCTTTAATGACATCAACAATAGCGTCGTCACGATTATTCTCTGTATCACGATTCGTTATCAAGAATTTTTCGAACGCGATACCCTCCGCACCATCGGGAAGGTTTCTCAATTGGTTGGGTAGCGACTCATAAAACTGAATAGTACTTTGCCAATCAAGCTTATGTGGTGTAACCGGAACCAATAAAACTTTCGATGCGTAAAGTGCATTCCAAGACAATGGATTTACATGGGGACCAGTATCAATGAATATCAGATCAAATTCGTCACGCAAGTTATCTATAACTCTTTCTTTCAAGAACTTAAGACAGCTCAGATCTCCAGACGCGAGCCCACTTTGCCAAGCAATACTTGAAAATGTTTCGTCTGAAGGAATCGCAGGTAAAATAAACAAGTTTGGAAGGTGAGTACCTAACAGAGACATATCCACGATTTCTTTGTGGCTGTAGCCTTGTTCTATGTAATCACTGTAGAGTCCACTAGGAGCGTCTTCACCAAGCATAAGTTCTACTGTCGTCAACATGTCTAACTCTGTTTCTTCAAGTGCATCCGGGTCGACAAACACGCGAAGTGAACCTTGTGGATCCAGATCTATCACACAGATTCTTGGTCTCGAGTTAAAATCGAGTGCTAGTTCCGTGGCTAAGGACATCGTAGCGGTACTTTTGCCAGTACCACCTTTTTGGTTTTGAACGTTGATGACACAAGTCTGATATTTGTCTGACCAACTCTCTCGCCCAAGATAGTCCATCATTGCATGCACGTGTCGAGGGGTATATTGCCACTTACCTTTATACTTGATCGCAGGCTCCATTACGCCTTCTTCAATCGCCTTTTCTTCATAAGAAATATATGTATTTAATGACACACCACAGTAACTGGCAATTGTCGCTTTAGAAACACAATGAGTGAGCAATAAGTTGGAAATCTCTTTGTCATCAATCTCAACATAAGTTTGGTCGATAATTGCATCTCGCCGGGAGATCTCGCTTTTGGATAAGCCTTCTGCTCTTTTTTCTATTCTGTTTGCCAACTCAAGATTAGTACTCACTATTGGAACCCTTAAATGATAACCATGTAACACTATTGATAGTATAAAACAAAAAAAACACCATGTAACTATCAATTATATTTAATCACTGTGTCTCCTCATACGACTAAACATAATAATCGATACGTAATGCGAAGAAAGAGAGGGGAGGAGACTGAAAAGAAGGCTATTGGAGCGACAAAGACTAAAGGAGTGAGTACTTACCAAAGGCTATGGTTTGATTAACTTTTACACATGCGTTATAGGTAACTATTAGATAAATTATTAAAATCTATTAAACTTATCAGATCTATTATAACTATGACCACACATAACCTACTGATTTCATTTAATAAAATAGGGATTCAAACTACATTTAATCCGCTTTTATGATCACCCAATCCGACTTAATGATCATATCACCCTTACTTTTGATCTTTTAATGCAAGTATTTGATCTGTATATCCGCATACGTTGATCTCTTTACTCTCTAAAACATGACAGGTTTTCCGCGTTTTTGAGGAGGACACCCTGAATAACAGTGCATTTGGTCAATCAAGGTGTGGATATGTTACTTATCTCTATGTTTTAGTTAGTAATTGTCATCAGGAGCGATTTGCTTTAGTTCGTTCATGAATGCCTCTAGGGAACTTTGCATTTCCACAAGTTCTTCTTGCTCTTTTTCTCGCCGTTGGATGGCAAGTTTGATCTTGCTTGCACGCTCGTTCTCGCCAATTGAGGCATATGAATGAGCTAGGTTTTTAAGCTCGTCGATCGTTAGTTCGAAGCCGTCTTTTCGCTTTAGCTCTAACGTAGATATAATTTTTTTGATCTCACCAAGGTTGAGTGTATGTATAGGTTTCTTCTTATCTACCCACCTATATAAGAACTTGATTTTAGATATCTTCCTGCCTTCCCTGTAGACTTCATAACCATGGGTAGTACCATCTTTTGAATCGAAGAAGAGTATCTCTTGGTTGGCTTCAGGATCATCTTCTATCCCTCTAATACTTGCTTTGATACAGCGTTCTATAAAGACACTGTTGTTCGAAAATGAGCGCTTGCCCGACTTAATTTTACCTCCTGGATCATGGAGCCCAAAAAGTCCCTTCAGGTCGGATATATCAAAGGTTTGAAGGTAGGTTCCGCCGCCTTTGAATCGACTAAGAATTTCATACAACCGCTTGGCGTACTCCTTTTTGAGACTGAAGAAACTCTGTGTGTTGATAAGTGCGTAACTATTATTATACTCAATGTAAGCCTCTCGCAGTTCATCATTTGGTATCATCGTGAGTTTTCTATCTTTATACTTAACTCTCTTGAAAATAGATATAAAATCAAACTCTTGGACATCATCATTCTCATCGTCGACAGGCAATCCAATGTTTTTCTTAGTCAAGCGATCTGCCACAGGCTTAAGTGTTTTAGCTAACTCTTTTGGAGTGATGCCTAACCATCGAGATAGCTGTGTAGAGGCAAACTCATAGACTGGTGTTTCATTGTTATCCCAATCTTCTGGCCTCATGTGAGCGATCATCAATGCGAAGAGATCAGCTTCGCGTTGAGTTAGATCTTGTTGTGAAAACACTAACTTATGAGCTTTCTTGAATTGCTTTGGAAGAGTGTACTTCTTTGTAGTATTGACCTTCACCATGGTCTCTTCTCTATAGATCCGAATGACATTAGTATAACACCAAATCCGTGTTGTCATTACACTAAATCCGCGTTAATCACATGTTTTCAGTGTTTTTCTGTAAAGAATCAGTGTTTTTTCTTCAGTGCCTACTACCGTCATTATTGATCTACTATTTGGCGCTTAACAACACATAAAATCCGTGTGGCAATATTTAAACTGGTACTTGTTATGTCTTGAATCATGTACAAAAAAGTACATTTAACCGATTTAAGAGAACTGACACCACGTGAAATCCGTGTCCTCCCCTTAACTATAACACTACATCCGTGTATTATCTCGCTTAGAGCTGTGTGGGAAAGTCTGGATTATATCATTGATAATAATAGTTAAATCTTAAGGTGTAATATAATTTTAATCTTAGATTTGGAGAGAATTACACATTACTGATCATATTATCCGTGTGGTAGGGCTTGTTTTTGTCGAAGAAATATCAATCTCTCTGATTTATCCTTCATTATTGATCATATTATCCGTGTGACTGTTGCTTTAATGATCTTTTTATCCGTGATAACTTTCATGATATCAATTTAAGCTATTGATTTTTTGTTTTGTTATCACAGTGTATCCGTGCATTATTATGTTGCAATACATATTATCCGTACACGGATGATTGGTGTTTGCATGGAAGTTCGTTTGAGTTATGTCTAATGAAAATAGATGGGAATTTAGAATTTAGGTGAATGGTTCAACTATTGATGTATACTCCGTGCGATATTTTACTTTTAGATGATCATTTTGCCCGTGTATCAACACTCATTGCCCGTGTATCAACACTCATTATCCGCCAATTTACTAGGATAGAGCTCTGCTAACCTTATCTTAGGTTTGAAATATGTTATTTTGCTTGTTAAATTGATCTTATTTTCCGTTTAAATAACACATAATCCGTGTATTCATACAGATTTTCCGTTTTCTGCTGGTTTAATACTTAGTGTTGACTAAATCTGGAGCTAAGTGGTTGTTATGTATTCTTGATGTTACATTTTACTCATGTTTATTTTTTATTCAGAACATCATATCCGTGTTATGGGGTTTGTTTAGCGGGTTTTTTGTATTACATAGTATTTCAATACAGCTGGAGCTTAGACGTACACTTATGCGATGGCTTTGTTGCTGAGTCAAACTTAAGAGTAAACGGTATCTAAGTCGACAATTCTCTAAACCATATATTGAGTTCTTTTAAAGTGTTCGACATCGAAGCCTTCAGACTGCAACATAGAAGCAAGAGTCCTACTATCAGCAACGCCACGATTTATGTTAAAGAGCTGTTTAATTCTGCTGACTAACCGAATGCGATTAGCATCCGGTTTTCGTTGTTTAAACTCGTAGTAGCAGGAAGACGCAATATCGAACAGCTCACAAAGAACTTTGACCGGTTTATGCTCCCTCAACTGGTCAATTAGCAAAAACGTTCGAGTTCGTGTGACATTAAGAGAACTGTAGCTTTTTTTAGTATGGATTTTTCTCTTTCTAAGTGATTAATCTTAGCTTTTAACTCTTGGATCTTCTGCTGTTCTGGCGACAGAGCTTTGACTGTTGGCGCTTCTCCACCACGCTCAATTTAGAGTTGATCGACTTAGCGTCGTAAGGCCGTATCACCGATGTCTAGAGAACGTGCCGATTCAGATATTGAGTAACCTTGATCAAAAACTAAGCTTGCGGTATCTATTTTGAACTCAGAAGAAAATGTACGTCGTTGTCGTTTTGTTATTGAACACCTCATGTATGGTGGAGACTTTACCACCTAATTTGGTGTTCGGGATCATTAAACCATTACACTATCGCTAAAGTTTAAACTAAGATAAATGTAGAGTTTTAATTTAAGACTCTATATAAAAATCTATATAAAAATCTATATAAAGATCTATATAAAGATCTATGTGTACTGTTTTGTAGAGCTTAACTTCTTGTAGTATAAGTGTTTTTTTAATATTCGTTCGATTGGATTTTGCAATTTTTGACTTATTTTTATCAAAGTTAAAGATTTGTTTAGTCAACATTGATTTCTTTTTAGCGCAAGGCTACGGAAGTTATAAAAAAACTTATTTTTTTAGCTTACATTAGCTATGTTGGAGTGAATTTATTTTGAATGATTTTGTGTTTTCATTGTTCAATTGGTTTTAGTAAACTTCTACTGTTGATATCTATCTTCTATAAGTATGCTGCGAATTAAATGAATTTTATCATGTTTGGAGATGTTTTATCTTTGTTGTACTGGTGTTTTTAGATTCTACGGATTTTAGCATATTTAAACTTAACAACTCTAAATTGCCGGAATTTGGGGTTCTCTCAACGGATTTTATCATTGTAACTTAAGATTAGCCAAACTAAATTTATTTTATCATGTTAGATTTTTATTGTAACTCTTTGTATAAAATAGTTTTAATCGGAGGTGTGAGCTTTTGTAAGTCCTTGAGTACGAAAACTTCCCCAAAAACTTATCTATTAGGGTTTGTTATTTAATGATTTTTATCATACACTGTAAGAGTTTTAGCAGAAAAAATTATAAATGAGTTATAAATTTCATTTTTGGCTAAAAGTCATTTAAAGACATGACGTGGATCACTTTACATGAGTATAGAGAAAGATAAAATTCAACTAGAGCTACCAACCAACCTAGTAAGAAAGTACCACTCTGGTACGGAAAGCCATATAAAAAGCAATGATATTGTTTTTGCATCTCTTAAGCTTACACCAAAGATGTGTGATCTTATGTCGCTCCTGTTTACTAAAATGAGAGAAGATGATTGGTATGTCGATGGTGATGTAACGGGAGAGCACGCTGAGCCTTGCTATGAATTCACAGCCAAGGAAATTGCAGAGTTTTTTCCAAATATCAAGACGACTAATCAAGTGTCAGCAACGATCAAAAAGCCAGCACAACGGCTAATGGAAACAGCAATTGGTATAGAAAGAGGTAATGGTGACTTTCGCTATACCCCCCTTTTTTCTGATTGTATTTACGACAATGGTGTTCTGAGGATGTATCCAAATAATAGGCTAAGAGAGAGTTACATTGCTAAAGCTAAAACCAAAGGGTATGCACTTATCAACAATGAGCAATACTTAGCATTAAAAGACGCACATTCTAAGAAAACACTTGATTTACTAAGCCGTTTTAAAACAGGTAATCACCTTTACCCTCTGTCGTTGAAAAAGCTACAAATTATTTACGGTGTATACGGGCCGGATGGAAAATTGCAGCTCCCATCATATAAATCACCGAAGACGTTTTTATCTCGACTAATAGAGAGCTCACTAGAGACGATAGCGAACAGCCTGGAGTCTCAAGAGCGAATTGAGATAATGCGTAGCGAAGCCAAGGGTACGCTTGGCTATGAGGTCGTCAATGATGATAGTTCTGGCAAGATTGATGACAATACTCGAATCCGTTTTTTGTACCGTTGGACGGCAACGTTTTCGGAAGAAAACATTAAAGATGCGAAAAAAGAAGTAGAACGCTTGATGTTCCTAAATGCCAAAGTAATCAACGAAACAGGAAGTCGATTTGGTTTGACGGGTAATCAGTATCTTGAATTAGCCCAGAACCTCAAGGTTGTCTCAAGCGAATCAGAGGAAAGTGAGAAGTTCTATCAACCGATGATTGAAAAGGTTGAAAAAACATTAAACGAATTGATTACATCACTGGAAAAACAGCAACAGGAAGAGGAGATGTCGATGAAAAACAGCCTTATTGAGCTTAGTAATTATCTCTAAATTTAGGGCTTTGCCCGAAGGACTCTCATGTTCAAGGTATCCAAGTTTATAACCAGTAAATCAAGGAGAAAAAGAACATGAGCAGATATGAATCCGCTTCGCACGTATGTTACAGGTGCCAGTACCACATAGTTTAGACGTCGAAGTACCGACTCAAAATACTTAAGGGCAACTTGGGCAAAGAGTTGCCCTTAAGTATTTACATCTACATGAAAAACTGCAAAGTTGAACGTTCAAGTAGATAACGTCCACTTAGTTGTGAAAATGTCACCAAGTTTGAGCACTTCAAAGTATATGGGATTTGTTAAAGGATGGACAGCGATAAGGTTGTTCAGCAAATTTCCGTGTTTAAGAAAGCAGAAGTTATGGGGCATAACGTTTGGCAGCGTGGCTACTTTGTTGATTCGGTAGGAATGAACTAGGAAACAATCCGAAGATATGTCAGGCATCAAGATCGTGTGGAAAAGTAAGAGAAGAGCGTTATATGCATCGAGGGTTGAGTCACTAAAAGTTAACCCCCTCTAGGGGGCTACTCAAAGCAACCAGTTCTGTAGGTGGTTTTTTGCTCTTTCGTAGTTAGCTCAACCTAGGAAGATGTAGTTGAATAGATCATTGAGGAGGAGACGATTTTCGTGAAACACAAACAAAAGGTGGTAGTGCAACAGGCGAGTATCTTAATCATACTTTCGATGACCGTCAGTCTTATCTTAGTTAGACCTTATCGATATACTTAAGCCAATTGTACCGTCCATTGAAGAGTTGTTTGATAGGTTTATCTAAGGTTCATGAACTATAATATCGCTAGCGATTAAGTGGGTTGAGTATCTTTGGTTTCTGTCCCAGGCTGCTAAGGCGACTTGTTAATAACAGACTTTAGCCCTCATGATATAAAGGATTATTTTATATAAGGCCTTTACACGAATTGAGTGACTTCTATTGTGTAGTTAGTCGACAGTTAAAATATAAAATAATTTATAATTCGATGCTAGCTCCAAATTTGTGTTATTGTGTTTATATAAATTGACTATGATTATTATCATGACGTCAAGGGAAATCTAGAATGAAAAAAGGAGGAAGTGGGTGGTACTAGTACTGGTAATATACACACCAGTTTCCTACTTTTCGGGTTAGGCTACGGCCAAGATGATCAACGTATAGGCAGTATTGACGACAAAGTAGACGCTGACTCTCCAGTCCTATTGGGAAGCTTTTCTGAAGTTGGTGAAGTTAATGTAAACGTTGGTCTGAATTACACTTTGCTTTGGTCAGATCTAAGAGTGATAGTTGGAGGGGGAATAGACATAACTTATCATGGAAGTTACACCAATTGGTATGACTCAACAGAGGAGTTAGGTAAAAATGGTTAATTTTAGTACCCGGGAAGTAGTGGATTGAAGGTTGGGGGTATCGTTCACAGGTTCATACAAAAATCTTTTAATTGGCAAGAATTATAGATCTTTCAATAACGAAGTATTGGTTGGTCTTGGGTATTTATATACTATCTGTTAAATATGATAGCCAATAGGGTGGGTGTGATATTGTCTAATCTAGATGTGATGATGGATTATATTGCGTTCGAATATTCGTATAGTTTGTTTTTATTTACGAATGATATTCAGCTATGAATGATAACAAAGGAGATTATAATAACTTCAGATACTTAAATCCTCCTCACAATTCATATAACCTTCCATTGTTTACATGGTGGAGTTTTTTAATTGAAATACAAGTTTAAAAAATTGAAATTTAGACATGTCAAGTGCATTTCTATGAAGTTGAGGGTGTTTAGGATTCTGTGTCAACTAAATTTGGTTAGGTATTAAAGACATGATTGAAGTGAATTACTAGTTGAGACAACGTCTTATTCTAGTTTTTGATTGGCATTGTTTATTTCTTAAAAGTGTTTTGGTATTCTAGTGTGGAGGAATTTTAGCAATACTTTCGTTTGGAAATCTGACGATATTTGTAGTATAAATAGCGGTCTTTCGAACGTACTCGGTATATTTTAAGTAATCAGACAGGTTTTCTACTTGTTCCACCAATAATGATGCACAATCGGTTATTGCAGGTCTTATTTAGGCCCTAAGCGATCTAGTTCCATTTCAGCAGCCTCTTTGTGGTAACCGGTTTCAAGTCAACCATGGTTTTCTTTTGATGTTTGGAAGCAACATAATTCATGGAGTTGTAGATATTGGTGAATAATGCACTGCTGAACCATGGTATTAGGGTAAATGGTCGCGCACTCTAGCTCGGATAAACAGGTCAAGCAATTTCTTTTTTGACTTCAAGTTTCAGATCGTGTACAACGTTTTGCTGATATAGCAGCTATCTTCCTTAAAGCGGTTTTCATTTTAAAGTTCGGATGGCAGTCATTTTCTAGATGTTGTTACATCTCTGCCTTTAGGGCTGTTTCAATGGTCTATTTGATGGGAGGAGTTATTATACTATCTTTGCCTGTTGATCTTACTCTGACTGAAAATTTTTAATGGCTTGTTCTCCCCCTTAGCATTTACTTATTTCGCTATACTTTGGCTTCGAAGGTATGGAGTAACTTCACTTTTATTTTCTGACTCATATAGCCTCCTTGATAGCTAACAAGGAGATTGAGGTTATAACATGTTACATAGTTGCTAGATAAACGTTTTTATATAAATATTCCTTTGACAGTGCAGAGAGTTCGCTAAAGAATAATTTAACGTTCGTCTGGTCAATTTTAGTTATCGATCTATTACTCTGGAAGTTTTTCACCTTTCCTTCGCTGGGTAGTGTACTTTGTGTAGATTCTGGAATAAACATCTACATTTTTAGCTTTGTAACGATGGGTGTGTTGGATAGTTTGATCGTCTGGGTAGGGCATAACTCGCTTTTTACATCACAAAGCTACGTAATAATACGTTTGCCTTAACTCAGTGACCTTTCATACAATCAGCAAAGGTGGTTATTTGCTTGTTATTGTTTAATTATAATTAATTAATAATTAACATTAATGTTTCTTTTATGTAAATATAGTTGTGCTGATGATTTATCTTTTTAGGAGTGTTATTGAATGGAAAAGGAAAAGAATCAATCTCTTTTTGAAGGGAAAAAATACTTCAATTTAGATGGAAAAATATTTTACGAAAATGGATTGGTATTAGATGCTAAGACAGAAAGGTTAGTAACAAAAATATCAGAGGCGCAATTTAGAATTCTATTTAATCTATTTGAAAGTGAAGGGGTTATCATGTCAAAGCAAGAACTCATTCATAAAGGCTGGCAGGGTTCTGTTGTGTCAGAAGGCTGTTTACTAATGGCCATTTTTTCATTGAGGCAGTTATTGAAAAGGAACTATATAATTACTGTTCGTGGTATAGGGTATTACTTTATGTTACCTCAATCAATAAAAGTACAACGCGAATGTGTACACCACTAAGCTAGGATGGGAGGTGAGAAAAAATCATCTCCCGGTTTTATACCCAAGCTTTCGAAAAAGGCCTATTTCCAAAAGCTTCCAATAATCCAGTTGTTTGCAGCATTCTCAATATTTCATCTCTATCCATACCAAGCTCATTTGATATTGCATCATCGGTCCAGTTTAGAGCCTTTAGCTTCAATAGTAACTGTGATGTCAACTCAACCTGGTGTTGACCTTTTGCTAGATTGTGGCGAATTGTAGCTGACATTCGTTCTGGCAGATCGCGTTTTAAAGATACCGTTGGAATATAGCCTTGTAGGTTTGAAATCAGGTTAGGTTTACTTTTAATCAGTGTAAATCGATGATGTCCATCGATAATAACGTTGTTGTCTTTTTGTATTGGACAAACGATGATTGGCAATGTGAGTCCATCTCTTTGAATTGAATGGAGCAATAGTTTTTTTTCTGGTGGCGCAATAAAATTTGGATTGTAATCATTTACATATAAATGTTGAGGCTTTTTGAGAGTTACATTTAGTATCGGATGATCATAAACATCAATAATATTACGTTTAACTTTCGATAGTTTATTGAAAATGGCGACTCGTTCTTCGAAATCGAAATTCGTTTTTTGTTTACTTAACCTAACAAGTGAATCTACAAGTTCGGTGATGTTTTGATCTATCATATTAACTCCTCTTATTGGTTTGAAAATAACTGTCGTAATTTTCCAAGCATTTGTTTGATAGCGATTTATTTAGACCAAACGAAAGACCTCGACAAAGGAAGTCATTTTTTATTAAAACTTTGCATATCCTTCTCCAACTAGGGACTTTTTTTTGCGCTTCCAGTTTTTTATCTGCAAAATCAGGTATATGGCGTATGCCTAGGTGTTTTCCGTGCTTTTTCCACCAAACCAAAAATTGGAAAATTTTAGCGCGATAGTGCTGTTCCATATAAGGAGGCATACTGTGAAGGAGGAATTTTGCATAGCTTCGGTAAGTATGACCAGCGGGGAGCTCAAACCGATAATAGCCTAGAATTCGTCCCTGTTTTTTACTGTATTTTGCTCCAAAGTTACAACCTTGAACTCGACCAACTAAGCGTTGCCATGTATCTGGTTCTAGAATTTGATATAACCAAAGTCCTTTTCGTTGATCTTCTCCGAAGGGTTGGCATAGTCTCTGTTGTGATAGTGGTACTCCGACCTTATGCATTAATTCGTATATTCGGTTGTATGACCATAAAAATTTCGAGTTGGCAGCCCAAATATCCTCAACAGACCAATCATAAATAGGATAAGCTAAATAACAATGTTGAGAAACGTAAGTTGTCCAATTAATACCCTTAAATTTACCTTTTTTTTTGCTTTTAATTGTTTTGTATCGATAAAGTGACTCATCACTTCGTATTGCAATTAACCCTGCACAAGTGGTTTTTTTGATGCTTTGATACCAGAGCATGAATTGATTAACAAACTCTTCAAACTCCATCCCTTTTTTAAAAAATGGAAAATAACGTTCGTCATTAATAACAGAGTTAGTTGGTGGTAACTTTCTCACCCATAGCTCTTTCTCGTCAGGGTTCCAGCATAGCCATTTGGGTTGGAATTGGGATACAGAGTTCCGTAAGCTTAATGGTAAACATACCCAATAGGCATTCACTTCTGGCTTCTTTAGCATGCTGTCGACATACTCGACTGTGTGTTGATACTGAGCTTCTAAATCGACGACAAGAACATCCACAGGTAGTCGATTTCTTTTCTTAGCTTCTTCGATAACAATATTTAACAACACGCCAGAATCTTTACCACCCGAAAATGATACATAAAAATTCTGAAAATCATCCATTATAAGGTTTACTCTTTGTCTAGCAGCAATGTTGACGTCTATTTTTGCTCTATATTTCAATAGCTTATCATCTCTTTTGGTTAATTTCTACTGCTGATTTTAGAAGGTAAAAAACCACTTTGCATTTATTAAAATAATATAAAGTAAAGTTATTCCACTATTAAATACGAATTAATATTTGCATAGTCATTATTATAATTATTTTATAATGCAAAAATAGGTCAAACAATTGTTACTCTATTGGAGGATTAATTAAGTTTGTTAACACCCTTTTTATGTAGCCCTACTAATGACAATGAAAATCAAAAACTCTGTAATAACTTTCCTTTTTATCAATAGCTCTTTGTCCATTGCTGCGGAGGCAGACTCTGCTGCGGAGGCAGACTCGTTTGACCCTACTTGGTTTGCCCAAACTAACGTTGGTACGCAGCTTGCCGCTGATAACCTAAGCTCAAAATTAACTCATGGTGCATTAGTTGGTATTGCTGCTGGTCTAGAGTTTAATGAATATTTTTCATTAATATTGGGGTACCAATATCAGTCTGAATTGAGCGCGAACTCTTATACATTGTCAACATCTGTTTGGGATGTAAGCACCAAGTTCCGTTATAGTGTGTATCCGCAGCACTTTGTTTATGGAAGTGCTGGCGGGGCTTATTGGAGTTCTGATTATCGAAACATTTCTCTTTCGGGAAACGGTATTTCTCCGTTGGTTGGCATTGGCTATCAATATGACTATAAGAAATCGCTTAGTTTTGATGTTGGTTATCGCTTTTTGTATGGCATTGGTAATCGCGCAATAGGTAGCTATGATAGCCACCAATTTTTGCTCGGTGCAAAATACCGCTTTGGTGTTGCTTCTAAACTACAGGCGAAGCCAAAACCTATTTCTGACACTCATGAGCTTAAACGTGTCGAGTTGCTTACTGTGCGATTGGATCAATCCAAGAACTATTTTAAGACAGGTAGCTATCAAGTTGATCGGGCTGTTTTGTTCGAATTAGCAGAAATTATTAAGATAATGAAGAGTGAGCCGAAGGCAACAGCAATTATTACTGGGCATACTGACTCTACAGGTAACGTTGAGAGTAATCGGGTTTTGTCTGAGAGAAGAGCGTTGTCTATTGCTGAAATTATTCACAGCGAAGGAATTCATTATGATCGATTAAAAATTATTGGGAAAGGACAATCTGAGCCTATTGCTTCTAATGAAACTCTTGTGGGTCGGCAAGCTAATCGACGTGTAGAGGTCGATGTTGTATTAGAAACTTTAATTGATGAAGTTAGTTATTAGGTGACTTTCGGAATGGATATGCTTCGTTACTTTATTATTTTATTTTTGATAACCCTTGTTGCTGGATGTGATAACGGAGGGGCTTTTTTTAAAAATGAAACCCCCGATGATGTAAAAGAATTGGTGGATATTCAAATTCTACCCGCAATTGAGCTATCGCAGTCTTTAAATAGTCGAGAGGAGCTTACCATTGCAGAGGGGGGGGAGTTATACTTCCGTGCGATTGGGGTTTATTCAGATAGGACTACAGATGATATAACCGAGCTTTCCGAATGGACAAGTACTAATGAAGAAAGCTTGCTTTTGCAAAGTAATGGCAAGGGTATTGGCGTTAGCCCTGGGCATTCAGGTGTGATTGCAAGTTTGGGAGATGTTTTTAGTAGTACCATCAACGTAACTGTTGTTGGTGAAGAAATTGAGTCGATAAAAGTCACTCCTGAAATTTTAGATATCGGCCTTGGTGAGCGATCTCGAATGCGAGCTATTGCTACATACACTGATAAATCTACTGCTGATGTAAGCGAGTCAGTGAGCTGGGAGATTGACGATACAGGCATTGTTGGTTTAGTTGATGGTTTAGTTGAAGGTAGAACTGTTGGCACGACTCATATAAGGGCAACGTATAATGGAATAGAGAGTAATAATTCAACTATTAACGTGTGGAATCGAAGTTTAGAGCGTGTACTGTTAGAGCCGAACTTTATCGAGCTTCCGATAGGTGCATCCTATCAATTTTCGGTATTCGCTTTATATCGCGATAATGATACAGGCGAATATTTTACTAGTGATGTTACCGACCAGGTTTTTTGGATTGATGAGAGTGAAGATAATTCATTAATTCGTCTGACCAATGAAGGAGTAGTAGTGGCTCTATCTCGTGGTCATGCGCAAATCAGGGCACAATATCTAGAGCAACTTAGTGACTCGGGAAGTATTCATATCTTCGATGAAGAATTGTTGGCTTTGGAAATAAAACCTAAGTCCGGGGACTTATCGATCAATGAATTTATAAATTTTACTGCCATCGGGCTTTTTAGTGATTCTCGCCGGTATGATATGAGTTATTCCGTTGATTGGAGAGGAAACGATGCCAGTGTTTTGGCAGTAGTACCTCCTGGTTTAGGTTATGCGGTAGGGGCAGGAACAACATCGTTATACGCTCAATATGAGGCGATAAAGAGTGGTAAAGCGGAAGTTTCAGTTTCCGATAGGCAACTGGTTGACTTGAGTATTTTTCCAACAGACTTTGCTCTTGCGAAAGGTAGTGAAAAACGATTGGAAGCTTATGCGCATTATTCCGATGGAAAAGTTCGAAACATTTCATCAAGAGCTTCTTGGGAAATGTTGAGTGAGCCAACAATTGCAACGTTAGAGGAAAACTTAGTTACAGCTAAGGAGGTTGGAGTCGCTGAGTTT
Organism: Vibrio maritimus; assembly: GCF_021441885.1. Taxonomy (NCBI): domain Bacteria; kingdom Pseudomonadati; phylum Pseudomonadota; class Gammaproteobacteria; order Vibrionales; family Vibrionaceae; genus Vibrio; species Vibrio maritimus. The sequence goes on from NZ_CP090440.1 coordinate 75,549, forward strand.
GCTGTGAATTTTGGTGGCTTTGAGGCCAGAACTCATGTAGAGGTTTTGGATGCGACGGTTGAGAATATTTCTATCTCGCCAGCTGTTTTTACTCTTGCTAACGGAAGGTCAAAACAACTTGAGGTATTTGCACATTATTCGAATGGAGCGATGCTAGATGTTACGAACACAGCGAAATGGAATAGTAGTGATTTTTTTGTTGCCGACAGTATTGGAGGTAACGTTGTAGCGAAAAATGTGGGGTCAGTTTCTATAACTGCAGACTACGCGGGCTATAGTGCAGTGTCTGATGTGACTATTAGTGATGCGGTAATGACCGGGTTTAATATAGAGCCTAAGGTTTTAAAACTTCCTAAAGGCGACACACTACTTTTGCAAACTTATGCATTATATTCTGATGGCAGTAAACTAGAAGTGACTGCATCTAGCCAATGGGAAAGTAGCGACCATTTTAAAGCAAGTGTCGTTGAAGGTAATGTAACAGCAAGGGAAGAAACGGGTACAGTTGTTATTACCGCTACTTATGATGAGTTTTATGACTCTTCATCTGTTGTATTGACTGATGCACAAATATCTAAAATAAGTATCGAACCGAAGTCTGTGCTTTTAGGGGAGGGGGATGTTTATCAGCTTGAAGCTATTGCACATTACTCGGATCGGACGGTTCAGACTATCACTCCTTCAGTTCAATGGACTACAAGTGATGTTTTGTTAGCACAGGTTGTAAAAGGATTAGTTACAGGAAAAGGTACATCGGGCGAGGCCTATATTGGTGCTGTTTATGGAAAATATAGGGATGAAGCACGCATTAAACTAACTGATGCAACAGTAATAGATGTAGTGGTAGATCCGGATTCGATATTCTTAGGGAACGGTGAAACTGAGCAATTACAAGCCATAGCATTATATTCGGATGGTTCTTCACAGCAAGTTACAGGCACAGCGATCTGGGCAACAGATGAGCCGTTGATTGCTGGTGTTCAGCAAGGCAGGGTAACAGGATATGGTACCTCTGGTACTGCTACAATTTCTGCTGCATACGGAGGGCATGAAGGTTCAGCAATAGTAACACTTACGGATCGTGTTGTGTCAAGGATAAGTGTTGAGCCAGAAGAGTTTGTTCTTGGGGATGGTGATAAAAGGCAATTAAGAGCATATGCGCATTACTCAGATGGAGGCTTTAGAGAGATTAATGGTATCGCTTCATGGGAGTCAGAAGCCCCTGAGCTAGCAAGCGTTAGAGGTGGTTTGGTCGCTGGTCACGCGAGTTCCGGTTCTTCAATTATTTCAGTGAAATATCTCGACTATACGGCAAGCTCAAGAGTTAGTCTGACCGATGCTAGTGTGGATGACGTTTTTGTTGTGCCAGAATCTTTTACTATTGGAAAAGGTGATGTGAGACAGTTAAAGTTATTTGCACGTTATTCTGATGGCCACATTCGAGAAGTAACAGCTGATAATTGGCGATCGACTGATGATACTTTAGTGAGTATTGAAGATGGCTTGGTGACAGGGCTTAGTAGTTCTGGTTTAGTAACTGTTTCAGCAAACTATGGCAATCATGTCGCTAGATCGGAAGTAACATTGACTAGCGCTGTGGTTATGGATGTGATGATCGACCCGTCTTCACTTACTCTAAGGGCTGGTGACAAACAAAGACTTAGACTATGGGCTATTTATTCAGATGGATCCAATCGTGAAGTTTATTCTAACTCTTGGTTTTCTAGTGATGTTACACAAGCCAGTGTAACTGATGGGCTTGTCACCACTTATGGCTCATCGGGCGAGGTATCTATTACCGCACATTATCGAGGACATTCCGCTACTTCCGTGGTTAATTTGACTGGCGCAACATTAGAGGACTTATGGATTGACCCTGATTCGTTTGTATTGGGAAATGGTGAAGAAAGAAAGCTTAGTGCTTATGCACTGTACTCTGATGGTACTTATCAAAAAGTCAATGCAGATTCTTGGAAGTCGAGTGATAGTACGTTGGTCGATGTATTCGATGGACGTGTACAAAGTAAGGGGAGTGTTGGTAGCGCGATTATTACAGCTGAATACAGCGGTTATTCTGCGACGTCAGAAGTATCTTTAACTACGGCAATTGTCGTCGACATAGATGTGCTGCCTAAGCAATTTGTGTTAGGTAAGAACAACGAAAAACAGTTAGAAGCATGGGCTCATTATTCTGACGGTTCAACTCAGAACATTACAGCAACAGCAACATGGGTGAGCAGTGAACCTTCATTAGCATTCGTAAATAGTGGGTTAGTCACAGGTGTCGAATCAGTAGGAAACGCCACTATTACTGCAAGCTATCACGGGCATTATGATAGTTCTTCAGTTCGCTTGTCTAGTGCCCATATTACGCGTCTTTCTATAGATCCAGATTCGTTCGTTTTAGGTAAAGGGTATTCAAAACAATTAGAAGTGACAGCATTATACTCTGATGGCAATGAGGAAGATGTCACTGCAGCAGCCTTTTGGCGAAGTGGAGATAATAGCATTGCTAGTGTTTTTCAAGGTCTAGTGACCGGGAATAATACATTTGGTTCTACGACGATTACGGCACAATATGGAGGCCATAGTGTCGATTCAGTAGTCACGCAGACAGGTGAGACAGTTCAGACGTTAATAATTGACCCCTCATATTTTGAATTAGGTCTAGGAGCCTCTCGACAACTCAGAGTGGATGCTCTTTATACTGGTGATGTTGGGCGTCAAGATGTCACATCGAGCATTAGGCATTGGTATTCGGATTCACCTTCAGTTGCTCGTGTTCTCAAAGGTAATGTAACTGCTACCGGGTCTGGGGGGGCAAGTATTGAAGCCCTTTACGGAGGTAGAAACGTTCAATCAACCGTTATCAGCAATCCAGGTGTGAGTTTAGTAGACTTAGAAGTCAGTCCGAAGAGCGTGAATTTGGCGAAAGGAGAGACTCAGCAACTGAAGGCGGAGTTGGTGTACAGTGACACATCGCGGAAAGATGTGACGGACTTAATCAATTGGAGCTCGAACAGCGCAGACGTTTTGGTGAGTGCAGGCGGGCAGGTGACGGCCCACGGCGACAGCGGCACGGCGACCATCACGGCCACTTATGCGGTCACGGGCGGCGACGACCTGACCGACACGGTGTTGGTGACGTTGGGCGGCAAGGCGCCGAAAGAGCTGGACATTAACGAGAGTGATTTCACCCTGCCGAACGGTGACAGCCAGACGCTGACCACCACGTTGACTTGGACTGACGGCACGACGGACAGTAACCCGTCGGCGGTGACCTGGCAATCGTCCAACCCGGTGGCGGTGTCGGTTGACTCGAACAGCGGGCAGGTGACGGCCCACGGCGACAGCGGCACGGCGACCATCACGGCCACTTATGCGGTCACGGGCGGCGACGACCTGACCGACACGGTGTTGGTGACGTTGGGCGGCAAGGCGCCGAAAGAGCTGGACATTAACGAGAGTGATTTCACCCTGCCGAACGGTGACAGCCAGACGCTGACCACCACGTTGACTTGGACTGACGGCACGACGGACAGTAACCCGTCGGCGGTGACCTGGCAATCGTCCAACCCGGTGGCGGTGTCGGTTGACTCGAACAGCGGGCAGGTGACGGCCCACGGCGACAGCGGCACGGCGACCATCACGGCCACTTATGCGGTCACGGGCGGCGACGACCTGACCGACACGGTGTTGGTGACGTTGGGCGGCAAGGCGCCGAAAGAGCTGGACATTAACGAGAGTGATTTCACCCTGCCGAACGGTGACAGCCAGACGCTGACCACCACGTTGACTTGGACTGACGGCACGACGGACAGTAACCCGTCGGCGGTGACCTGGCAATCGTCCAACCCGGTGGCGGTGTCGGTTGACTCGAACAGCGGGCAGGTGACGGCCCACGGCGACAGCGGCACGGCGACCATCACGGCCACTTATGCGGTCACGGGCGGCGACGACCTGACCGACACGGTGTTGGTGACGTTGGGCGGCAAGGCGCCGAAAGAGCTGGACATTAACGAGAGTGATTTCACCCTGCCGAACGGTGACAGCCAGACGCTGACCACCACGTTGACTTGGACTGACGGCACGACGGACAGTAACCCGTCGGCGGTGACCTGGCAATCGTCCAACCCGGTGGCGGTGTCGGTTGACTCGAACAGCGGGCAGGTGACGGCCCACGGCGACAGCGGCACGGCGACCATCACGGCCACTTATGCGGTCACGGGCGGCGACGACCTGACCGACACGGTGTTGGTGACGTTGGGCGGCAAGGCGCCGAAAGAGCTGGACATTAACGAGAGTGATTTCACCCTGCCGAACGGTGACAGCCAGACGCTGACCACCACGTTGACTTGGACTGACGGCACGACGGACAGTAACCCGTCGGCGGTGACCTGGCAATCGTCCAACCCGGTGGCGGTGTCGGTTGACTCGAACAGCGGGCAGGTGACGGCCCACGGCGACAGCGGCACGGCGACCATCACGGCCACTTATGCGGTCACGGGCGGCGACGACCTGACCGACACGGTGTTGGTGACGTTGGGCGGCAAGGCGCCGAAAGAGCTGGACATTAACGAGAGTGATTTCACCCTGCCGAACGGTGACAGCCAGACGCTGACCACCACGTTGACTTGGACTGACGGCACGACGGACAGTAACCCGTCGGCGGTGACCTGGCAATCGTCCAACCCGGTGGCGGTGTCGGTTGACTCGAACAGCGGGCAGGTGACGGCCCACGGCGACAGCGGCACGGCGACCATCACGGCCACTTATGCGGTCACGGGCGGCGACGACCTGACCGACACGGTGTTGGTGACGTTGGGCGGCAAGGCGCCGAAAGAGCTGGACATTAACGAGAGTGATTTCACCCTGCCGAACGGTGACAGCCAGACGCTGACCACCACGTTGACTTGGACTGACGGCACGACGGACAGTAACCCGTCGGCGGTGACCTGGCAATCGTCCAACCCGGTGGCGGTGTCGGTTGACTCGAACAGCGGGCAGGTGACGGCCCACGGCGACAGCGGCACGGCGACCATCACGGCCACTTATGCGGTCACGGGCGGCGACGACCTGACCGACACGGTGTTGGTGACGTTGGGCGGCAAGGCGCCGAAAGAGCTGGACATTAACGAGAGTGATTTCACCCTGCCGAACGGTGACAGCCAGACGCTGACCACCACGTTGACTTGGACTGACGGCACGACGGACAGTAACCCGTCGGCGGTGACCTGGCAATCGTCCAACCCGGTGGCGGTGTCGGTTGACTCGAACAGCGGGCAGGTGACGGCCCACGGCGACAGCGGCACGGCGACCATCACGGCCACTTATGCGGTCACGGGCGGCGACGACCTGACCGACACGGTGTTGGTGACGTTGGGCGGCAAGGCGCCGAAAGAGCTGGACATTAACGAGAGTGATTTCACCCTGCCGAACGGTGACAGCCAGACGCTGACCACCACGTTGACTTGGACTGACGGCACGACGGACAGTAACCCGTCGGCGGTGACCTGGCAATCGTCCAACCCGGTGGCGGTGTCGGTTGACTCGAACAGCGGGCAGGTGACGGCCCACGGCGACAGCGGCACGGCGACCATCACGGCCACTTATGCGGTCACGGGCGGCGACGACCTGACCGACACGGTGTTGGTGACGTTGGGCGGCAAGGCGCCGAAAGAGCTGGACATTAACGAGAGTGATTTCACCCTGCCGAACGGTGACAGCCAGACGCTGACCACCACGTTGACTTGGACTGACGGCACGACGGACAGTAACCCGTCGGCGGTGACCTGGCAATCGTCCAACCCGGTGGCGGTGTCGGTTGACTCGAACAGCGGGCAGGTGACGGCCCACGGCGACAGCGGCACGGCGACCATCACGGCCACTTATGCGGTCACGGGCGGCGACGACCTGACCGACACGGTGTTGGTGACGTTGGGCGGCAAGGCGCCGAAAGAGCTGGACATTAACGAGAGTGATTTCACCCTGCCGAACGGTGACAGCCAGACGCTGACCACCACGTTGACTTGGACTGACGGCACGACGGACAGTAACCCGTCGGCGGTGACCTGGCAATCGTCCAACCCGGTGGCGGTGTCGGTTGACTCGAACAGCGGGCAGGTGACGGCCCACGGCGACAGCGGCACGGCGACCATCACGGCCACTTATGCGGTCACGGGCGGCGACGACCTGACCGACACGGTGTTGGTGACGTTGGGCGGCAAGGCGCCGAAAGAGCTGGACATTAACGAGAGTGATTTCACCCTGCCGAACGGTGACAGCCAGACGCTGACCACCACGTTGACTTGGACTGACGGCACGACGGACAGTAACCCGTCGGCGGTGACCTGGCAATCGTCCAACCCGGTGGCGGTGTCGGTTGACTCGAACAGCGGGCAGGTGACGGCCCACGGCGACAGCGGCACGGCGACCATCACGGCCACTTATGCGGTCACGGGCGGCGACGACCTGACCGACACGGTGTTGGTGACGTTGGGCGGCAAGGCGCCGAAAGAGCTGGACATTAACGAGAGTGATTTCACCCTGCCGAACGGTGACAGCCAGACGCTGACCACCACGTTGACTTGGACTGACGGCACGACGGACAGTAACCCGTCGGCGGTGACCTGGCAATCGTCCAACCCGGTGGCGGTGTCGGTTGACTCGAACAGCGGGCAGGTGACGGCCCACGGCGACAGCGGCACGGCGACCATCACGGCCACTTATGCGGTCACGGGCGGCGACGACCTGACCGACACGGTGTTGGTGACGTTGGGCGGCAAGGCGCCGAAAGAGCTGGACATTAACGAGAGTGATTTCACCCTGCCGAACGGTGACAGCCAGACGCTGACCACCACGTTGACTTGGACTGACGGCACGACGGACAGTAACCCGTCGGCGGTGACCTGGCAATCGTCCAACCCGGTGGCGGTGTCGGTTGACTCGAACAGCGGGCAGGTGACGGCCCACGGCGACAGCGGCACGGCGACCATCACGGCCACTTATGCGGTCACGGGCGGCGACGACCTGACCGACACGGTGTTGGTGACGCTTGAGTCAGAGGTCGTAATTACAGATATTACGAGCTCGCTAGACGATATACTTTTAACTGTCGATGCTACAGAAACTGTCACGTTAACGGCTGAGTATAGCAATAACACTACAGGCTCATTCGATCCGTCTTTGGCTATGTGGAATTCTACAAATGAAGCTGTTGCGGTAGTTAATGACGACGGTGCAATTACGGGAGTCGGAACAGGAAGCTCAACGATAAGTTGGTTTTACGAGAGTGAAAGTGACTTTTTCCTAGGCATTATTAGTGTATCTGTATACGAGGGTACTATTGAAGAAATCATTATTACTCCTGACCCTATTAGCATTCCTTTAGGGGTTGATTCGTTGGTAGTAGCGGAAGCGAAATTGTCCAGCGGGGATTATGTTGATGTGACGGAGTGGGTATCGTGGGATGTTACTGATGAGAGTATCGTGGTATCAGGTGAAGGAGGACGATTGACTCCGATATCATTGGGGCAAACGCAATTAATCGCGAGGTTTAATGGGCACGTGAAAATTGTTGATATTGAGGTAACTGATATTCTTATCACTGCAGTTAAACTCGAAATTGATCCTAAAGTATTAACACTGCTTATTGATACCCCATATACTGTGTCTGCAAAAGTGGTGGATGCGGATGGGAATGAACACGATGTAACTATAGATTCGTTAGATGTTGTGGTCTCGGACGCAGATATTCTTCAGGTGAGTGATTTGACAGCTATAGGAATAGCCCCAGGGCAGGCGTATGTTGACTTTGCTCTAAAGTCGGATGCGACAGTGAGCTCTCGGCTTGATCTAAACGTTTTATACGGTGATTCAGTTTACCTCCGCGGACTACCAGCTCAGGTATATATGTCGGATTTGGTGTCTTATGGTTCAACACCTAGTTCGGGAGAGTTTGAAGTCGATGGTACTTGGGATGCTCATTTGCAAGAGCAGTGTAGCGAGTCGAGAGGTGCTTATTTGTCACCTGAACAAGTTTTGTCGAATCAAGACCTAAAGAGTAAGTTTGAAGGGCTTCATAATTTAGCATTAACCACCATTGCGACAGTGCCATACTCACGTCGTTCGCGAGTTAGTTATCGAGATGTTGTCCATCAAACGCCGGGCGGGTCTTCTTCATTGGCTCCAATCACAACAGGATACTTATATTCAGAGGAGAGGCCAACGATGTACCTCGTACTAGGAGGAAAGCTAGTACGAGGTGAAACAGCGTTCAACGTTGCGGGTGGTGATAGAGTATTGGATGACTACCCGATTTCATCGAAAAATCTGCTTAAAGGCGCAAGTAGTTATGGCTCAGGCGTAGTGGACGATTATGAGACTAAATCAATCGTATACCAAGGCGTCGGTAGATACGTTTTCTCACCTTATCATAGCACTCATTGGAAAGATGTTCATCGGTGGTTGAAGGCAACAGATTTCAAGAATCTACTAAGTGTCTTCTCAGATGCTAGGAGAACAGAAGAGTCTACTTGGCAAAGTGAACTGATATATTATTGTATAGATGGTATGTGTGATAATCCCAAGGGAAATATAAGAACAATTGGTAGAGATGGACGTTGGTCCGAAGAGCCTTATCGTCTCCTTACAAATTGTCTTGGAGGTCAGGCCGCCTGTTTTGATGAGGATAAGTATCATAATAGTGAAAATAGATCGGGTGCACGTGATTTTTACCTCAGAGGGCATTATGAAACCATACGGCCATTGGCGGATCTTTTGCGTCACGGAGAAGAGGTTGCTCAAACACGGTCAACAAGTCAAGCTGCTATAGACGGGGGGTATAAGGGAGGGAAGTATGATACTGTTCTAATTAATGGCACATCCTATCATAGTATTTCACGCAAATATGTGGATACGGCGGATTTTTCCGACCCAGATGATGATTATCCTTATTTAAATGGACATACAGGAGAGCTAATACGGTATGAACCTGGTGTTTTCGTAGCTGATGCACTCTATTTGGGTACAAATGTTATTTGTGTTAGGGATAATTAGATAACCTAACCTACTCGAGTAGGTACGGCTTTTTTCGTAAAGTTAGAGAATAAAGAGCTGATAACTAGATCCAATAGTGTTTGAGGACGTCGGATTCCCTTTTGATGTCACATTAACACGGATAGACTCGAAGCTTATAGGTTTCAAGCACCGAGATGAGATACGACGACTCTAATAGGACCTTGTATACGTTTGCCACAGCCGTTGATGTAGCCATGCCACCAAAAATTGCGGGCAGGCAGTTGGACATAGATAATTATATGAACCTAGAGTCGTTGTTGTTGGGTTACCGAGAGATGAGTAGCGGATGGTCAAGAGGGTGGAAAGCCTGAGACAACTCTTCGGCGGGCGACAGTGACGGATATAGTAATAGGGGGAGTTGAGATTTTTATCCAGAAATAATAGTGTATGTGCCGGGTGTTTTCGCTTCAGACGCAATTTATCCTGCGACTAATGTTGCTTTTGTAGTTGGACAACATTCCATGACCGTATGTATCGATGTTTGTTAAGGGAGTGTGAATTTTAACCCGCTTTATATACTTGCCTACACGTTGGAGTTGCTCCTGTCGACTTCACTGCTGTGTTTGCTTGTAAAACTAACGCAGTTTTAATTTACAACACATAAGGGGTCGACGATAGCCGGTGTGGTTTTATTGGTAGTTTAGTCAGTTGAGCTCTTTTTTTTGTATTGCCGATAAATGTTTTATCGGGATGGGAAAATGAAATGTTTGTGTAGTGTTTTTATAGTCTTTCGTAGGGTATGTTGAGTGTGTCGATAAAATAACTATGATATTATTTGTTGTTATTTATTAATAGTGTTGTTTATTTAGGTGCTTATAGCTCAGGATAGCTATAAAATATGTGGTCTCCGTTATTGTAACTACAATTTAATAATAACGGTGTTATGTACCAGAGGTAGAAAAGTGGCTGCGTTGGTGTTGGAAACCCAGTCGGCAGGTTGATGAGACTATGTCCGAGTAGGTGGTCGCTGTATGTACTTCAAGCTCACTGATGTTTTAGTTTCACTTTGTTTCAAGTTAGGAGAGTTACATTTAAAGTAAAGTGTATGCTCGTTAGTATTATATTAAATAGGGAATTATAAATGACGAAAGCGCTAAGCTCGGCAGTATTGGGGGTTTTAGTAATGAGTCAGGTACACGCTGCTGAAGTTAATATAACAGAAGTAGAGCAGTTCATTAGACAAAACTGTTCGATTAGCACGGCTGAGCAAGGACTTCCTAGCTTGTCGGCGTCTTGTCCAATTGGTCACGGCATATATCAAGGAATGGAACCCAGTTCGCCCGAAAAGAATTTTTTTTGGGTTCAGTGCGGCGCAGATATTCACTCAATGAATGAGTCGCAATTGACTCGGAAAGTTGTAGAGATAACAGAAAATAACGTTGTCCAGTCTTATGACGGTGAATACTATCGTTGTCTAAATGGACCGTATGAGGCGTATAAAGATGCGGTTCAAGTTAATCGTTATATGTCCCGGTTATTGGGCATTGAAGGTTTTGTTCGACAAGTATTTTTGAATGAGCAACTTTTAAAAGATGGTGGGGGTTTACAAGATAACAAGGGTAGTGGGTTGTCTATGGTTGAGCCGACATTATTAAATCATACGCAAGTAGGGGGCATAGTACTCTTTATACCGGTTTATTATGACGACAAGCTCTCTTTCTATCGTGAAGCCAATAGTTTCTGGAATCGGATGACATTGAAAGACGCAACTAAGGTGTGTCTGTCTCTAGACGCTGAGTTAATTAAAGGTGAAGACATTGACTTGCTTGAGCAGCATGAAAATGCTGCATCTTGGCCAAGCGTCATTCCGTTTTGGACACAGTCTGGTAATGTAAGAGCCTTCGGTGGAAAAACTTACACGTCGACGGAAAATTCAAAATTCTACATAGCCTGTCGCCAACCCAAAGGATAAAACTAGTTGGAATTGAGCTAGAAAGTACCATTGAAGATGTCATATTAGTATGGTGTTAGGAATGGACTGCAGAGTAACGTAGGTTCATAGTAGAGCGACTGCGATAGTTATGTTTTATTGTGATAGGTATTTACAAAGTTAAATCAGTGACAAGAAAGAATCAATTCATACAGCAGAGCCTGTAAATAACTTTATGTAACTGCCTTGGTTATATAAATTGATATGGAGCACCTATAATGACCATCTTAGATAGTGATTCAGTAGGTATAAAGAAAAGCGTGAACAAGATAAATTCGACCAAGAAAGCTGCCAAAGAGTACTTCATTCAACAAGCCACCGTAAAGTTTAACGGACGATATGATTACCAGTATATCGATTACGATAATAACCGGACGCCAGTTATTATCGTTTGCCCTGTTCACGGACAGTTTGAACAAACACCGTCCGGACACTTACGCTCTAAAACTGGATGTGCTCGATGCTCCTTTTCTCATCGTTCAGATGAAAATCGTTATACGAAGGAATACTTTCTTGTCCAGGCAAAGAAAAAATTTGGAGATAAATTTGGCTACCAGGATGTCGACTACAAAGGCATGAAGTATCCAGTCAGTATCCATTGCCTAATACACGGTAAGTTTACAGCGACTCCAAGCAATCATATTAGATCAAAATTTGGTTGCCTTCAATGTGCCAGAGATTACACCAAACACTACCTACGCTAAACATCAAAAGCTCATCGAGATAATACATTGATGATAAATATGCAACTGTATAAAATATTTAGGTGTGCTTATGGGGTGCTTTGAATTATCAGTAAGCGCGTCATAAGCCCCGCATTCTAATTGCCTATCACGAATAATAAGATCAAGTCTCTAGCCATAGGATATTTGAAATAGGAAAACGACGTATTAATTAAGAGTGGCAAACGCTTATCGAGCAATCTGAATCGAGTTTATTGTCAACACTCGCATTTTGTAAGTTCAATGAACCTAATCCCTTAACGAATGATATGGACTCCTTCTTCCTGAGCCGCAGCGTGCCATAGTTAACTATGAATATGCTTAGAAACTGGAGGTTACTATGTCCACTATTCAAATTATTGGCGTTGACCTTGCCAAGAATGTGTTCAGTATTCATGGCGTTAATGCATATGGTAAGTACGTCCTACGCAAAACTGTTAAAAGAAACAAACTCTTAGCAACATTCGCCAATTTACCATCCTGCCTTATCGGTATGGAAGCATGCTCTGGTGCACACCATTGGGCGAGAGAGCTACGTAAGCTCGGCCATAACCCGAAAATAATGGCGTTCAAATTCGTTATTCCATATCGACAAAATGAGAAGAACGATGCCAATGACGCAGAGGTCATCTGCGAAGCCGTATCCAGACCCAAAACGCGATTCGTCTCTATCAAAAATGAAGAGCAACAAGCTGTGCTTTGTCTGCATCGTATTCGTTAGGGATTAATTAAAACCAGAACCGCAACGATTAACCAACTAAGGGGATTACTCTCTGAATTTGGCCTTGTTATGCCACAAGGTCGCTACTCAGTTCAAAACGCCATCAATGACATTCTTGAAGATGCCGAACATGGTTTACCTATGCTAACCCGTGAGCTGCTTCAAGATCTCTCGGAAAAAATTCAAAGTCTTAACCTTGAAATCCTGCACTATGACCGAAGAGTCTCAGCATTAGTCCGAGAAATGGCTTTCGCAAAAGTCCTTATGGATATTCCTGGTGTCGGTGAACACAGTGCAAGTGCCATTGTAGCTACCGTAAATGACGCAAAGCAATTTGGCTCCAGTCGCCAGTTCGCGGCATGGATAGGTTTGGTTCCAAGACAATACTCAACAGGTGGCCATGTTCACCTTGGTCGCATTAGCAAAAGAGGCGAAAAACACATTCGCACTCTGCTTATTTATGGTGCGAGAGCTGTCATTGCCCGCTGTAAAGAGAAAACGGATAGAACAAGTCTATGGTTGCGGCAACTCGTTGAACGACGAGGTTATAAGCGAGCTGCCGTCGCACTAGCAGCTAAGAATGCTCGAATAATTTGGGCGCTATTAACAACAGAAACCGAGTATAAAACTAACTATATAAACGGTTAGCCCTTACCGAGTCAAAGCAATGGCAATTGATGACAATACGACCAGACCGAGATACCAAAACCTGTTTAGTAAGGAAGTAGAAAATACTGTCTAACGAATGAGGTTGGTATCATGCAAATATCATCAGGGTGACGGAGAAATTCCGATGAAAAACCGAATGTAGTGCTGCTGTCCGATCCACTGTTGTCAGCGGTAGCTATTGTTGGCAATAGAGGGAGTCCATGTAGTTTATGCTAAGCGCCGGCAACTACATAAGACTGGTGCATCTTAAAGCTTTGTTAAAGCAGAGGCCAATGAAAAGGTGACTAAGTATTAGGGGCTTTGTTGCTGAAATCAAATGAACTAAATCAAAATCTTACGATCAGATCAGGAACATTCATTTACTGACTTTGATTTCATGCTGAAGCCTCGCTATAAAACTACCAGTTGGCGCAAGCACAACAACTCCCTAGTCAATCGAGGTTCACTCACGTTTTGGATTGTTGAAGAAGCAATATTGGAGTGGACACAATCTAAACAGCATAGACGTGGTGGACCGCGATTGTTTAGTGACTTAGCTATCACGACCGCTCTCATGGTGAAGCGCATCTTTTTCCTGCCCTTAAGGACGCTACAGGGCTTCATAGACTCAGTATTTAAATTAGCGAATGTTCCATTGGTTTGTCCACACTATACCTGTATAAGCCGTCGAGCCAAGGATGTAGAAGTTAATTTCAAAGCCTCAACACGAGGCGCCATCCAACACCTAGCCATTGATGCAACTGGGCTCAAGATATAGGGAGAATGGAAAGTGAAAAAGCATGGAACTGATGGCAAGCGTCGAGTCTGGCGTAAACTCCATCTTGCGGTTATACAGACACACATGAAATTATCGCCGCAGAGCTGATACTATCAGGTGTGACCGATGCGGAAGTACTCCCCAACCTACCCAAGCAAACACGCCGAACCATCAAGGAAATCTCGGGAGATGGTGCATACGATACAAAAGAGTGTCACAGAGCGATTAGAGTTAAGAAAGCGACACCTTTAATTCCCCTGCGTGAAGGTAGCTTTCTGGGAAAAGGGCATCCACGTAATTTGGCAGTTGGCTGCCAAAAGCTCTATGGCTCGAACAAAAAGTGGAAACAAAAATATGGCTACCGCAAGCGGTTATTGTCGGAGACCACTACGTATCGCGTCAAACAATTACTAGGAGCTTCACTCACGCTTCGAAATTACAACGCACAAGCTGGTGAGACCTATGCCATGATCAAAGCACCCGACAAGTTAACTGGGATAGGTATGCCTGAAACTCAGTATGTTGTTCAAAATGTGAACTATTTAGCTAGCGTTCGCTCTTTTGCTGAATTCGGCAACAAAACCAGTATTAGGCTCAGATAGCAACAGCTAACATGACAATTCTCGTCAATAATATTGAGCTGAGTATTCCACAAAGTGCGCCAGAGACTTATCTGTACCGTGAAAGCGTCGATTTTAGAAAGCCCATCAACGGCCTTGCTGGGGTTATCGAAAGTGATACTGGTTTGCCTTTAGGTGCCCTGTTCTTCCTGTTCGCCAACAAACAGCGTGACAGCTAGTCTTCATGGTTAAGAGTTGTGGACGATGATTAAGTGAGGCTAAATTAATCTTGAAGAGCAACTTCCTCTGAACAATTCTATTCCCTCGCGAACTAAGTAGGGGCCCTATTCTGATGGAAAATTAGCATCTCCTCTGACTTCCAGCTAGGGTTTATCTCAGATTGACGCCTCGATGCGGCATAGTTAGGTATTCAGTAAAATCAATCGGCTATGCTTTAACGTACAATACTTTCCTACCAACACATGTGGTTTCTGAAATAAATTTGGAAAAGTATAAGGGAAGAGGCGTGTGAGCTTTTTCCAGAAAAATCGATTTTTGGAGCTATTTTTCCTAAAAACGATATACCCATTATACCACTTTCCAGAAAATTCACTACAGCCAAGAACTCGATTTTTACCTGTTCCTAAATCATTTATGCCCGTGCGACCTGAAGTCGTATGAAGCGTTGTTCATCGCTTTACGAATGAACCATCTGTATCACCAGATGAACCTACGAGCCTGAATAAAGCAGCGGCTCGGACAATGTAACGAAGAGTGATTTTCAAATTGCTCGGGATCGAAATCGTGAGAGGAAGATCCTCCTGATAACCACATGAATCGGGTAAGTGCTAGGTAGTCAATATGATGAACGTATGTGAATTCATTAAAGGTGCGTTATATGATGAAACAGCGGAAGTGGTTAATACGCTGTGGCCAAAACGGCAACGAGAGTCGGAAAGGAGTTGGGCATTGGCCTTTCGTGATCATAATACTCTCCGCACTAGAGTGGGCATCTAAGTTGACATATTACGTAACATACGGAACAGGGTAAGCCTGTATCGCTCCCTATGGGAAAGCCTTTGTAGCCGATAGCGATGCAGGTAGAGGAGGTTGGAAAAAGCGAAAGCTGCATTGTAATGATGCAGATACAGGCTAATGCCTGATCACGAAAGTGAGCCCACTTCCGACTGGTCTCCCATTGCGAGAGAATTTGAAAGAACTTTATTCAAGGAGAAAAGCAAATGATGGTCTCGAAAGAGATTAGTGCATCTTCTGACGGTGCTCAGTGGCAGTCTATTGACTGGAAATCCGCGGAAGCACACGTATTAAAGCTTCAAATGCGTATCGCAAAAGCAATGAGAGAAAAGAAATACGGCAAGGTTAAATCCTTACAGTGGCTCTTAACTCATTCTAGATCAGCGAAACTTCTTGCTGTTAGGCGAGTCTCTCAAAACAAAGGCAGTAAAACGTCTGGAATAGATGGTGTTATCTGGAACACAGATACTCGCCGTATGAAAGCGGTGAATCAACTGAGTCGCAAGACTTACAAAGCAAAACCACTCAAACGTATCTACATCCCCAAAAAGAATGGCAAACTCAGACCCTTAGGTATTCCGTGCATGATAGATAGAGCGCAACAAGCGCTCCACCTGCTTGCATTAGAGCCTTTTTCTGAAACATTAGCCGACCTTAACAGTTATGGATTCAGACCAAATCGCGGCACTGCTGATGCTATCCAGCAGTGCTTCAAGTGTTTGGCCTTGAAGAAATCAGCAAAATGGGTTCTTGAGGGCGATATCAAAGCTTGCTTCGATAAAATCGGGCATCAATGGCTTATGGACAATATCATCGTAGATAAGCGAATGTTAGAGCAATGGCTAAAGTCTGGTTTTGTGGATAAAGGCCTGTTCTACGACACCGATGAGGGTACACCACAAGGAGGGATTATCTCCCCAACCTTGATGCTAATGACCCTCTCAGGTCTAGAGCAACGTATAAAATCCACAGTTCTCAGAAAAGGAGCTAGAGCCAATTTCATTGGTTACGCTGATGATTTCGTAGTCACTTGTTCTTCAAAGGAAGTGCTAGTGAGCGATATCAAACCGTTGATTGCTGACTTTTTGTCTGAAAGAGGGTTAACACTCTCCGAAGAGAAAACGAAGATTACTCATATTGATGATGGTTTTGACTTTCTGGGCTTCAACCATAGGAAGTACAAAGGGAAACTGCTCATTAAACCGAGCAAATCCAACACACTGTTATTTTTGAGAAATCTACGCGAACTCATCAAAAAGCACGCAACTATCCCTGTTAATGATCTTATCAAACTGATAAATCCGAAGCTTAGAGGATGGGCGAATTACTACCGCCACTGTGTTGCTAAACAAGTATTCGGATATGTAGGCCACAAACTATTCCAAACTCTATGGCATTGGGCAAAAAGGCGTCACCCAACAAAATCTAAAATTTGGGTCGCCCTTAAATACTTCATCAACCGTCATGGCCAGTGGCAGTTTCACGGTTGGCAGAAGATCATGGATATGGACTGTCAGTTCAATCTGTTCCAAATTGCGAAAGTGCCAATAGAGCGACATGTGAAAATCCGAAGTGCCGCGACTCCTTATGACCCCGATCACCAAGAATACTTGGCTAAACGGAAGTCAAAAAGGCATGCACGTAACTCTTGGGTTGAGCCTGTTCCAACTGCTTTATGAGTTGCTGGGTATCAAACGATGCTTCAGTGGAGGCTTGAGCCCAGTGCAGTGAAAGTTGCACGCTGGGTTCTTAGGGAGACGGCACTTGGTAACAAGTGTCGTCCACTCGACCAAAATCCGTTAGAGCAAAGATTCCAATTCACTCTAGTCTGCAATATTTTTGTCAGCCCCCCTAACTGCATAGCCATTCAATTTACCGCATCTAAACTTAATAAGGCTACTTCTAAAGTTAGACTGGAGGTCAATTATGTGGACGAAGAAAGGTCATCTAACTGGGCAGAAAAAGCCTTTCGAGCTTGAAGACATCTGGCGAATTCGCACGAGACTAGAAATCGAAGGCAATATCATGGAACTAGCCCTGCTCAATCTTGCCATCGATTGCAAGTTGCGTTCTTGTGACTTGCTAAGAATGAAAGTGAGGGATATTTCTTCCGGTGGTGTGATTTAAGACCGGGTGCTTTACAGCCAAAGTAAAACGGGCAGAGAGGTACAGTTTGAGATCACTTCACGCACCGCACAGTCATTGACTCAATGGTTAATTCACAGTCAACTATCACCTCAAGACTATCTGTTTCCTAGCCCTCGAAAACAAGGTAGGGCAATGAGTTATAGCTGCTGTGCAACTATTATTCGCCGTTGGGCAACGGAATTTGGCTACGATCCCTATCTGTATGGCACGCATTCCATGCGTCGCACTGATCTATGCTCGAACCAAAAACATTCGCGCTGTTCAGTTATTGCTTGGCCACGTGAAGTTGGATAATACCATTCGATATCTAGGCGTAGAAATAGAGGATGCGTTAAGTATCTCAGAAGGGATAGATTCATAGCAAGGTGATGATACATTTTGATAGGAATGTTATGGTTATCGTAATAAAAATACATATTTAAATTCAGATAGTTATTGGTTTTATCTTGTTGTGTGAATGCCGTATTTTCGCTGTCATTAATGCCGTGTTTATTCCTAACGGATCAACGTTGCGTTATAATGCCAATACATAAGAAAGTTAGGAGCTTCAAATGACAGCAGTAGACCGCATTTATCAAAAGATAAATGCGTTCAAGACGTTATGTATTTGAACGCAAAGACTTTGATGGATTTGCAAGCTATGACCAAATAGGTCGGGCACTGAGGCAACTTGTGCAGCAAGGTGAGTTAATGAAGCTTGGCTATGGTTTGTATACCAAAGTAAGAATTAACAGCCTCACTGGCAAGCCCATGCCCACTAATCCGGGAGGGACCGATGCCCTTATGCGAGAAATTCTTAAAATGAAAGGCGTCGATTTTGAAATGGATAGTCTATCGCTACAAAGTCTCTCAGGTACGAGTACCCAAATCTCATCCTCCGTTCCATACTCATGAAACCCCAAACAGTTTAATCGCAAATTGACTGTCGGTAACCGAGTATTAAACTCGCCGAGTTAATATGGAAAAATTAAAACAACAATTTCTTGAGGTTTCCGATGCGCTTGAGCTCGGAAATCCAGCCATTATTGAAAAAGATTACTGGGTCGTCGCTTTACTTGCAGAGTTAGTGAAAGTGTCTCCAGTGCATCATCAAATGGTCTTTTCCGGCGGGACTGCTCTAGCAAAGTCCAACGTTAAGATCCTTCGAATGTCAGAAGACGTCGACATTAAATTGATCCCAAAACCCGCGTTTGAAGAACTAAGCCGCGCCAAAAAGAAAGCGGCTCGCAAGGTATGCATTAATGAGATTGAGCAGGCGATTACCCAATCAGAGCGATTCACCGTCGAAGCACGGCTTGTGTGATGAGTATCGCTATATTGAATTGGAACTTCGATATCCACAGCAGTTTAGTCAAGCACCATGTCTTCGCCCCATAATTAAGCTGGAGTTGATGGATACAATACCACTGCTTGAAGTAGAGCCTCGCAGCATTCAATCACTGGTCGCAGAGCTGTATAAGCAGCCACACGAAGTGAAGGCTTTCGATTGCGTCTCTATCCACGCGACCTTAGTTGAAAAAGTGATATCAATGTTGCGCCGTACAATGTCAGTCAAGCGCAGTGCTGAGCGTAAGGATGATGCCACGCTTGTTCGCCATTTATGATGTTTACTGTATTTTAAAGACCGAAGGCCAGAAAGAAAGCCTCGATCTGAAAGTATTTACACCGTTATTTAAAACGGTGTTGGAAGAAGATATTGAGCGCTTTGGCAATCAGCATGCAGAGTTTGTCTCCAATCCTAAACAAGAGCTACAACTCGGGCTGAAAGAGCTTGAAGAAAACCCAGTCTTTCGACAACGCTTTCAAGACTTTGCCACCCCAATGGTGTTTAACACCGAGCCACGTGATTTTGATACCTGCTTTGCTTCTTTCAAAAACGTAGCGGAATGGTTAATCACAACAATTTAGTTAAAGCACTAGTTTGCTAGTTACCCTGAGGAATGCTCAGCTCAACATTATTGACGAGCAGTGTCATGTTAGCCGTTGCTATTTGAGCTTGATACTTGGTTGTCTTTTTGACGACTTCAGCTTTAACGAAGCCTTGAGAAACCTCAATTTTGTTGAGTTGTTGGCGCTTGGCATAAAACGTCGAAGGGTTGAGTTCCTTGAGCTTGCAAAAGGCTAGCGTTGACAACGAACTCGATTCAGATTGCTCGATAAGCGTTTGCCATTCTTGGTCAGTACGTCGTTTTCCCATTTCAAACCTCCTCATAGTTGGAGACTTGATCTTATTATTCGTGATGAGTGATTAGAATGCGGGGTTTATGACGCGCTTACTATTTGAATACCATGTTGATGATTTTATTCGAGCTATTATGCGAATTGTTGGGTATATTTTGCTTGTCTATAGTTAACATTTGAAAGTGTTGGCAGCGAGGACAACCATAAAGATTTGCCAAAAACCCCCTAGGTGTAATGTAAAAACTTCCGTGAAGCTTACATATTATTTCAATTTTCGTTCTTGTGTTAATATAATTGACTTTTGAGTAATCAAATTGCGATCCGTACTTCTTCTTCGCTTTCTTAATGAAATGTTTCTTTCGCATTTCTCTTGGTAAGTATCTAGTATATTGCATTTATCTATAACCTTTTAGTACATTTTCGGTGGTATGTAATAATCTTGTATGGGAAGTATTATCATATATGCAATTTAATAACCATAAAAACTATAGTTATATGTGTTATATATGTAGTTAAATTTAGGTTGTTTAAATTATTTCTAATATAATTGAAATATAACTTTTTTGCTTCCCTTTATTTTGATAGGTTTAGTTCTCAAGTCATCTTATCTTTAATATAAGCTTAACGTAAATGAATCAATTAAAAGAGTGTTGATGTTTATTGTATTAATTAGGCTGATAAGTGGTTTGAAATTGGTACATTGTAAAATTGAAGAAAAATTTTTAACTTCTTGACTGTTGTATATACAGGACGAATATATGGGTTTGGAAAAATTAATCGTAAGAAAGCTTAGTAAAAAAAGATTTTATAGCAAAGCTCAAGAAAACAGTAGTAAGGCGAACTTCGCGTTGGGAAGGAAAAAGAAGGAAGAAAAATAATTGTGATATTTTTATGTATGCTTGTAAATTTATCAGTAAGGATAGGTTTCCGCGTTACTTAAATAGAAAATGAGCCTACTTAAAATTGAGTAAAACTCGATCTCAAGTAGGCTTTGTTTCTTAAATCATGTTCAAAGCGTTAGGTATCCCAAATGGTCGTATTTTAACCAAAGTACTGAGTTTCAGTCATACTTAGCCTAGTAAGCTTGTTCAGCGCTTTGATTATGGCATCAGTTTCTCCAACTTAAGCATTGTAGTTTCTCAGGCTCAATGAGCCACAAAAAAGTTGCTTCGCCCTATGCATAGCGGCCTCAGAAAGTGAGCGTTTGTGATAGCCGTATTTCAGCTTCCATTTCTTGTGTGAGTTGTACAGTTTTTGACAGTCAACAGGTAGATTCCGAGGATGTCCTTTTTACCAAAAAGTTGCCCTATCACATGGAGGTATCAAAGGAGAGCTCTTCTTGTGACTGATACTCTCTGGTGTCATAAGTACCGTCACTGGATATTGCTTTGATGGTAAGTCGTGTTTGTTTCAGACGATTTGGCAGCACCTCAGCACTTGTCACACCAGATAAGCTCAGCTCTGCAGCAACAATTTCATGAGTAGAGGTATTGACGGCTAGGTGAAGCTTGCGCCACATTCTTCGCTTGCCGCCGGTACTATGTTTCTTGACTTTCCATTCACCCTCACTATAAACCTTGAGGCCTGTTGTATCAATTAGCCTTGAGTCGAGGGTTTGAATGAGATTTTAACATTCTTTGCTCGGCGGCTGATATAGGCATAGTGTGGGCATTTCAATGGAACATCGATCAACCTAAACAACGAGTAAATAAAGCCTTGTAATGTCCTCAAAGGCATCGAGAATATACGCTTAACCATAAGAGCAGTGTTGATAGGCGAGAGCGCTAAATAGCCGAGGCCTCGCGCGCGTTCCATGCTTTGCCTGTTTCCAGTCTCTTATCGCTTCTTCGTCTATCTAAAGTGTGGGTGAGCCTCGATTAATCAATGAACTTTTATACTGGTTCCAGTTTTTAGTTTTGAAGTAAGGTTTGGGCATGAGGGCATAATAATGAGTGAATTTCACTGGCCTGATCGTAAGATTCTGATTTAGTTCATTCGATCTTCAAAACAGGGCAGATAAAATGTGTAACCTATATTAACTTAATTTTTAATACGCGTTGAAAGTTAAATGGATCTATTACTATAGGAGTAGCATCGACAAGTTTGGATATGTTATTGATTATTGCATCAGTTTAAGTCTCGATGAGACTATCTTGGAAGTCTTTTTGAGAAAATAATGATTGATGGCTGTAAAAGTTACCATACAGCTATCTATGCAATGAATGTTCAACTCTGAGTAAAAGGCTTCTTTATACTGTCATTGATAGAGGTTCTCGACATTATTTGTTTAGCTGGGAGTTATTAGATGGGTCAATTGTGAGTTCTATCGCTACACAATTAATGTTTATAGTAAAAACTCAGATGTCTATTTATTATTCGTTTATTTTACGCCCGCTTTCTATGAAAAAACTTGAATTTTCTATAGTCGTATTTTATAACACTATCTGTAAGTACGTGGGCTGTCTTATGATGTTTTGTGTTATGAAACAATCATTAAGGTAATGGTTTACCCTCATTTAAATAAAATACAGCAAATGCAGCTTTTAGAGGCTTTAAGTTGTGTGAGATTATTTAGGTAAAAATAAGGTGCATTCATGGGGATGTAGGCTATGTTTGTGGTGTTCATATTGTTTATATTTCCGAACCGGATGAATGGCTGATAATTTTAGAAACAGGAAACAAGGATTGATATCGAGTTTATGTTTAAAAGAAAAAAGATTAACTGCCCGGAGTGTAATGAACGAATAAATATACGAGCCAAAAATTGTTATAGGTGTGGGTTTCAGCTGCGAGAACCAAAGGTAGGTGCTTTGGGCTTGTTTCAAAAATATCGTAAGGTAAGTCTTGACAGGAAGGGGGATAGTTGAAAACAATTTCAATATTGAAAAAACGACTCATAAAGGCAGATCGCTCCTATACCAGAGTTCTCGGGTCATTTGTTCCCAACCCAAAATCTAGCTGGCCTTTATTCAACATACGTAATGATTAGAACCCTTGAATCGTTGACCAAGCTCGTTTCTGACTCTTGAATTCGTCGGTGGCTACGATCAATTTTTAATGGGCGTACGATCGGTTTCAATACCATTATTGAGACACTTCATTTGCCGCTGCTGAATGTATTGACGAAGCTTACCCTGCTTCTTAAGGTGTGAGATAGCACGAGCATAGGAGGAGTGCTTATTGGTATTCAACGTTTGAGGTTGTAATTCTAGTGGATAGTAACGCAGGCAACGCTTAAGAAACTGATGAGCATAGTGACGGCTACGTTTTTTAGATAAGTAGAAAGCCAAAGTTTGACCTTGCTGGTTAACAGCCTGGTACAGATAGAACCATTTGCCTTTCACTTTGATGTAGGTTTCAGTTTCATCAAACTGTCACGAGGTGTCAAAGCTAATCATTTGATAGCATCGCAATTTCTTTCGCAATGACGGAGTGTATTCAATGAATCAACGACCAAATGGTTGAACGATTGACAGAAGTGACCCGTTCGGCCAGCATGTCTGGCATAGCTCATGGGTGTTGAGCCATACCAGGTAGGCACCAAAGGATAACTTCAGGCGCAAAGTGTTTCCAATTGAATTCAGAATTAGTCACCGCATCGTTAGGTCAAAGGGAAGTGATTGAAATTTTGAATCCGTTTGAAGTTTTTGCAACAACGCCGAGAAGAGCGTAAACATCAATAACCTTACTTTTATTCAAGCCCACTTCAGCAGGCAAAGGTTCGTTGTATAAGCTGGATCACCCATTTAAGAAGTTAGCATACGTGTCCAAGTATTGACGTCCATTTTTGTATTAAAAATAGATAGGAAAATATTATGCCTAAAAAGATCTTCGGTGAATTAGTTGAAAAGGAACTGCAATCTCGATAGGGGATCGTGTACCTTACTGCAAGGTATGCTTATAAGGTGTTTGGTAGAGAGACTAACCCTTATGAGGAGCTGATTAAATACAAAATTGCCGAGGCTAGAGGTGTGCCAGTCGCAAATACAACAAAATTCACCACTCAACTACAGGACGGTGCAATTTTTGATACTATTGAAGGACTGCGAACAACACGAGCGTTTGGACGTTTTTTTCAATTGAGTAAGCCAGGTGGAGAACGTGTATTAATCAATTAGATCAACTCAATAACAAATCGCGAGTTACTAAAAACAATTATTGCAGGCTTTACTAGTGCTAGCCAACTAGGTGTTACGGACCCTCAAGGTTTTATCAGTATAAATAGCAGCTCTCCGCTTATATTCATTGATTTACATTATAGAAGAATACCAAATAGAATTACATTTCAAGACATTTTACAGGCAGCTGAAGCTAAATTATAGCAGTTAGAGTCGCAACCTGTGTAACTATTCTGCTTAAAGCTTAAGCTTGGAGTGAGGAGCGAGATCCAACACCTCAACTGCCGCTTCGCTGTGGTCAAATGATGAAATCTTTCTTAAAAGTAGGCCCGTTTGAGTGCATCTTGTGTGGCTGTCGAATACGCTTAGTCGATTTGTCATTAATTACCTCATTCTAGCTAGGCCCCGTTGCAAAAAGTGACCTGCATAATTTCACCAAACAGCATAATGTACATATTATTAGTTTTTATCCTGAACATTTATCAAGCGCCAAATTAGAAAGGGCTGAATTAGCTCGTTTGATTGAAGTTTCGCATCGGGGTCATATGTTACTCATCGAGAAAGTTGGCCGGCTTTCTCGTTTCCCCCTACGAGCAATGGAAAAATTGAAGTAAAAACTGGTAACAGCAGGTATTCACATCGTCGTTCTCGATCAGCCCATGGCCCATTCTGTTCTTAGTTACTATAGTGGCAGCAATGTGTCTATGATTTCCAAAGTACAGATAGAGTTTATGATTGATCTCGCCGCGGCTATGGCTAGAGACGATTACGAGACACATTGCAAACGACAGACGCAAGGAATATTGGTAAATCTTCCAAAGAGAGGCGAGCAGTCCGCTAGGTGCCTGTTTGCCCAATTCGGCGTTTTTCAAGGCAGTTGTTACTAGTTGCTTGTTAATTAAGCCCCCCCTTTTTCTGGATTTAGGTGAACGTCACCAACTGGTTCGCAGTTCCTGATTTCTCCTGACCAACGTTCAGGGTTTTGCTCTCGACGTACCTTTAGAACTGCGGCTCTTTTTTGTAAGATCTCACTATCCTTACCCACATGTCTTTCTGATGGTGTCACGTAGTTCAGCCCTCGATGTTTATGCTCATTGTTCTACCATTCTACGAACCTGTCTACCCAAGCTCTGCTCTCTTCTAAGCTTGCAAAGCCTTTCGATGGCCAACTCGGGACATATTTTAACGTCCTGAACAACGATTCTACATAGGGGTTATCATCGCTTACTCGTGGGCGACTGTAAGACAGCGTCACACCAAGCTCTTCCATCTTGGCTTTCATCGTTGAAGACTTCATCGCACTGCCGTTATTCGAGTGAAGCACAAGCGCCTGATTAAAACATTGCTCTCGTATGAGCGTTCGCTGCAAGAGCTGAGACGCTTTTTGACCACTCTCTTGCTCATAGACTTCATGGCCAACGATTTTCCGACTGTAGATGTCTTCAATAAGGTACAGATAGTAGTGTTGGCCTCTCACGATTGCTGGCAAGTAAGTGATATCCCACGTCAATACCTGTTTCGGTGCTGTCGCTGTATAACTGCTTGGCTGTGCTACTTTCTTGCAAGTACGTTGACATCCTCGGTGCTCAACCTGGCCTTCCTTTTTCAAAGTGCGATAAAACGTAGACTCAGAGCCTAAGTCAATTCCCTTATTAAGTAGCGTAGGGACGATTTGTGTTGGAGGAAGGGAAGCGTATTCAGGCGCCAATATGGCTAACCTTTCCTTCTCCGTTAACTTGTTAGCTGGCTCTGGGCGATCTGCCAGTGGGCGCTGATCTTCTTGGATTTCTCCGCCTCGATACTACCTTCGATATGTTCCTAGGTCGATTTCCGTTTCCAAGCATGCATTCGGCAGACGACTGCCATTGTCGACCGCTTCATGTATAAGACTTATCAACTCTTGCCTTTCATCGGTTGACGTTAATCGACCTCGTCCTCTTCCCCGTTTTTTCGCAGAACTAATAGCGCACTGGTTTCGGCTAAGGCTTTCTCTTTGTATCGAAGTTCTTTTTTCAGAGCTTTGCTCTCCAGTTTGTCCGCTCGAGACTGCTGTTTCGCTTGGGCTTCCTTTTCCTTCTGTGACCTAAAGCCGTGTAAACACTCTTCACGCCAAGTATGAATTTGCTCTGGGTAGAGTCCCTTTGAGCGGCAATACGTACTAAGTTCATGTTTGGTCATCGTGTAAGTTTCAGCAACGACAGCGAGCTTCGTTTGTGCTAGCCATTGTTCTGGTGATGTCTTCTTACTAGGCACTGCTGTCCCTTTATCTCTCAATGCTTTACGCCCTAACTAGTTAATTTTTAACAGTGACAACAATTCTGCCAGAGGGGGAATTTTGCAATAACCATAACAGTGTTTTACTTATAATCGTCACTCTATAAGCATATTCGTTTGTATCCAGTGCGCTTGTGATAGCATTCTTAATATCAATGATAAGTTAATAATTCTTAAAAAGGTTATAAGCCCAGCTTACTAGCCCAGAGCAATCTGGGCTATTTTCATTTAGGGCATAAAGAACCGAATAAGCGAGGGATAGAGCGACGCTCGTAAAAAAGGGGATCGTTTAGACCGTTTTTCCAAGGCAAGGAAACTTTGATTCTCCTTATCTTGAAGAAAAATATAAGCTTGGTCTAAAATTTGAAAATTTTAAGTGTTCTCTATGAAACATAAAAATTTATGGTAGTAGGGGGCTATAACCTTTAAAGTTTGTTAGATAAGGGTGGTGCGATCTATTTACAGCTGAATCAATTATCCAGTTTATATCGCTAAATCTTAAAACTTCTCTATACCATAATGAAGAATACATATCACTTCTTTTAACTTCTAAACCAAGTATATTATCGCAGCCATCGCACACTTGATGCTCATAACGATAGCTATTCGTAACAATACTCTCCTCATCAACGTGCCCGACTAATCCACCAACACCTTTAATACTAGAAATTAGGGAATTTACATCTGAAATTGCATAACTGTTTGCAATGCGGCTTTTACCTTTTAATTTTCCAACTAACCCTCCAGTATCGGCGGAATGCAAATATGAAAATTGTGGATAGCTTACTGTTACAGTACCTGTAGAGTAACTACCTATAACTTCTGATTTATTCCCTCGATATTCTCCAACTAAACCAACTAATCCTCCGATCTCATGGGTACCGCCTACTACAACTGAATTAGAATAAGAGTTAACTATTTTACTGTTATCAAATAGTGTTCCGACTAATCCCCCAACAGCCTTTTCACCTGAAACATTAACCTTAGAGTAACTATTGCGCAGTTCACTACCATAGTTTAAATATCCGACCATTCCGCCTACTACACGACTATTACTCCCCCATGTTACATTACCTGTAGCATAACTGTTGGATATGATTGTGGCGTTACTTTTGCCAGCTAAAAGGCCAATGTTTCCCGAATGGGGGTTATTTACTACGCCGCTAATTCCTATATTTTTAATCTGTGCTCCAAGTGTTTCAGCAAACAAACCATTTCGAGATGAATTATAATTATGAATTTCAAACCCTGCTCCATCAAGAACTCCTGAGAACATGCCATTTTCCCCACCCCCAATCGGATCGAAATCATAAACTGATATACAATCAATATCATTTGTTAAAATATAATAACCATATAGAGGGAAAAATTCGCTATGACCTATAGATTGTAATTGCTCGCATGTTGTAATAGTAATAATACTATTTGCATGAGATGCTCCCAAACCATTAAGGTAAGGTCCACCAATGAAAAGTAAATATTTTAATAGTAAAGCAGTTTTTTTCATAATAACTAACCCTATAATGTTTCGGCTAAGTTCTATGCTACAATTTTCCAGTATGCAGTCTGTCTAATAGACAGACATGCTCACACATGTGACAGTAGCGAATTTAATATTATTTTTCATTAGCAATAAGAACAAGAATAATGTGTTTATAAATAATAGTTACTCTTGGGCGCGCATGATCTGGGTTTGTTGCAAACAATCAGGTTCTAATATAATGAACCTGATTGTGTCACACTTATAGACTAAGTGGTGATGGGGTCGTGCTACAGACGCACTTAGTTCGCGAGGATGCCCTTGCTCCCAGAAGGCTGCTCCTTCCCTTGGCGGGATGAGCGGAACCGCTCGCTTTATCCGTATGGCATCATGGCAATTTCTTGTGTCATAAGCGCCATCACTTGATATCTCAATGATTTTACGACGTGTCTGCTTAAGTAAGTTGGGAAGCACTTCGGCATCGGTTACGTTAGATTAACTCAACTCTGCTGCGACTATTTCGTGGGGGGCATCTACTGCGATGTGTAGCTTGCCCCAGACTCTACGTTTCTCGTCAGTACCATGCTTCTTGACCTTCCATTCACCTTCGCCATAAACTTTGAGACCAGTGGCATCAGTAGCC
Source organism: Vibrio maritimus (assembly GCF_021441885.1). Lineage (NCBI taxonomy): Bacteria > Pseudomonadati > Pseudomonadota > Gammaproteobacteria > Vibrionales > Vibrionaceae > Vibrio > Vibrio maritimus. Next base: position 103,865 of record NZ_CP090440.1, read on the forward strand.
AGATGCTGTATCGCACCTCTGGTTTTAGTTTTAAATGAAACCTCAACTTCCTTAGCTCGACGGCTTATACAGGTGTAATGTGGACAAACAAGCGGAATGTTAGCCAGCTTAAATACTGAGTCTAGAAAACCTAGCAGCGCTCTCAATGGCATAGAGAAAACGCGTTTTACCATCATGCGGTAGTAATAGAATCGGCGAGGCCTGCCGCGCTTGCCTTGTTTGTTTTGCTTCCACTCGGCTATCGCTTTCTCATCAACCCAAAAGGTCAGAGAACCACGGCTGATTAGGACTTTGTTGTACTGGTTCCAGTTAGTTGTTTTGTAACGAGGTTTCGGCATAAGGCTGCGGTGATTAACTGATGTAGCCGATCAGATCGTAACTTCCTGATTTGGTTCCATCTATTTACGCAACAAAGCCTGATGGAAATCGTTTGGATGTAACGTTGTATCCGCTTTTATATACATCAAGCTTAAATGTGAAAGCCTTAGTCTTGCCTTATTGGGCAAGGACTCGGTATTTCAATCCTTAGAAGAACCGAGCGATAAAGACCACCTACCAAGTAGACCTTCATGTAAGGAGTTTACTGATTGTTGTAATGAATTTTGGTGAGCAAGTACGTATGTGGCTAAAGGTTTATGGCGTAAAGAAATAATCTACGCAAAACATATGTAGGATCAGGTATTGAAAGGTCCGTTGTTCAAGGTGCTTGATTGGCATATTGGTGAAATGACTGAATACAGGGTTTCTTCAGGTAAACATGGAAAATATTATCAGAAGCTTTTAAGCCGAAAGGACTGGGGAATACTTAAAGATTCGTATAGCGGATCGGGTACTGGGGAAACATGGGATGCACTATTTATTGCAGCCAACCTATTCCTAAAAACAGCTCTTTCTGTAGCTAATACAAGCAACTTTCGGTACATCAGGGCTGAAGACAAAAAAGTAACAGCTCATCTAGAATATGTCAGAAGGCTGCCATCAAATGCACTGGATATGTATCCGAGTTGGTGAATTAGTATTCTTTTATTGTGCATTTTTATGCTATTTAAATGAGGCGTTGGTGGTTTATGTTTTGAACTCATTTGTCCATTTTCCCATCTCAGATACTGTGTCTTGAGATACGAAAAGTTATTTTAAACATGGGTTGTAAAGCATTTACGTTAACTTTCTTCTGTCCCAAAACACTCTCCCATATAGTGAGAAACTGTTCCTGCAAAAATAAATTATTACTTACGTTACAATATTTAGTCTAAGTGTAAGGCACGCCAATTAACAAAACCCATTAATCCATTCGATGGTATCTCTAATCATACTTGTAGCTTCCTAAACAAGCTTCTGTATAAATATTGAACAATTCATTTAATGTTCATGTGGCAAATTGTTTACACAATCTCCTTGATTGATGCCAAATAATGTGCATAATAATTCAAGTTACTTATGCCCTGAGGGTTCCTTCTACTATTGCTGGAATAGGTATTATTTTGTTCATCACGAAATCCGTGAATAATAAATAGAATACTTTGTTACGTCTTTTCAAAATCGATATTTACATTACCTTGCGTAAAATTTTCTTTTTTCTTTTCATTCCTAATGATATAGTCTTCGGAAATCCAGCCTGTACAAAAATACAGGCAACGCAACTGCCTTCATATACCCTATAAGGACTTATTGCATTACTTATGTCTGATATTACCAAAATACTGTTAAACATACGCTCATTACGTGCCTTTTCCCGTGATTTAACATTAAAGCAGTTAGAAGATGCATTGGAAAAAATGACTACCGTTGTTGGAGAGCTCCGTCAAATTGCAGAGCAAGAAGCAAAAGCGATACGCAATGCTCAGTTATCTTCTATCGCAGCACGAATTTCGCGAGAAGGTATTGATGTTGATGAGCTCATCACTGCTCTTTCTAGAAATGAACGAAAAGCTAAACGCACTCCTCGTCCACCAAAGTACAAGTACACTGACTTAAACGGTAATGAGAAAACATGGACAGGCCAGGGACGAACTCCCAGCCCAATACAAGAGTATTTGGACGAAGGGGGCGCTCTAGAAGATTTTTTGATAATCGAGTCAGTATAGTGCTTTTTGTTATATGGGGAGTAGGAATACTCTTTTTAATTCAGGTCGTTACTAGTTTTTAATATAAATTATGCAGTAATAACCTTATGCTACAGACAAACTTATTTTGTCAAGGAGTAGAATTGATTACAAGGGGCTCAAGATCAATTTAGCCTCGCTTAATCATCGTCCACAGCTCTCGACCATGAATACTTGCTGTGACACTTTCTGACTACCTCTAGCCAAACGCCATCTTTTACCCAACGATGACTTTGTTTAACGATACTATTAAAAGAGTCGATGTCGAGTATTCCTATTAATGATAGCAAGAAGAAACTCGTTAATCAGAGCTGTACATTCATTGCATAGAGTGCCTCATAGTAAGCAGGACTGAGGTAATAATTAATGACGTTTCCAAACTTATTGACTTGCCCAATAGTAGTAGAGCCAATCTTTTTTCACTTTGATGTAGGTCTTATCCATTCGCCACGAGCCAGACACTCACTTCTTGTCGAGTCTGGTAGAAGTGGACCCCAATGGTTGGACACATAAGTTAATTTCTTAAGTGGTTGACCTAGCTTATGTAGCATACCTTTGCTTGCCGAAGTAGGCCTCATCAGGAGTGAGGTCATTGAGCTCTTGATGGTTGCGCTCTTCATTATAAAACACCATAATAGCTGCCGATTTCAAGCTCGGCTTTATGCGGTGCTGTGTAAGCTTTTAAGTAAGCCCCCTCATTCAGGCTACGCTATAATCGTTCGATAACAACGTAGTCGACCCAGTGACCTTTTTTCATCCATGCTGATCCGTACACTATGGTTAGTTAATTTTTGTGTGAACTCAATGCTGATAAAATGACTGCCTTGATCTGAGTTGAAGATATCTGGCGGTCCATAGGTCTATAGTGCTTAAGCGCTTCGATACAAAAGCTAGTATCCATAGTGTTAGATCACCGCCAAGACAATAGTTTATGGCTATACCATTAAATAATGTAACCAAGTACAGGAACCCTTTAGCCATGGGGATATAGGTGAGATCAATCGCCCAAGCTTGGTTTAGGCGAGTAACCTCAATACCATGCAATAAGTAGGGATAAACCTTATGTGCTTTGTTGGGCTGTGCCGTTTAGGTTTGGGATAAATCGCTCCGGCGGGTGGTTGTCAGAAATTCTACGGCTCTAACAAGAAGTGGAAAAAGCGGTATGGTTATCACAAGCGTTCACTCTCAGAAACAGCTATGTACAGAATGAAGCAGTTGCTAGGTGGAAACTAAGCCTGAGAAACTACAATGCTCAGGAAACCTACGCCATGATTAAAGTGCTGAACAAGCTTACAGGGCTTGGTATGCCTGAAACTCAGTATGTTGTATAAGAATTACTCAATTTCAGGCGATTTGGTTTCTTGTCCGAATTACGCAACAAAACCCATATTCTTGGTAAACTTATGCCATTAGATGCCTTGTGTAGTGACTGATCAATTCATTCTTGGTTCTCAAGCCTAGCTTGGCTTTCATTCTGTGGATATAGACTTTCGCTGAATCTTCCGATATGCCCACGGTATTGTTTTTGTAAAGACGACCCCTGGAAATGTCGTTCAGCAACTGGATCTCAATGGGAGAAAATTGTTTTGGTTTTTTTGTTACGGGTAGTGCTTGCTTGACCGGGTTGACAACCTGAAAGTGATTGCGGGCTATTTCCATCTGCGCGCTTTGTTCAGCTACGTCTGTAAACGCCATTATGTCTTCAATGTTAGACAGGTAAAGGTTTACTGCCGATGGTACCTTGGTGTTCACGTAGAACAGGTGATAGTCGGTGTGTCCTTCATGCTTCTTAACCACGTTCAGGGGCCTACTGTGATCAAATTCTTCTCTTAGCAAGGATAGCTGTGCATCGTATTTTGCACGGTACTCAAAGGGAAGTTGGTCAAGGTGGGAGGGGAGGTAGAACGCCTTTTTCTTGTAATTTCCCGTATAAAGGTCAGGTGTGTAAATGTCTGATATATAGCGCCTTTCCAGCATGCACTCTACCATTGCTTTCTCGTTGGACCATATTTCTATTCGCTTACCCGTTAGAAAAACCCGGCTGAATGAGTATGCGCATATAGACAGGCGTGACAAGACCTCCTTCTGTTTGCTGTGCATTGTAGTAGCTCCTTATCAATACCAGAAAGTGGCTGGGGCGGGCTAACCCATAGAATTGTTTCTTTTATCATCAACATGGTAGCCCACGATGGAAAGCTCTGAGTTCAAATGGAAACACTTCGCCCTTGAAGTCATCCTTTGGTGTGTTCGTCGGTACGGGTCCACACCAATGAGTTACGTCAACCTCAGACGTTTAATACCGATAAGCATTTCTCCTATGGTTATGCTATCTCACGCCTTAAGGAACAAGGTAAACTTCGTCAAGACGTTCAGCAGCGGCAAGTAAAGCATTTGAATAACAGCATCGAGTCAGATCATGCGCCCATTAAAAAGTGATCGTAGCCACCGGCTAATTCAAGAGTCAGAAACGAGTTTGGTCAACGATTCGAGCCATTACGTATGTTGAATAAAGGTCAGCTAGATCTCTGGTTGAGAGCAAATGAGCCGATAACTTTGGTATGGGAGCGTTCTGCTTTTATGAATCGTTTATTCAATGTAGAGATAGTTTTCAACTAAAAATGGAAAGATAAATAGTCGAAGTTCTTCTTTGAGTATTTTTGCAACAAACCCCAAAACAATATGCAATAGTATGCATTTTTTGAGATAGTAAAAATGAGATTTAGTTAACAAATTTATAACGTTAATGTTATGCGGGGTTTGAAGTCTAGCGGAAACGAAAGTGTACGTTGATAGGGCTAAGCTTTTGACTAATAAATGTTTATAAAATTAAAGCAGTGACAAGAAAAAATAATGCATACAGCGCCACAAAATTTTTGATCAAACATGCTCTCTAATCCACGTCCATGTTTCTTCATCTAACTGTCCTTGATATTCACATTTATTTACATTGATTTTTGATATAAACATTTTGTTATTATTATCCAGATACAAGGTACGCTTGTCGCCTACTTGGGATGCCGACAATGGTGTAGAGACTAACCATGTTGACTCCATTATATGATTGCACATTTACAAGCTTTGTATCACTAAATAAATGTTTTCATACCTTTTATTTGAATTTTTCAAGTCATAACTAACTGAATATAAGCCCATTTTTTTGCTTCCTATATGTATCTTGTCCTAAAATACGTTGATAGTATTTCATTTAGCGTTTTCATGTCTAGGCCGAGATGCAGCCTCATATTGTTGTAGATACGGATGGACTTTTTTACTAGATGTTTAAGCTCATAGAGACCCTTACATCGATTAAGCAAGAACTCTTGCTTTAGTATGCCATACACTCTTTCTGCTAAAGCATTTTGATATCAGTCATATCCATCTGTCATCGAAGATTTTATGTCGCCCCCTTTCAGCTTTTCTTGATAAACACTTGAGCAATATTGAAGGCCATAGTCAGAGTGGTGGATACACGAACAATGATATTGTCGACTCTTTACGGCCATATCGAGTGCCTTTACGACATCTGTCGCTTTCATCCCATTGTTCAGCTCATATCCCATAGTTTTTCGACTGAACGCATCAGTCACCAATGATAGATAGTGAACCCCCTCCTCAGATTGAAGGTAAGTGATATCACTCACTAGCACTTCCTCTGGATTGTGAGGCTCATATTCTTTAAGTAAGTTAGGACGTTTCTTCATCCAGTGCCTGCTGTTCGTGGTCTTTATGAAGCTACGTTTGGGTCGAACTAATAGTTTGCTCGTCACGCAAGTAATCGAAGAGAGCATCTCGACCTAGTTTAATGCTTAGCTTTCGTAACTCCGGTTTCAGCAGATAATAGAGTTTGCGAGTGCCGAGTCGGGGCATGTAACGTCGTATATCTAGTACTACTTCCCTTTAACTTAATGATGCGATGATTAGCCCTGAATTCAAATGGAAACACTTTGCACCTGAGGTTATCTTTTGGTGGCTTCGTTGGTATGGCTCAACACCCATGAGCTATGACAATCTCATTGACATGCTGACCGAATGGGGCATATATGGACGCCCCTGTGATTGCAAGAACTGATTAGGTGCGGTTCGCTGACATATATCCGACGTCTCTATGAGTGTTTACCGCTCGCGCCATGATGTAATCTGCTCTCTGCTTCCTTAACATTTCCGCGGCATCAGTAATGCCTTGCCCCAAAATAGGTTTTCGCAGAGACGTTGACCGTTAGTTCATCAATACTTGCAAACTCGGGTACTGCTGTTTCGGAACTAAACCACACCAAGCAGAGAACTGACGGCCATTAGAAAACTGCTTTCCAGTACCAAGTTCACTGATTAATGCAGAGCTAATTATGGGACCAAATCCTGGAACCTCTCGTAACACCCTAAAGCGGTGATTATTCTTACATAGCTCTAGTAAGTCTCGCTCAACCTGCTGAATGTCCCTACTTAACTGCCTAAGCTCATCATAGTTTTCATGCAGTGAACGTCTCATAATATGAGATAACTGATTGCTCGCATCCTCAATGGCTCGTGGTAGAAGTTCTTGAAATTTTGCTATGTGCTTGGGGAAAATAACACCGTACTTCGCAGCCTTAGCACGAGATTGATTGACTAAAGCAATGCGATTATCGACGAGACGTTGGCGGACATTTCGCAATGCTTTGATATCTTGCTGCTCGACAGTCTTCACTTGGACTGGATGCACACCTGGTCGCTGTGAAGCTTCGCATATTGCTCTGGCATCATTGGCATCGTTCTTCTGGTGCCTAACGAACGGTTTAACAAACTGAGCAGGTATCAACATGGCTTTAAAACCAAGATGCTGTATTTGCCGTGCCCAGTGGTGGGATGATGCGTAGGCCTCCATCGCGATAAGAGTGTTTTCAGGAAACTGACTCAGCTTTTTCATCAAATCAGTTCGAGTGATTTTTCTGTTCCAAGCCACCTTGTTATCTTGAAGTAAAACACAAACCTGAAAGATAGATTTGGCAATATCAATACCAACAACTTTAATGTTCATGATGGATGCTCCTTCGTAATTAAGTCTTAACACCTTAATTCTGGCTCATCGAAGCCGTTAAGGGGGGCGTCCATCACATCATTTCTGTCAATCGTTCAACCATTTGTCGTTGGTTCATTGAATAAGCTCCGTCATTGCGAAAGAAATTGCGATTCTATCAAATGATTGGCTTTGACACCTCGTGGCAGCTTGATAAAACTGAAACCTACGTCAAAGTGAAAGGCAAGTGGTGTTATCTCCCGCCACCGCAGCGGAGGTGATCAATGCGTTTGTGACCTTAACGCCTTTAATTAGTAATGCGCTTGCCGTTCTTGGGGTGAATATTTACCAATGCTCAAAGGATAAACTGACAGCGAAAAGGCTGGCCGGTGGATTGATGGCCGCATGATAACAAAGGATGCCTTTCCAGCGTCTCCCACAGCGACGGCATTTCACGTACAGCTCTCTGTAGTCGGCAGAAATTACGACTATCACGAATGTGAGCCATGCGCCCACATTCTTCATCGGTGCAAGGCAGTGTCAAAATCAAGGGTGGCTCCTTTGTCCATTCTTTTGGGGCTTGAATGGCGATCACTTCATATTTTGTTGTCCAAGCATTACCCAAATCAATGTTTAAGCACTGAAAATCAAATTTCATTTCAAGTGCAGTGCCACACTGTCTACGCTTGGCTGCTTTGTGTCCGTATCGGCATTTCATTTTCATCATATAAGTCATTAAAATTATAAAGCATTTGTAATGTGACCTTTGTTTGATGTTGATTTGCAGATAATTGCATACTTATTAGTATACACATATTGTCACCTCGCGGGTTGAGCGTCGGTCGGTCAGGCAGGGATAATTTGGCCTGCGCTCGGTCGTTTACATAACTAAAACTAGCTTTCCATTCCCTTTACACCTACCTTGCATCCATGGGTAGGTGCTTTTTTTGTTTTAGTATCACTTAACGCGCTAACGCTTGCTGAGTTTTATAGATTCGTTACGCCCAGCGATAAGGATAAAAGGCAAACTGAAGCAACACATCACACTTAGCGAGCTCTGTTATTTGTTTATTCCGTTTGACTGTGAATGATAGGAATTTTTCTTCACGTCAGCGTACATGTGTCTGATTTCGCCAAGTCGGACAAAGCACAGCTTTCATGGCATTCGGCACTCTCAACTCAATTAGCGTGTTGTGATATGGAAAAAGGTTCTGAACGAAATAGGCGATCAAGTGCTTGTTGTATTCACAATGTACTCCCTTGCCTCGCGACGTTGGATTGGTGTTCATCGATATTGCGAAAGAGTAACATGATTAGAGTGATACTCTTTTTATGGGATGTTTTATAAAATATTTATGTTTTTATTTTTTGCATCAATAATTGTTATTCTAGCGTTTGTTCAGGGGGGCCATGTTTTTGTGAGGACGCTAATGTTAGTAGTAGCTCTCATAACGCTAAGGGGGGGTACTCCTCCTGAACTCACAAAGGGCTTTCGTTGGTTTACGCCCACCTTATTTTCCCCTAGTGGGCGTCTTCTTTATTCATACGGCTCATTTAAGATAAGAGGGCGATACTTTTATGCTCTATAAAATACTATTTAGTATTTTAGTCGGTATTATTGTTTCTACTATTCAGTTGAACAACGTACACCGTCCAAATCCTATTTTACTAAATCTTTTCGAGCGAGTGTTGGATATGAATTTTATATTATAAATATTTTATTTTTAACAGCGGTTAACCATGATGCCTAGACTAAACTGCGTTGAAATAAAGTCATTAATGACATTTCTATATTTCTTTGTTGAATATCGCAGTAGATGCCAACCCCCACGAAATAGTCGCAGCAGAGTTCAGTTTATCTAACGTAACCGATGCCGAAGAGCTTCCCAACTTACTTAAGCAGACACGTCGTAAATTCATTGAGATATCAGGTGATGGCGTTTATGACACAATAAATTGCCATGATGCCATACGGATAAAGCGAGCGGTACCGCTCATCCCGCCAAGGGAAGGTGCAGTCTTCTGGGATCAAGGGCATCCTCGCAATCTGGCGGTAGGTTGCTAGAAGCTCCACGGCTCAAACAAGAAGTGGAAAGAACGATATGGTTATCATAAGCGTTCACTCTCAGAAACAGCCATGCATCGAGTGAAGCAGTTGCTAGGTGGGAAACTAAGCCTGAGAAACTACAATGCTCAGGTTGTGAAACCTACGCCATGATTAGAGCGCTTAACAAGCTTACAGGGCTTGGTATGCCTGAAACTCAGTATGTTGTATAGGAATCACTCACTCTCGGGCGATTTGGTTTCCTGTCCGAATTACGCAACAAAGCCCTTATGCGGTGTAGTTTTCATAGTACCCCGCAGTCTCACTATGTTAGTATTAACTAACAATCATGTTTTTGTAATGAACTTATAACACGGGTTATGACTCGCGATTTAGTGATAACTTTGTTGTTCTGTCTTTGCGAGCTTTTTTGCCTGGTGTTACTTTCAGGCACTGCATCGTATTGGCTGTTGATGTGTAAGCCCTTTTTTTGGCGCGCTATCTACTCAGGGCGCGCTTTTTTGTTATCGACGCTGGCTCGTCATTACTTTTGATGAGTCAGCTCCACTAATGTGAAAAAGGGCTTTATGACGTTCGTTTCAACTACTATGATGGGTATCGCTGAGTGGGTGTGATTGATTTTTGGTTTTTTCTTCAAGTCCTTACCAAGTCCATTTACACCGCTCAGCATTCCTAAATTGTGGATACATGCTTTCTATATCACACAAAGTTGCCAGCTCCTCAAACTTAATGTCATATTTTTATTGATACTTTTCCCCCATCCTGGGTAGCTTGATTATTAGGCACTGTCTCTCTTGAATGCTTCATCCGGTCACATTCATCAGTGCTTTTTCTAGCGATGATAAATCGAGTTCAGGTAGGTAATTGCAGTTATATTGTGTGGTGGTTGTTGTACTTTCCTATATCATGAGGTTGGGCTGGTGTTTATCGATGATATGTAGCGATACTTGGAAAAGTAGCTCTACCAGAATGATAATTATGTCTCGCAAAAATTTTTATAAAGATTTTATATGTACACATCGAATGATAATCGATACTAGTCTAGTGCTTGCGCAGGGAATACTGCCAGTGTAGTGACATCCTTCAAAGCAATTCTGAGCTCAGAAGGAGAGGCGTTTCTCTGTGCTTGTATTGTATAGGCTTGTTTACTACCCTTCATTGTATTATCGGGTTACGCTCACCTTGTTTCTCCTGGGTGGGCGCTTTTTTATGTCACACATAATCGGTTGTTTCTTAAGCTAAGAACAGTGAGCTTATTTATTGGGATTTTAGCGCCTATCTTGAGTGGTCTAATCAGGCACTTTACTCTTTTAATACTCCATTCAGTCACGTCTATCAGCGCTTTTTCCAACGGTGGTATGTTGAAGTGGCGGGTTACACTCGTTGCGCGAGCGTTTTTACGCGTCTGCGTCTGACTTATGAATAAGTGAAAACCGCTCGCTGCTGGTTTCGATAACTTGATCTAGCCGCTCTAGACCTATCACGCTCTTTGTCCCCACGACAACGTATCACCAATTCAATGCGGCGGTTTTCTAAGTTTGCTGTAGAGCGTGAATTCACTTCAGCTAAGTTGAATTCTTGCGTGGTCTCGTGACTAATCACCGTCATGCTTTCCATATATACTTCGGCTTCGCGTTGTTGCTGTTTGAAATTGGAGAAAGTGAGGCGTGATACATAATGACTTTGCCCTGACTGCTTACCCACGTTACCAAGAGCGACTTGGGCGTGCTCAATATATCGCTTACGTAGACGTTTGAACTTACGCATGAGGTATCTAGGGTCAATACAACGACGCACCGCACATTTAAGAATGTTTTCAGCGTCACAAACGGTAAGCTTTTGCCGATATCACTAGGTGGCTCAATGAATACTTTGAGCATCAAGTTGCGGATTTGCTCAGACGCATAACGCAGGGCACGGTAGTAATCGGTAGTGCTTTCTGGGATATGCTCTTTGGCATCTGTTATCGCGATGTCGTTGACGATATCAATAAACGCAAGGGTAAAAGTCTTTGATAGCCTCATTACACATTAAGATATCGTGCGTGAGTCCGAGCGGCTCGGGGCATGGTTGGCAAATCCAAATGGAAACCTATTTGCGAAATGATGAACAACTTTATCTACATAGGTAACACGCTCCTTGGCAAATACTGTAAGGCTGCGGGGTTGTTAGTGAGGTTTGAGATAGCCTGACTAAAAGAGAGGTTAACGTTGGGTTGTTGGGCACCTATTAGTTAGCATTACCTGTAGTGGTCAGCAAATTCCGGATACTAATTTAAGCCGACTTTCGGCAGTAACTGGCGATAGCCTATCATTGGCTTGATGAGGTCGTTGCCTATCGTAGTAATCTATCGAGTAATAGCTAGTTTGGGTCAGCTACCCAGTCACTGGTATCCATTCAGTTTTTAGGCTTCTAAATAACCTTTCCATAGGAGCATTGACGTTTCTATGGGAAGCCAGCTTCGCTAAGTCTTTAAGAATAAGGGGGAATAGCTCCCTCGCTATATAACGCTTTAAATTATGAGCTATTTCTTTAGTTGATAACGGCTTTGTTGTACTGTTTCCAGTTAGTTGTTTTGTAACGAGGTTTCGGCATAAGGCTACGATGATTAATTGATGTAGCCGATCAGATCGTAACTTTCTGATTTGGTTCCATCGAATTACGCAACAAAGCCGTTCAGCACCATAGCTTCCCGTATTTTCGATACCAGCTTTTTGAAGGAGCCCATAAGGTTTACACCATGTAAAGAGTTCACGATAGCCTGAAATACTGGCATTGAAAGCTTTGTTCTTAGCAACTTGCCCAAGCTCATTGATAAGTGTTGCGACATGAAGCTCCAGGTGGGTATCTACACCCAGATACAAATTATAGCGAGGATCATTACTGTTCATTTGGGCTATTTTCCTGTGTAAAGCACCCAGTTGGACTGGACACTGGAGATACAATACAAAGCTCCTATAGGTCACAACTGAGTCGATAGATATGAGCAGACGCTCCGTGGCAGATTGATGAAACCTACGTTAAGGCAAAAGCGAAGTGGCATTATCTGTACCGAGCTATCAACAAGCAGGGCGAGACACTGGACTTTATTTCTCCCATAGACGCAATAAAGATGCGGTTTATCAATTCCTGAAGCGGTATCTGCGCTACTATCCAAAAGAGTTACAGCCTTATACATTAAACACCGACAAGCATTCCTCCTGTGCCAATGCGATTGCCCGTCTGAAGAAGGGGGGATTTCGATTGGATGTCGAGCAGTATCTCATAATAGTATTGAATCCGATCACACCTCCATCAAGAAACTCGTTGTAAGTACTGGCGGTTTCAAAATACGAAAGCGAGCCTAGTTAACTATTCAGGTATTCGAGTCTCTACGGATGTTGAACAAAGGTCAGTTTGATTTCTGGTTATGTCGTTATGAGTATAAAACTCTTGTAAAAGAGATATTCGCCTTCATGAATCGTTTGTTCAATGTTGAGGTGGTTCGCAACTAAAAATAGAAAGATAAATAGTTGAAGTTTTCCTTTGAATATTTTTGTAACAAGCTCCGTTAGAGGACGTGACAGTTAGTCTTTATAGTCGAGAGCTGTGGGCGATGATTAAACGAGGCCAAATTGATCTTGAGGGAATCACCGTCTATGAACAATTTTATTCCCTCGCATACTAAGTTTGTCTGAAGAATAGCTTTTCCACATCTCGATAAGAATTTGCGACAGAGCCACCATAACAATAATTAGCCTGAGTTTCTGTAACACGAGCCCAGAAAAACGTGTTACAGCTTCCACAATTTGCAAATCCAGTTTCTGAATTTGCAAATGTCAATCTATCTTCTGATGTTAAGCTTTAATATGAACAAGAAATAACTCAATAATACCTAATAACGTTGTAGATATATTCTGAAGGATATCGAAATGACTACTGGAGCTCTATCCCATCTAAAACCAACTTTAGTCCAGCGTTTATCAACGATATGTACCGTATTAGTACAACGCTATTTACCTGACCCATTCTTATTCGCCGCATTACTCACTTTTGTTGTATTCCTTATTGCAATGCCGGTAACTCAACAAAATCCATTACAAATGGTCAATGCTTTTTCTGGTGGTTTTTGGTCACTGTTAACTTTTGCTATGCAGATGGCTTTAGTCGTTGTAACTGGACATGCAATGGCATCAACTCCTGTTTTTCGGCGTGGTTTATTGTATCTTGCTATGAGAGCTAAAACACCAGAGCATGCTATTTTGATCGTCACTTTTGTTTCATCGATTGCATGTTGGATTAACTGGGGTTTTGGCTTGGTAATTGGTGCTATCTTCGCGCGTGAACTTGCCTCCAAAGTGAAAGGGGTTGATTATCGATTACTAATCGCGTCTGCATATACTGGATTCTTATTCTGGCATGCCGGTCTTTCCGGCTCTGTTCCGTTGGCCCTAGCTTCGGGGAGCAATTTGGGATCTGTAACGGCTGGTGTAGTGTTGTCACCTGTTTCAACGGGCGATACGCTGTTCTCAAGCATGAATATTGTTATTTTGTTAGCGATGCTGATTACAATGCCATTATTGAATCGCTCTATGCACCCACCTGTTGATCAAGTTGTAACAATATCTCCAGAGCTATTGTCATCAACTGACACTCAAGAGAGAGAGGAAGAAAAAGAGTTATCCCCCGCCGAAAAATTGGAGCAGTCCCCTTGGGTAAACCGCTTATTGGCATTATTAGGTTTTACTTATATTGTGATGTATTTTAGTGAGAATGGTTTTGCTCTTAACCTCAATATTGTTAACTTCATTTTCCTGTTTACTGCAATCCTGTTGCACGGGACACCAAAACGATTATTAAAAGCTGTTGCTGAGGGGACGAAAAATACAACAGGTATTTTGCTTCAGTTCCCATTTTATGCGGGGATCATGGGTATGATGGTTGCTAAAGGGCCTAACGGGGTGTCATTAGCTGGAGCAATGTCTGATATGTTTGTTAGTATTTCAAATGAATATACCTTTCCGCTTTTTACCTTCATCAGTGCTGGTATTGTTAATGTCTTTGTTCCTTCAGGAGGTGGGCAATGGGCTGTGCAAGCTCCAATAATGATGCCTGCTGGTGCAGAGCTGGGTGTTCCTGCTACTAAAACTGCAATGGCCATTGCTTGGGGAGATGCATGGACGAATATGATCCAACCGTTTTGGGCATTACCCGCTTTGAGTATTGCTGGTTTGAATGCTAAGGATATCATGGGCTTTTGTATCATTTCCTTGTTTGCATCTGGGGCGATCATTGGGCTGTCGCTGTTAGTGTTTTAACGTAAATAAATAGTTTTACATAGTTTCTCTTTGTACTCCATCAGTATTAGTTAAGCGCTCACAGTAGGGTTTGATTTGGTAGTCAACAACTTAGAGCGTGTAACAAGCTTATCTCAGAGAAACGACAAGCCACTATTGATATGCTCGTTAAAGATTTGTTTCCGTTTGGTGGATATTTCTCAAAAGCGGAATGTTGGACTGGGTTAAGACTCATGAAACCAGATGGCATGCCAATTATTGGTAAGACGCCAATTGCAAATCTGATTGCCAATACGGGTCAGGGTACGCTTGGCTGGGCTTTGTTGGAACTAAATCGGAAAATTACGATCTGATCATGTATGGACACTCCTTCGTTTGCAAGTAAATTATGACGGAAATAGAGGTATAACTGCCTAAGTGTATTCGGTTTCATAAAGTTATGCATCGAACCATAACGGTGTGATCTGCACATTAACTTCCAAACGGCTACACGAGCTATTAGCTCTTTGATCAGGCCGGGTTTTGATAATGTTGGTTTGACCTATTTTCCATTACTTCTTTACTGTGCAATTCTCATATGATGTTTTCCAACTACCTACCGCATTTAAGCTGCGGCCAGCGACGCATTATACTCAACGTTTTTGGCGACAAGGGCCTATGATACCTTGCCAATTTGGTAGTAAGAGCAATGGTTGCAACATTAGGGTGCTTAGTAATACGTAGCTTTTTAACCCACAAACTAAAGAGTCTGTCTTATCACCTACATGGCGAAACGCTGCTCTAGCACCATGAATTAGCAGCTTTCTAAGATATCCATATCCTCTTTTATTTATACCTAATAATCTATCTCGATCTCTTTTAAAACTCACACCGTCACCAAGGTCAATAAGTAGTCCACTACATATGAGTGGACCTATGTCTATGATTTTCAGTAACCTTTGAGCTGCAGGGTTGTCACAAAAACTCAATTTTATCTTATCAATGCGTTCATCGAGTGTGATTAAATCTTCGTACAGTACTTGTAATAACTCCTGAAACTGGAATGATAATCAGTTTTCTGTATCTTCTAGCCAGTAGGGAATATGTTTTCGCAAATTACTAACACCAACAAGTGCAACGATTCCATATTCAGCTGTTAAGCCTTTAATCTGATTGGCTCTAGCGGGTCTCTGAGCGATGAGTCTTTCTCGAACACGGTGTATGGCTTTGTTGCGTAATTCGGACAGAAAACTAAACCGTCCGAAATTGAGTAATTCTTAAACAACAAACTGAGTTTCAGGCATACCAAGCCCTGTAAGCTTGTTAAGCGCTTTAATCATGGCGTAGGTTTCCTGAGCATTGTAGTTTCTCAGGCTTAACCTCCCACCTAGCAACTGCTTCACTCGATGCATGGCTGTTTCTGAGAGTGAACGCTTATGATATCCATATCGTTCTTTCCACTTCTTATTTGAGCCGTGGAGCTTCTGGCAACCTACCGCCAGATTGCGAGGATGCCCTTGCTCCCAGAGGGCTGCTCCTTCCCTTGGCGGGATGAGCGGAACCGCTCGCTTTATCCGTATGGCATCATGGCAATTTCTTGTGTCATAAGCGCCATCACCTGATATCTTAATGATTTTACGACGTGTCTGCTTAAGTAAGTTGGGAAGCTCTTCGGCATCGGTTACATTAGATAAACTCAACTCTGCTGCGACTATTTCGTGGGGGTTGGCATCTACTGCGATATGTAGCTTGCGCCAGACTCTACGCTTCTCGTCAGTACCGTGCTTCTTGACCTTCCATTCACCTTCACCATAAACCTTGAGACCAGTGGCATCAATGGTCAAATGCTATATCGCACCTCTGGTTTTAGTTTTAAATGAAACCTCAACTTCCTTGGCTCGACGGCTTATACAGGTGTAATGCGGACAAACAAGCGTGTATGTTAGCCAGCTTAAATACTGAGTCTAGAAAACCTTGCAGCGCTCTCAATGGCATAGAGAAAACGCGTTTTACCATCAACGCGGTAGTAATGGCTAGGTCGCTGAATCGACGACGCCTGCCGCGCTTGCTCTGTTTGCTTTGCTTCCACTCGCGAATGGCTTCCTCATCAATCCAGAAAGTGTGTGAACCACGGTTGATTAGGGCTTTGTTGTACTGGTTCCAGTTAGTTGTTTTGTCACGAGGTTTCGGCATAAGGCTATGGTGATTAACTGATGTAGCCGATCAGATCGAAACTTCCTGATTTAGTTCCATCGATTTATGCAACAAAGCCGGTTTAGTTGAAAACAACCTCAACATTGAATAGACGATTCATAAGGTAGAGCGCTCCCATACCAAAGTTCTTGGCTCATTTGCTCTCAACCAAAAATCTAACTGACCTCTATTTAATACGTAATGATTCGAACCCTTGAATCGTTTACTAAGCTCGTTTTTGGCTTTTGAATTCACCAGTGTCTACGATAACTTTTTGATGGGGGCGTGATCGGATTCAATACCATTATTGAGAGACTTTACTTGTCGTTGTTAAACGTCTTGGCGAAGCTTATCCTGCTCTTTAAGGTGTGAGGTAGCACGAGCATAGGAGGAATGTTTATTGGTATTCAACGTCTGAGGTTGACGTAACTCATTGGTGTGGACCCGTACCGACGAACACACCAAAGGATGACTTCAAGGGCGAAGTGTTTCCATTTGAACTCAGTGGTTTCCATCGTGTGCTACCATGATGATAAGAGGAATAACACTATGGGTTAGCCAAGTTTTTGCAACAAGCCCCTTTTAGACGGTTAGATCTCCTGAAACTAAGTAGACTTCTTTAGTTTAGTTTCTCCTCCAGTTGTTTAATGATAATATGAAACCTGTAGCACATGAAGGATCTGTCTAGCTTTAGAAGAGATAGCGTGTAGGTCGTTTATATCGGCTTGCTCTATAAAAATTAGAACGTTGGTCAAGGGAGAACCATGATGGTTAGAGTTGCGAGTGTTTTAGGTGACGAAAATACTGCAAATGCAGATTTGCACGCTAAATACATCAACGACGTAGTCGCCATTGAGCAACTGCCTCCAGAGCAGCAATACCACTTTGCCTCATTGGCTCGTCACGGAGATCAAGCTGCCAGAAACGTTATGATTGAGTCAAACCTAAGGTTGGTTGTGAAATTGGCACGTGGTTATATCAAGAGAGGTTTAAGTCATCTCTCGATTGGTGACCTGATTGAAGAGGGCAATATCGGGCTGATAAAGGCAGTGGACAAGTATGATCGGAGATGGGCTATCGTTTCATTACTTACGCGACATGGTGGATAAGGGAAAGTATTGAATCATCAATTATGAATACGGAACGTACGGTTCGATTGCCTGTTCATATTATAAAAGAGGTGCGTGAACTATATCGTGAGATGAATCAAATGCTCTCTTCAGTCCACCATTTCCCTTCAGTTAGCGAGATTGCCGAACAAGTTAATGGAGAGGTGGGGCACGCAGGCGAGCTCATCAAGATGAGTGGTGATATTGAACCTAGGGTCACGGTTGATTGCAGCTTCGCTCCCCCTCACCTTGATGCGATACCGTCGGGGGATAATGAGCAGCCATCACACTCTTATCAAAATCAACGCTTGCAAGTACATATTGAAGCGCTCATTAGCCACCTTCCTGATAAATACCGCGACATCATGATTCATCGCTATGGATTATACGACAGAGAGGTGCTTTCACTGCGGGAGATTGGAACGATGAAACGCTTATCTATGGAGCGCATCAGACAGTTGCAAAATGAGGCTATAGGGACACTTCAACAAAAATTAAATTATATGGGGTGGACTGAACGTTACTAAACTGAGATTAGCGTTATAGGTTGTTAAATGAACGCTCAACATAGGTCGTCGGGCTCATCAAGAAAAGCGATGTCGAGAGCAAAGGCAATGCTAATCAGTAGTAACCCAAACTCTAAGCCGAAACGTGCTACTAAATCTATCAGCAATGGATAGTCAGCCAATAGCCAGTAACAGATGGAAGGAAAAACGCCTAAAAGGATTAGGATAAACCCTGTTGGAATGAGCCAAAACAGCGGACTTTTTATGATGTTAGTTAGGTGCAACAATGACCTCTACTTGGTTGATTGACTACTCACTATTATGAAACAAAAGGTTATACAATTTAAGGGTATTCTATGAATAGCAATGAAACCTTTCTTAACAGTTATCAAAGGTGTCGTATTGGTAGCGAGTTTATAAATGACTTTTTGGATTTATTTTGCGATGCTAACCCTCGCTTCCAAGAGCGTTTTCAAGAGGTTGATAAAGAAAAGCAAGCACGTATGATAAAAGCCTCTCTGATTTTGATACAGAACGCCTCCACAACGGCGTCAATACGCAACACGATCAGGAATTTGGCTATAAAGCACAAAGATATGGGGTTGGATATTTCTGCAAAGGAGCTTGATATGTGGGTCGATAGCCTTGTAGCAATTGTCGCGATATACGACCCATTATATGAGGAAGTTATTGAGTTAGCATGGCGTGATGCGCTTGCGTTAGGTGTTGAAATTATGAAGGACAAAAGTGTCCAATAGTTCAAATTATAGGGCATTCCTCCTATGCTCATGCGATTGCCCGACCTAAGAAGGAGGGACGACTGCGAGCCGATGTCGAGCAACGGCAAGTGAAGTCTCTCAATAATGGTATTGAATCCGATCACGCCCCATCAAGAAACTCGTTGTAGGCACCGGTGGTTTCAAAATACGAAAGCGAGCCTGGTCAATCATTCAGTGCTTCGAATCATTACGGATGTTGAACAAAGGCCAGTTTGATTTCTGGTTACGTCATGATGAACGTAAAATTTTTGTACGGGAGAGGTCCGCCTTCATGAATCGTCTATTCAATATCGAGGTGGTTCTCAATTAGAAATGGAAAGCGAAAGGTCGATGTTCTCTGACCACGTTTTTTGCAACAACCCTTTTATTAGTCTCAGCTCTAGGGTGAGGTTCGCGCCAGATTGTCCTTGCAAAATGAAAAGCGCACTAGGTTTCTGTTTGGGTCAACAGGTTTTCAATCTGGTTCTAACCGTTTTATCATCTTTCTACCCATCGAAAATTCGAGTTATACGTCGATTAAAAATGGTTTATTTGTAGTCATTACTGACCATGCGATTCGTGCTAGCTTATTTGCTAGTGCAACAACTGCAATATTGAAAGGCTTTTTCTGCTTAAGGTTGACATGCCAACTCCCAAAGTATCTCTCGACTGATTTGTCTCCCCATAAAATGGAGCGGACAGCATGAATGAATAATGTCCTTAGCTCTCGATTCCCCTGCTTTGAGATGCCCATCATTGTCGTTTGCCGCCTGTAGAATACTGAATAGGTACTAGGCCAATCCAAGCGGCAAAGTTTCGGTCATTTTTGAAGTCGGTTGGGTTACAAACTGATGAAGTACAAGCGCTTGCTATAATAGGTCCTACGCTTGGTATTGTTTGCAACAATACCATTTGTTGATTTTCGATCTTATTACTAAGTCCTTCATAGTGCTCGAGTAACCCATTTAGTTTGAAGATTATTTGAAGTGGAACGTAATGTCCTTAATCAGCAGCCATTGAAAAAGGTTTTTCATCGAGGTGTGACCTTTTGGTAGGCTGACACCTAACTCAAGCAATATAGAGCCGACACGATTCATGTACGCTGTACTTTCTCTTATATAGCCACTTTTTAGCTTTCTTAACGTTGATATGACCTGAGCAGATTCGGTCTTGTGGCTTGTAAATCGCATTGAGAACTTGATGTAGCTTCTGCGATAGCGCATGCATCAATGAAGTGTATTGAGAGGGCTAGTTTTGCAGTGTATTCGAATGATTCACATTATTTTCTAGTAAGCCAATGTGCACCACCACATGACGCCATAGCTACTATCGAGAATTCTATACAAGATAAAACTCTAGCAGCTTTCTACGCGTTAGCTTTTTTCGGAATTGTTTGTTGCCTCGATTATCGTGAGCAGCAACGTGGAATGTATTTATATCTAGAGCGATACCAGTAATGTGAGCTATTGACCTGGGATACCTCCTACTGAGCTCTGTTTGAGTTTAGCTATGAGGAGGGACGTACCTTCTCATTTAATGTGTTGATGCGTAGCAGGTTTCAAAGCGATGATAGTAGCACTTTTAACAAAGGCCTTAATCTAAGTATCACGCTTGTATTTTCCCTGCCAGACTATTTTATTCTGTTCACAGGCTGCGTGAATATGGAAAATATTTTTGCCAAGTCAGTACCAACTATAGTAATACTATTCATAAAATTCACTTTTCCATTTTTATTTTAGCTATCACCAATTCTAATTGAGCATCGGGTTATTGAGATGGGCAGTATCCATATCATTGTTTACAAATACACCGCGTTTTTTACAAGATTTATTCTACTTTATAAACTTTCATAAAATCCACCCTTGGATTTACCCCTGTGCCGTTTATATAAACATCATTATTGCTCGCTGTAAGCATGATACCAGCATCTACATAAGAAAATTCCTTTTGGAGGTTTATTGGTTTACTATATCGTACTGACACAAAGGATGCGCCTATTTTTCCATTATGGTTTGATTTATCTCTTGTTATATCAAAGAAAGATATTGCATATTCAAATGCATTAGGATATTCCGTTGTGCTCAGTTTAGATAATGAAGGGTTGTCTAATTCGTAAAGCCCTACAGACATGTAATTTTTTGATTTAACATTTTGTATTGCATAGCTTCCAGAGTAATCATAATAACCACTTTTCTTTGGTATTTTTACTAGCTGCCAATGATATGAGTTCTCCCCCCTTAAGCAAAGGCTTGGTTTAAATTTTACGCCGGCAGATATGGCGCCAAAATTTTCAAATATCATTCTTTCATTACCATTGTTTTTATTATAATGAGTTATACAAATTCTATCACCAATCTCCAATTGCGAAATAGAAGTAACCTCTTCAATATGACGATTTACGTTTGCGAAAGCAGTCATACTCATTGATAGACAGCAGGCGGTTAATAGTAATGTATATTTCATAATAGTTTCTCCATGTATAAATAACGCATAACGCCAAGCTAGATTTTACAGGAAGCCCTTCATTGCACATTAGTAACACATTCACTGGTTAAGCAAAAGATATTTTAAATTATAAATAATAAATAAGAGTTTTGTAGTGAAAATTATTTCCACGGTTATCAGAGGGCTAACGGTACGGTTTCGTACTCTCAGAACGTAGTTGCTAATATGTGGTTGGCTGCGCTAAAGTTTGTGCGTATAATCTGACTATTCATTCACCGTAATGACGCGCCGATAATCTTTATTATTTATGATTACTAGCCTTTCAGTCACCCCCCCCGTATCACTCCAGATCCATTAATTTCCTGTTTGAATACTACAAAGCTTGGCAAAGAGCATAGAATTAAACTTTTCGGGATATCGAAATTATTTAAATCGCTAAAAGGCTCTACTGCAATCCTGGCTATATTTATGATTTATAAATTTTTTATGTATTTAATAGTAAACATTTTCTCATTAGTTTCACTTCGGCTAAGGGACCTAGACCATATAACCAATATGAAACTCTCCCTTCAGAAGGTAAAATTGAATAAGTTTCACTGTGTATACACAGTGGCTTGGCATAAAAAGGTTCATGGCTCAAATTATAATCAAAGACTTCACGTTAAAAGTACTGCAAGGGGGCATTTTCCTTTAAATACCAATATAAGTTACTGATTTTTTAAAACGGTTTAAGTTGGGTGCTTAGACGGCTTTAATGTGATGGGGGAGGGGATCGATATTATCTAGCAGTTGCATAGTACTACTGAGACCATTAGCTTTTAAGGTGTTGAAATACATAGTATTGTAGCGTGAATGGAGTGAGCTAAATCAAGGGTACGCCCCTTTCATCAAAAAGTCCAATGGATGTACCCTTTCTATACCAATTAGATTAAGCAGCGCTCAAGTAACACACATGCCTAGGGAAAATACATAACTACCTTAATATTTGTTTTAATAAGTTTGGATTTGGTAGCCACGGACATTGAACTGATTTGTTCCGCAACCTTCTTCGGTTCTTTTAAAGTCGAACGTACTTTGTCGCAGAAATCGAATGGACTAGATCAAAGTTTTACGATCAAATCAGTGACATTCATTCACCGACTTTGATTTCAGGCCTAAGCCCCGCTGCAACAATGCCCTCGCCAATCAAGGTTCACTCATGTTTTGGATTGACGAAGAGGCGATAGCTGAGTGGAAGCAACTCAGGCAGAATAAACGTGGTTGACCGCGATGTTTAGTAGCCTCGTTATCATGACCGCTCTCATGGTAAAGCGCATCTTTAAGGGCTCTGCAAGGCTTCATCGATTCTGTTTAGATTGGCAGACATCCCATTGGTTTGTCCCCACTATCTTTTCATCAATCGATGAGCTAAGGATGTTGAGGTTAATTTCAAAGCCCCATCACGAGGCGCTACCCAATACCTAGCTATTGATGTCACAGTGCTCAAGGTATACGGTGAGGGCGAACGGAAAGTGAAAAAGCATAGAACTGACGGTAAGCGTCGAGCCTGACGTAAACTCTACCTTGCTGCTGATACTGGTACTTATGAAGTTATCGTAGTGGAACTGACACTTTTGTGCGGAAGTGCTGCTAATTTACTCAAGCAAACACGCCTAACCACCAAGGAAATTTCAGAAGATGGTGCGTACGATACAAAGAAGTGCTACAGGGCTATTCAGATTAAGAAAGCGACACCCCTAATCACTTCACGTGAAGGGGCAGCTTTCTGGGAAAAGGGGCATCCACGTAAGCGAGCGGTTGGCTGTCAAAAATTCTACGGCTCGAACAAAATAGTATGGTTATCATAAACGTTCATTGCTGGAGATTGCTGTGTATCGTGTAAAACAGCTATTAGGCTCCTCACTCACGTTTCGCAATTATAACGCACAAGTTAGAGAGACTTACGTCATGACCAAAGCTCTCAATAAGTCACCTAAATTAAACGTGCTGACCACCGTTTACATGAATTTCAGATCCATTAATATAACTAGCTCCATTATTGCATAAGAAATAAATCAACGAGGCGACTTCCTCTGGCTTACCTAATCTGTTCATAGGTACTTGTGCAGAAACTATATCTTCTGTGCCAGGAGATAGAATTGATGTTTCAATTTCCCCAGGAGCGATACAGTTAGCACGAACGCCTGAGGCTCCCATTTCAAATGCTAATTCTCTGGTTAAGGTAGTCAGTGCAGCTTTTGAAGATGCATAAGCAACACCAGCGAAAGGATGGACTTTTGAACCAGCAATAGAAGTCACATTAATTATGCTTCCTTTTGCTTCACGTAGTTCATTGAAAAGACCTCTCGCTAGGATAGCTGTAGAGAAAACATTCACATTAAAAACCTTTAACCAGGTTTCATAGTCAGTATCTAGGACTCCTATTCGCGACCCTTCAGCTGTCTTAGGTGAAATCCCCGCATTATTTACTAATGCGTGCAATTTACCGTTACCAACCTTTTCTTTGATTTCTTCAATGACCGTATAGATTGCATTAATATTTGATAAGTCCAGATGAATGTGATTTTCCTCTCCTTTTGACCAAGGGCACTCACTGCTCCATTCTTGACGCGAAGTAGTAATTACTCTCCATCCTGCTGCATTGAAATGCTTAACTGTTGCGTGACCGATGCCGCGACTACCTCCAGTAAGAAGCAAAGTTTTCTGTTCTGTCATGTTACTCCCATAGATTGGCTCTGTTGCAAATAAGTATCGTGAGTGAATAGAACCTCGAGAGGAGCATCAGCCCCTTACCAATGCATTAGTGATTAGACAGATCTCTCCCGCTGTTCTTCAATCGTATTGCCACCTTTCGAATTGACCTTTAACATATACATCCCCTAAAAATTTTTCAGTGTGGCATACGCCGTTTTCATGGACTTAAATCCGCGGACTGGGTGGATAAATCGCTTTAGCTTTGCATGATCCGCTTCAACAGTGTTGTTTAGGTATCTAATTTGGCGATGCAGCACCTCATCTAGGAATTTCCCTTGTTTTAACACCTGAATAGCCAGACCTTATACTGGTGCTTTATCCATATTGACTGTATGAGGGCATTCCCTACCTTTTAGCCCTCTCAGCGCCTTTGCCAAAAAAACGCTGCGTCGCTTTGGCATTATGAGTAGTGGACAGAAAGAAATCGATAGTTTCTCCACGCTTATCAACCACTCAATAAAGGTAGGCTTACTTTCCTTTTGCTATGATGTAGGTTTCGTCAACTTTCCAACTCCTACTTGAACGCGGACGCCAATACACCACTTAAGTTTTTCTTGAATGAGAGGAGCATATTGCTGAACCCATCGATAGATTGTCGTGTGGTCAACATTCACACCGCGCTCACCAAGCATCTCTTCAAGTTCACGATAACTGACATCTTATTTGAAATGATGAAGCTTAAAGAGATTCATGATGGATAACCGTGGCATGAGAGGTGCATTAGATTAAACAGCCGTACTTTATTTGCAACAGAGCCTAAAACAGATCAATTACTTTTAGTTAAAGTCATGTTCGAAAATCGGGGACCACTTTTCAACCCCAACTATAGAACTATGAAGGACAAGTTTCTCTTTGTATGTGAAATCCATTAATGTCTGCTGTTCCTGTTGTAATTAGAGTATCGTTTGGGCCGAGTTCAAACTTAGTTAACTCTTTTTGTAAATCTACAACCTCTACATTAAATATGTTTGTCCCAAAAAGAGCTCCTCCTTCTAAATGAGTAAAATTAGGGTAGTAATATTTCAGTTTTTCATCGGACAAAATATTGTGACTTGTCCCCGTCATTATGTTAGTTACTTTTAATGTATATATTCCTTTATTATAAATGCATATATTAACCTTGCCATCTAAGTCTGAAGTGGGTTCAGATGATGGCAAAGTAGTATGGATCGTTAAATTCAGTAATTCATCATACTGTGATTTTGAAGAATTTTTGTTTACCCACATATCAATATATGCATCTTTTATATAAGCCTGCATTAACGATGCTTCAGTAGCTTCATGGTTTTTTCTCAAAATATTATAGTTGGGGTGTTCTTCAGTGGGGACCCAAGTGCATGTATAATCAGACACACCTCCATTATATTCGTACTTAAAACACACTCCTCGTTGATATAATGTACCATCTTTTGTATCAATTACATCTGATAAATTAGTATGTATAGAATAGATCTTACCTTGTAAAGATTGATTGTATGAGAATACATTACTACTAAAGATCATTAGTAGTAATACCATTAGTAGTTTATTTGTCATAAATAAAGCTCCTTATGTTGTATTTTAAAAATAAAACTTAACGCAACCACTAAATATAATAGCCCATACTATGCTCTTGACGTTTATTTTATTTTTATTTTTATTTTATTTCATCCTTCAATTAACCAGTATACAGCGTTGATTGCATCGCAAAGTGTGGTCATCTGAAAATGATAAGTTGGGATATGGGAAGCATTCACCTAGTGATGCAAGGCTTTAGGGCCTTAGTATAGGAAGGACTGTATTAATAAAAGTGCAATACAGATAACGCGAGGCTGTATTAACTTGGCGGAGCAATCCTTGTAATTGTTCTGGGCTCAGCGCCACAATTAAAGTGGCACTCTTCGACGGTGCTCGACATTACAACTCACCTTTGTTTCTAGCTGGGCACTCATCCTTGCCAAAATGGCGTACTTTACATTAGGGAATGCCTGCCCCCCGCTAAGAGTTACCAGGCTTTTTGGGACGTTGGATTAATAATTTGTCACATTGACCACAGGTTTCATCCTCACGCATCGTGCCGTTATTTAGTTTGGGCTTGGGGTTGAGATTGGGTTTTCCATTATCGTCAGGAAATGTGGCTCTTGGCAATAGAGCGGTAATGATTAAGGACAGTTCAACTTCAATCGCTACTTTTTCAGTGAGACCATGTTGAGCTATCGCCTTATTCAGAAAGGCTTTGGTAGCCGCCTCATCGCGATTAGGGCTGAGGCAGTAGTCAATGACGTCTGATGGAAAATGGCAGCCTTTAAACATAAATTTTCAGAGCGTTGAGTGGGTAAATCTTAAACCGATAACACCAAACTTTACGATACAACCCCAAAAAACGCCTTCAAATCTGGAGGGCAGTGCTCAATGTTCATTCATATTAGTGGCTTTAACCGCTTTCAATTGATATTTATCTTAATAATTTAAAGGTTATTTATAAGACCAATAGATATCTAAACATATTAGCAGAGAGTAATATTAAATGAATTTAAACAGTGATCGTGATGCCGCACGCTTTCTCGACCGCGCTACCTTTGGAGTACGGCGTGCAGAGTTGCAAGAACTACGAAATATTGGGGTTGAGGCTTGGTTGAAGGTCCAACGAGAACTGCCTCCTTCTTATCAATTTCCGTTACTAAAACATAAGCGAGATCAAGTTCGGAATGGAAATTTTTGGCACTATCAGCGTGTAGGCGCTTGGTATGACACAGTCCTCTGGGGAAAAGATCAATTACGTCAACGAATGGCATTCGCCTTAAGCCAGCTAGTAGTGGTATCTATTAAAGACGATGGCCTTAGTGGTAGTGGTAAAGATGGCGGAAAGTGGGGACAACGCCTCCATGGGGTCGTAAACTACTACGATATGTTGATTGAAAATGCTCTAGGGAATTACCGAGATATTCTTAACCATGTGAGCCGTTCACCAATTATGGGAACCTTTCTCACCCATATGGGTAACAGATCTTTTGCGGCTTCAGGTTCTCACCCAGATCAAAACTATGCGAGGGAGTTGATGCAACTGTTCTCCATAGGTTTGAATGAGCTCGAACTCAATGGCACAGTGAGACTGGACAGTGAAGGCATACCAATTGAGAACTACAGCGTTGAGGATGTCGAAAACGTTGCTAAGATTATGACGGGCTGGCAAAAAAACAATGATATGCTCAAACCTATGAAGCTTAATGAGAGCGTACACGATCAAGGAGAGAAGCGAGTCCTCGGTCACTACTTCCCTCCAGGGGTAGGAGCAGAGGAAGAGCTGAATCAACTTCTTGATATATTAATAGCTCACCCTAGCACTGCGCCATATATTTCTAAATTCTTTATTTCAAAGTTGGTGACTTCAAACCCCAAACCCGACTACGTTGAACGTGTGGCCAGAGTATTTCGCGATACTCAAGGTGATCTTTTTGAAATGGCGAAGGCAATTTTGCTCGATCCTAATGCATATCACGAAAATCCTCTGCATCTTGCTAAAGTCAGAGAGCCTATCCTGTACTTTACCGGTTATCTGAGAATACTGGACGTACGCACCAGTACATCGTTAGGTTTTACTTACACGGACGGCAATATTAAAAGTTCGATAAACCAAGTACCTATGGCAGCACCGTCAGTATTTAACTTCTTCGAGTCCGATTATAGCCCCCAAGGGCCGGTTGCTGATAATGAATTGATTGCCCCTGAATTAGACGGCTATGATTGGACCTTGTTTCTGGGTAGTGAAAACCAAGTACACCGTCAGCTTTGGAGTTTTGATGATAAAAACTTCGGCTCCCGCTCGGATAGATTTTATATTTCAATCGCAGATTATGTAGACATTGCGGCTGACAGTGTAAGTTTAATCGACCTTATTACTCAACGAGTACTTAATGGCAAAATTAGTGACGCCCTATACCAAGCTCTGGTAGAGATTACCGATTCTTACAATGGAAACAATGCACGGGAGATCGCTCGGCAAGCTCTTTATATGTCATTGACCTCACCAGAATATCGAGTACAGGAGTAACTAGGATGAAGCTTACACGTAGACGTTTTTTGCAATCGAGCAGTGCGGTAGTCTCTGGCATGTCACTGCCTATGTACCTCACCCTGCCTAAGCAAGCATATGCTGCCAGTGACCAGGACTACAAAGCGCTAGTCTGTGTTTTCTTACCTGGAGGTTGTGACTCGTTTAATATGGTCCTCCCTCGCTCAGGGCAACACTACTTAGACTATCGCGAAGCCCGACCTAAAATGAGCCATACGAATGATGTGATGCTCGATACTGGGCTTGTTTCAGAAAATGGTGTAGAACTTGGCTTAAATCCCAATATGCCTCTAGTTGCAGAGCTAATGCGTAATGGTCAGGCGACAACACTGCTGAATATTGGCACTCTGTTGGAACCAACAACTAAGGATAATTGGGATTCAGTACGTAAACCTTCCAACTTGGGTTCACATAATACTCAGCAAAACGCTTGGATAAGGCGCTATGACCCTGAGAAGAAAATTTTTCCGAACATCGGGTGGGGGGGAGCTTTGATGGACGAAATCCACAATCCAGCAGTACTGTTGCCCGAGTCGCTGAAAGTATCAAACTCTGGTTGGCTTGGTGGTCTGGAATCGGAGGCATTCCGTATCTCTTCTTCGAGTGCACTTAAGCGTCACGTACAGAGTAAGGCTCCTGAACTGGAGGCTATCACAAAGGCTTATTTTAAAGCTGCGACACTATCTCCCATGCAACAAGAGCTGATACGACGCCATAAGTCTTCCTATGAGACTCTTAACACTATAGATAATGTGTTGAAGCAGTACCCGCCTGATACCTCGATTACTGGAGGGGATTTGTCAAACCAGCTGCGTTTGGTTAAACAGATGATTGAAGCTGCGCCTGCACTTGGCCATCAACGTACTATATTTGTTGTAACAATGGGTGGTTGGGATACTCATGGAAAGAGCAACAATGGTGCACTTGGTACTTTAGATAAAGCGTTGGGTACTTTCCAAGCAGCACTCACCGGTGCAGGTCTTTCGGAGCAGGTGGTCACTTTCACGATGTCTGATTTTGGTCGAACTATTAACAGTAACTCAAATAATGGTACCGACCACGGTTGGGGGAGCAATCAGTTGGTTCTTGGTGGAAGCATTGTAGGTCACAAGGCTTACGGTCGATTTCCCGAATTCCGCAGAGGAGGTACCAATGCTAATGGTAATAGCTTTATACCTGAGCTTTCCCACGAGCAAATGGGAGCTACGTTTGGTGAATGGCTAGGGCTAAATGAAGTTAGTATGAACACAGTGTTCCCCATGCTTAATCCTAATGCATCAAACCCTTTTTCAAAAAGAACTTTGGGGTTTTTGTCAGGTGAACAAGGTAGCTCTGAAGCTATTTATCCTTTTGCCGTTTCTGCTAGTGATGAGAACCCTAATGGTATTGATAAAGTAAAACATGCCGTTGACGGTAATTCTTCAACAAAGTGGTCTGCTAAGGGATTGGGAGTCTCTTATACATTAATGCTACCAGGGGAGCATAAATTATCAAACATAAAATTAGCACAAGCTAAAGGTAATGAAAGAAAATATAAGTTTTTAATTCAGATCAGCAATGATGGTAATAATTATAAGACTGTAAAAAATATAGTAACTAGTGGGAATACAGAAGAGTTAGAGTCTTACTCTTTATCAATGGAAGAAGCAAAGTTCATTCGTTTAATATGTAATGGTAATGATGACCCTAATCGGCCTGACTTACGTAAATGGAATAATTTTAGCCAAATAGAAGTTTGGGGGAAAGTGAGCTAAAATATACGTCAAACTCACGAAGATTTATCGTAAGCACCTTTAAATCAACTCATTGGCTTTCGATACCGCCAACTAAGGCGGTATCTGGGTTGTGCTGCAAAGCTTGGTGTTATCGGTTAAGATTTGCCCAATCTCCACTCAACGCTCTGAAAATTAATGTTTAAAGGTTGCCATTTTCCATCAGACGTTATTCTCGAAACGGCTCGCTATTACCTCGCTTACAAACTCAGTTATCGAGGGGTTGAAGAGATTCAGAGGGAGCGCGGTGTGAATGTGGGTCATGCCACCATTAACCGTTGGGTCATCAAATTTGCACCGATTTTGGGACATAAAGCCAGGCTCAAAAAGAAGCGAGTCACTGATTCGTGGCGTATGGATGAGACCCACACCAAAGTGAAAAGAGAGTGGCTCTATTACTATCGAGCCGTCGATAGGTTTGGAGATGTCATTGACTACTGCCTCAGCCCTAATCGCGATGAGGCGGCTACCAAAGCCTTTCTGAATAAGGCGATAGCTCACATAGTCTCCCTGAAAAAGTGGTGATTGGCGGCAGTAAAAGCAATTACGCAGCTATTGGTGCAATGAATGTGTAGCTCTGGTTAACAGACGTTGCCATTGATAGAGATATCTAACATCTAACATCAAGTATCTGAATAATGTCGCTGAGCAGAGTCATCGCTGGGTAAATAGAAGACTTGGTAAGCGCTTGGATGTAAGCCGTTAGAGGGAGCGACAGCCACTCTTCATGGTCGAGATCCGTGGACGATGATTAAACAAAGCCAAATTATTCTTGAAGGAGCAACCTCCTCTGACTAGTTCTATTCCCTTGCAAACTAAGCGTGTCTGTAGCACGGCTCTACCACTACCCAATTTATACTTGCGACATAACCAATTTTTTGTCTTAGCATCGCTGAACGCCCTAGCGTTTGATTAGACCGATACGTTACACTTTAGTGATCCCAGTTAACTGTCGATTTCGATAACAAAGTGTTTGACTGCGAACGATAGGAACTTTGCTTCCAGCATTAGCGGACCAATTAGACACTGCTTCCCTAAATACTCCATCCTGTCAAACACATAAGAGCTCCAGCTTCTCCATGTCGAATAAGCCGATTAAAAAAGCTTAGCTTGGGTGGTTGATAGTTCAATCCCCCGCGCTGAAGGTACTTTAATCGAGGCGTTTGCATTTTCCTTTACGTTGGCGTGCATAGACTTGGTTTTGACAAGCCGGACAAAGCACGGTTTTAATGATATTTGGCATTTGTCACCCTTAGCTTGCCTTTGACGAATTATTTAATGCTTGCCGCGCTCTGTGTTCATGGCTGTGGAATAAGTAGTTAGTGCTATGGTTGCTGGCTCAGTTTGGTCGCTTAACTTTTTAGAGCGATGTTGTGTTTTTTGAACTTAGTGAGTTCGGAGGCTTGAGCCACCAATAACTTAATCAGCATGTTATGGTATGGAAAAAGGTTGCCTAAACGAGTCGGACGATCAGGCGCTTGTAGCGTGGTGTTCATCGATATTCTTTCCATAGGGTGTTTTATAAAGTATTTATGGTTTTAATTGTTCTATCAGTAACTGTTATTCCACCTTTGCCCGGAGGAGTATGTTTTTGCGGGAACGTTAAATTAGCTAGTAGCTCTCACAACGTTAAAGCTAAAAGAGTGACATTCCTCTGATTTTATAGCCATTCTCCATGTGCTAAATTGAGCGGTGTTGAAAGGATGTTGCTAGTGCAGTTAATGACGCTACCCATAGCTTTTTGTTTATTAGTTCCAATATTTTTAGTACTGCATCAAACGTGAGTTTTATAAAAAATTTATATATATACATCACGTAATAATCGATATTAACCTGTCCTTGTTCAGAGGGCGCTGTCAAGTGTAGTGACGTCCTTTAAAGTAACTCCGAACTCAAAGGAGACAGCGTTTCTCTGTACTTATTATTGTAATGAGCTTGTTCACTGCTCTCTATCGATCTTTCTTTTGTAAACTAACGGGTTACGCTCACCTTGCTTTCCTTAGGTGAGCGTTTTTTATGTCGTACATAATCTGTTGTGACTTAATCTAAGAATAGTGAACTTGTCTATAGGGACTTTAGCAACCAACTTGTTGAGTGATCTAATAAGGCACTGTCCCCCCTTAATGCTCTATTTTGTCACATCCATCAGGGCTTTTTCTAGAGGTGGTATATCAGTTCAGGTGCGGGTTGTACTGGCTTTGTTGCGTAAATCGATGGAACTAAGTCAGGAAGTTATGATCTGATCGGCTACATCAGTTAATCACCGTAGCCTTATGCCGAAACCTCGTTACAAAACAACTAACTGGAATCAGTACAACAAAGCCCTAATGTAATGACCCAGTCGAAATTGGACAGCCTAAGCTGCTAAAGCATAAACCTCAGCAGGCGTTTTCATCTTAAGCGCCTGATGTGGGCGCTCGTTGTTGTAGAACTCAAGCCACTTGCCGATGGTACAGCGAGCTTCAGTTAAAGAGCCAAAGTTGTGCATCCAGATACACTGCTCTTTGAGGGTTCTTATCAGACGTTCAACCATGCCATTTTGCTGTGGCGTATGCGGCTGAATGAACTCCTGAGTCAGACCGTACTGCATCGCTAACGTAGTGTAGAGGCGAGAGGTAAAAACCAAGCCATTGTCGCTTCGCAGTTGCAACCCTGGGGTTGCTTCACCAATCACACCATAACGAGTCAATAAAGCATCTTCTAAAGCTGCAACAGCGGATTTAGCGTTGCCTCGTTTGCTGAGACTCCAGCCTAAAACCTCACGAGTATGACAGTCCATAACCAGCGTCAGTGCCGCCCAGCGATCTTGTTGACCGCACCAGACTCTTGCGATATCCGTAGACCAGCGCTGATCAGGCGCTTGCGCGAAAAAAGCTTTGGCTTCTACACGAGGCCTAAAGCCAACTTTACGCTTACGGCATTGCCAACCTTTCAGCTTCATAATGCGTTGGATGGTGTTTTTGTTTTCACCTAGAAAAAATGCCACGGTGCGATACCCTGCGTAAGGTAAGGCATCGATAAGCCTCTTTATTTTGGCTGCCATCCACTCGTTGATTTTTGGCTTACGCTTCTTAGCTCGGTAGTAAAAAGTACTCCGAGGAAGCCCTGTCCAGCGGCACAATTGAGAGACAGAAACCTTGTCGCCTTCTTGCGCCATCTCATCCCTGATAGCAATGATTACTCGTCGTTCTGGTCGAGATGGCGATTGAGCTTTTTTAGAAATTTGATTTGAAGCATCGCTTCCCCGTAGGCTGCATGCAAATCATCAATTTTCTTCTCGTATTGCTCAGTGACATCCTTAGGATTCGCCTTCAAAGCGTTTTCCATACCGCCCAGAGCATCATCCACCCAACGCTCAATCTCAGAAGGCGTCAGATCGTAGGTTCTAGCGGCTTCCTTGGCGGTTGTTTTACCTTTAATGATGTCCTTAACAAGTTCAGCTTTGCGTTTAGCTGTCCAACGTTTTACTTCTGGTTCGTTACTCATAATGACTCCTGATTAGAGTGACACAATATCATGTCCAACTCTTCTCTGGGTCATTACAGTTGGTTCAATAAGATAAACCACTTTATCATATTGAAATGTGAGCGATTTTGAGAGCTTACGGGTTTCTTGCCAACTGAAGATATCGTCCAGCTCCTGCTTGGATTCGCGCATTTTTCGGTGCATGTCTTTGGGAAACTTTGCGGGTTTGGTAAAACGGCGGTTGAAGTCGGCGATGAAGTAGGGAAGCCATGCATTGGCGTCTTCGATGTTATTGATGCCTTGTAAGCGCATTTCTTTTACCAAACGGTTTTGCAACGTCAGATTGGCTCGATCTACACGACCTTTGGCCTGAGAACTGTTGGCGCAGATGAGCTCTATGCCGAGTTCATTCAATACTCGACCATATTGCGTCTGGCCAACTTGCTTGTGTTTTTCTTGATTGACTCGAAATATCGAGTGCTTATCACTGTAGAACGCCACTGGCTTACCGTGCTCGTCCACATATTCACGGGTCGTTTTCATGTAATCAAACGCTGACTCGGTTTCACTGAATCTTAAGTTCATCAAGCGACCAGTCGCATCATCAATGAAAACCAATAGGCAGCATTTGTCGCAGCGTCCTTCAAACCAGTCATGGTGCGAGCCATCAATTTGAATGAGTTCGCCAAGGCAATCTCTGCGATAGCGAGGTTGATAGACTTTTGGCTTGCGCTTAGAGTGTGGAGTCCATAGGCCGTCAGCAATCATCCATTGACGGAGCGTCTCTTTAGAAACCGTCAGGTTGTGATCTTCTGAGAGTTTTTCTAGCGCAAATGTTGGTGAAAAGTCGAAGTATTGCTCACGCACGATCCTTAATACTTCAGCTCGAAAACGATCATCATAACGATGGTTGCTTGGACGGCCTCGAGCTGCATGTGCCAAGCTTTGAGCACCATAAGTTGCCAGTTGATTTAGTAAGCGTCTGACATGTCGAGTAGAGATATTTAAAATATCAGCCGCGTTGATTTGTCGTAATCGTTTTTCTCGCACATCCGTCAGGACTTTGAATCGATTAATCTCGTGATCACTCATAGCAATTAACATCAGTTTAGGTCCTCATAAGCAAACTACGAATTAAGCTTAGGAGGACATTTTAAAGTTGCTCAAACCGGACATTACTATATTGCTCTTACAATCGTAGAAGTCATTAAACAAGTTAAATTAAATATGATTAGATAGGCGTTAATGTATAACAATAATGCTATACATATTTATTGAAACTGTATTAACGGAGCTTGAGTATCAACGGAACGAAAGTACATGTGGATTTAAGAGTTTGATTTATAGTTGCTTATAATGTGAACACAGTGACAAAAAGAATCAATACATACGGTGTCACAATAAAATATGTTCTCTAATCCACTTCCATGTTTCTTCATCTAACCACCCTTGAAATTCACATTCATTTGCACTGACTTTTGATATAAACATTTTGTCATTGTTATCAAGATATGAGGTCAGCTTGCCACCTACTTGGGATGCCGATAATGGTGTAGAGAGTAACCATGTTGACTCCATTATATGATTGTACACTCCCATAATGCGCATCGCTGAATGAATGCTTTTATACTTTTCATCTGAATTGCTTAGCTCATAACTAATTAAATATACAGTCATTTTGCGCTTCCTATATGAATAAAAAACGGCTCACGGTTGTGAGAGTTGTTTTTTATTATTTACTTGAAGATTTACTTGGTTTTACCCCGAGGTATTTTCAGGCGTTTGTTTATTACCTCCACTACGTTGAGCAGGTTCGCTTGTTGATTTGACAATGGGTTTGGGTACCATATGAAACTCTCCCTTTCGAAGGTGGAATCTATACTGTTTATTTGTACAGTAATGTAGCATAAGAAAGTTCATTGTTCAAATTATAATCGAAGTTCTTGCGTCAAATGTACGGTAAGGGATCATTTTTCCTTTGAATTTCACTATAAGCTACTGATTTTGCATCGATGGTTTAAGTTAGGTGCCTAGATGGCTTTGATGTGATGGAGGAGAGGTGAGAGTGAGAGCAAACTTTGAACAACGGAAACCCATGTTGGAGACAGTCCATCTTCACAGCGTTTCGGTGGGGCAGCACTGTCTCTACATGTTCGCGTTGCTCCCATATCGCAACTAGTACTGGACCTTGATAAAAATTAGCCCTCAGTGTTTTTTTCACGTTCGCTATGGTCGAACGACTGCAACCAAGCAAACTCTGGATTTGTGACCACGTTTTTCCTTCATCTAACAACATAGCAATATTTTCCCTTAGTTGTCGACTAGGTTTGCGTCCTTGGTATTTACCAAGCGCTTTCGCTTTTTTGATGCTCTACGCCTGGCGTCTACGGTGTGTCTCGTAATGATCTCTGGCCATCGCCGCTGCCAGGTCAATCATAAATTCGGTCAGTACTTTGGAAATCATAGACATATTACTGTCACTATAGTGACTAAGAAGAGAATGGGTCATGGGTTGATCGAAAACGACGATGTGAATACTTGCTGTCACCAATTTTTGTTTCAATTCTTTCCATTGCTCGTAGGGGAGGCGAGAAAGTCGGTCAACTTTCTCGATGAGTAACACATCACCTTGATGCGAGTCTTCGATCCGCTGAATATCCGGCCAGATTTACACAACTTACTAGAAGACATCAAATGTTGGATTGAGTTTGAACACTATGACAGCCTAGAACTCTCAGCCTGGATACAGCACAGGTTAGTTAAAATTCACCCTTTTCCCAATGGCAACGGACGTCACTCGCGCGCGATGACGGACGACATACGAATGGTACTACTCAAACAAAAGCCTTTAGTTTGGTCCAATACAGATTTGGATAAACAAAGCCAAGAGCGGGGTGAGTACATTGCGAGCTTACGCCAAGCTGATGCCGGCGATTATGCGCCTTTAATTCAATATCTTCATGCGAAAGGGAATGTGGCTTAAACTAAGCGTTAAGAGCTAAATATACAGCGTTATGCACCAGAGATAGAACGGCGGCTACGCTGGTGTTGGAAGTCAGGTTGGAGTAGCACCTGGCAGGTTGATGAGACCTATGTCCGAGTTAGTGGTCGCTGGATGTACTTATACCGTGCCATTACCAAAGAAGGTCATACTGTCGATTTTTATCTGTTTCGAACCCGAAACTAAAAGGCAGCGAAATGCTTCCTTGGTAAGGCTTTACGTAGTATCAAACCTTATAACCATCCGAAGACAATGAATACCGATAAGGATAAATCGTATGTACCGGCAATCGTGGCCTTAAAGAAAATGAAGGTTTGTTCGGACAGCACTGTTCAACGGCAGGTCAAATACCTAAACAATCGGATAGAGGCCGATCACGGTAAGTTAAAGCGACTTATCAATCCGGTTCGAGGGTTCCAGTCACTGAAAACGGCGTTTGCCACAATCCGAGGTTTTGAAGTGATGCGAATGTTTAGAAAAGGGCAATTTGATATATGGTTACATGGTCGTGGTTCACTGGCCGAAGTGCGCCTAATCGAAGGACTGTTTATCTCTTAGGAGGTAAACAGTCCTCTGAGTAATCAGACCTCTCGTAAATTTTGCAACGGAGCCGGTTTTGCACTCCTAGCGGATGTTGTGAAAGATTGATAGCGATCGGAAAAAACGGACGTTCATAGCGTGGTTTTCTTATGCGATAAGTTGTTCGTGAGCACTATGTTTAAATATGAGTGTGGAACAATCTCCCTTGAACCACTCTGAAAATGTCAACTTTTCCCTCTTCCCCTCACGAAAGAAGGCTTTTTTATCAGAGAAACGCCGTAAAACCCCTTCCTTTGATGAGAGAAGTCAAATTTAGTTATGTACCCAACGATATTATGCGATCGGCACTTTCAAGGGTTTCTTTACGATGCGCGATGATAACTCTTGTCATGCTGAGTTGGTGCACATTCTGGTTGATTACGTGCTCGCTATGGCTATCTAAATGACTAGTTGACTCGTCGAGGCAAAGAACTTGAGGACACTTGTAGAGTGCTCGAGCTAAGAAAATACGTTGACGCTGCCCGCCAGAAAACTTGTTCCCCATATCACCAACTAGTGAGTTAAAACCCATTGGCATTGCCAGAATATCTTCAAGAATATTAGCTTGCTCACAACATTGGTACATTTTTTTTTCATTGAAATTGATGTCAAACATGGTGATGTTTTCGGATAAAGTTCCTGAAAGTAAGGTATCTTCTTGCATCACACTACCAAGGTGTTTTCGATAATCATTTAATTTCAAGTCCTTAATATTGACTCCATCTATATAAATTGCACCTTCTACAGGGCTTAGTAGCCCTAAGAGTAATTTCATCAATGTTGTTTTTCCGCACCCCGATGGACCAGAAATGGCAACACATTCTCCAGGTTGTACCTCAAAAGAGAAGTCGCGAATGATCCAGTCTAGGTTATCAGCATAGCGAAAACTTACGTTCTCTACCTTAATGTTACCTTGAATTTTTTGAGGTAGAGTTTGTTTTGCTATGTCGGGCTCGCACTTTTCCAATGTAATATCGGATAAACGCTCTAAATGTAAACTCAAAAGCTTAAACGAAAAAATATTATCGATGAATGCCGAGGTATTCACAGTAAATAGACTTTTGTAAGTAATAAACGCTAAAAGCATGCCAACGGTAAGTTCACCATCCATGACACTTACTGCTCCGATGTATACCACTGCAATAGTTTCAAGAGCAAAGAGCAGTTGGTTCAGACTGTTCTCTGCAACTTCTAACTTACCGAGGCGAATATCGGCATTTATCACTTCAGCATATCGATTTAACCATATATTTTGACGGCTACTTTCATGGTTAAAGAGCTTGATAGTTTGCATTGATCTTAAAGTCTCCAAAAATGCTGAATCCTCTTTCGCAGCTGCGACAATAGCCGACTCTGTAGCCCGACGATTAGGGTAGTAAAATGTCAATTGCAAAATAAAAGACAGGATTATTACTAACACAGCAAGTCCAGTGAGAAGCGGGCTATATAAGTACATCATAACTAAGAGCACTATAGCCATTATGCCATCGATAATGCTTTCAACGATTCCCGTTGTGAGGAGTTCTTTTATGGCATTCATGGAGTTAAACCGTGACATGATGTCGCCAATGTGGCGTTTCTCAAAGTATGGCATGGAAAGCCGGATAAGATGGTGATAGAGGTTGCTTCCCATTTGAATAGTTAACGCACTACTAAATCGAATGACAAGCCAACTGCGTAATGCAGTTACTGAAGTTTGAATTATCGCTAACAAAGCAAAACCGATAGCTAACACAACAAGCAAGGCTTGATCATGGCTCATCAAAACGTTATCAACAACAATCTGCATATAATATGGTGACAATAACGCAGCTAACTGCATCACTACTGAGAGCAATAACAAAGAAATCAGAGAGCGCTTCAACCCAATCATTTTTCCCCACAATTGGGAGACTTTCATGACGACTCGCTGATCTTGTTTCTTAAAAGATGTACCAGGTGTCAGTTCTAGGGCTATGCCAGTAAAGCTATCACTAAACTCTTTCAAGGTAATCTTTCGTTTTCCCAGGGCTGGGTCATTAATGTGAACGATATTGTTTGATATTCCAGTTAGTACAACAAAATGATCAAGGTCCCAGTGTATAACACAAGGTCTAGATAGATTTCTGATTTCAGATAAATCGCACTGTATCGCTCTAGCACTTAACCCTAGAACTCCTGCCGTATCCATAATTTGCCGGAGATTCATTCCTTGTGTTCCGACTTTCAGCGATTGTCTAAGCAATGAAATGTTTACTTTATTTCCGTAATACGATGAAACCATTGCCAAACAAGCGAGTCCACACTCTGCGACTTCCGATTGAAGGATTAAAGGAACCGTTTTCTTTCCTGAGTATCGCAGCAGCTCTAACGGTTTTGTGGCTGAAGTTTCTTCTTTAGCCTTATTTAGTAGATTCATCCCAGCTTTCCTTTTATGGAATAAATCGGTTCAAGCAACCATTCCAATAACGTTCGCTTCTCAATAATTATATCGGCATTTCCAATCATCCCAACTTTTAGAGGAAAATACTTACCATAAGCGTGTATATTTTGATTTAATAGGCTAGCCCGAACACGATATACCGCCTCATCAACTTTTATTGGTAGTGTTTTTTCTGTTGGCAATAAAAGCGATTTATCAATATTAATTATTCTTCCTTTAGCTAAACCAAACTTCTGATAAGGAAAAGCATCGAAGCGAATACGAACAGGATCTCCTATTTTAACAAATCCAGCTGATCGAGTTGGTAGTAATAGTTCAATTTCTAGAGGGGAATCCTCAGGTATTATGGTTAATATTGGGGATATAGGGTTAATTTGTGATCCCAAAGTAGATTGTATCGCAGTTACTACTCCTGTTTCAGGAGCTTTTTTAATGAATGCATACTGGTTGTTAAGCTCGAGTTTTTTTGCCTGAAGCTCGGATATTAAACGTTGAGTGGACAGCTTTTTAAGCTCCAGCTGTTCAGGTAGGGCTAATTTTTGAGAATGTAAGCTGTCTATTTCAACTGAAATGGATGCGATCTCTTGATCAAGTCGTTCAGATAATGAAATGGCTTCTAGAAGCTCCTCCTCCATGCTTGCGAGAAGCGTCGAAGAGAGAAAACCTTTATCATATAGTATTTTGTTATTGGTTAATCGTTGCTGCTTAAGATTTAATCGTTTTTGACTAGTCGCCTTTGCTTTTTCAATAGCTAACAAGCTACGTTGTAACTGATTTAATTGGCGTTCAATTCTCAGCTCATCTTTTACAAAGACTTTTTTTATAGTGTGGATCTCTTTGGTCAGTGCATCGATCTGAGTATCGATTTCCTTAATAAGTTCGGCTGATAATTCCACTCCGCTATCTAAGTTTTGGCTATTTAGAATCCTTGCTATTGGCTGTCCTTGCTCGACTTTCTGCCCTTCAACAACGAATAAATCATCAATTACGCCATTGCGTCCAGAAAATATTTTCACGATACCTTTTTTAGGAATTAAGTATCCATTAACAGTTTCTTTTCGATAAAAAGAGGATTGTGTGGCATATATCATCATTATGACAAATGACAAAAAAAACAAAATAACTATACTTTGAAGGGAAATATGTGGAGTTAGTATAATACTTCCATTTAAACGGTTTTTCTTTGCCTCAATAACCTCTTTTCTAAATAATGCCGTTGAGCTAGATCTTTTTATCATGACACTTTATCAATATTCATTATGACCAATGGAATTAAATTAATTATTAAAAGGAAATATTAAGCATTGAAGGTCAACCCCTTCATATGATAACGGTATTTCTTCATCTTCAAATCTTGCCTTTATTCCCATTCTTTTTATGTCGGAAATTTTATATGTCCAACCTTGAAAATTACCGGCCTCGCCAATTTTACTACAGTGACGTTCAGCTTTTAAAAGCTCGAAGTCATTCAAAACACCGTAAATAGTAATATTATGATCTATGTTGAACTTATTAAATATCTCTGTCTCTTTCTTTTTCCACAATTCTATTCTAGCTATAGCATCTGGATTACTTTCAAGTTCATCTTCCCAATGCTCCTGGTAAGCTCCACCGTGCCACCCAACGATGGTTCCTTTTTTTACCACAGCATTTTTTGATGAAGGTAATATATAATTAGCACAAGCAGAGTAACATTGAACATCAAAGGTAACTTTGATGTTATTATCGAAAATATAATTAGCCAATCGAATGGCAGGTATATTAGCTCCTCCTTCTGATGTTATGCGGAGGTTCGTATTACCATTACTTAGCAGATCAATTGTTTCATCTACTGATTTTTCCGTAATAGCTCCTTTAAAAATTACGTCACCATTTAATGTATAGACTTTAGTATTAGGTGCATTGTCATAACATGCCGATAATGTGAAAACCATAAGCAGACAGCTAAACTGCTTATGAAATTTAAGTGGTGATAGCACTATCTTCTATTTCCTCTTGAGCCTCCCGTAGAAGTTCTATCATTAGAAGTTCCACGTCTTTCACTTAAAGGATAGCCATGATGATAACCATCGTGTTTAGTTCCTTTTTTAGAGTCATTTAAACGGTCATTTATTTTACGTGCACCACATGTGTTATCGTTGATTTTTTTTGGCACACCTTTACATAAATCAGCACCAAAGTCATAAGCACCACCAATCACGTGTCCCAACTCATCATGGTTAAGTTCTTTCATTCTTTGTTCTCCGTCGGTTAAAAGTATTAAACTACAGTAAAAGTATTAAACTACAGATAGTTGTATAAAAATGTAACACCTTGTTAGATATAAGTTTTTATTTATTGACCAAACTCACAACACTAAACCAAATTATCAATAAAATTATCAACTCTCCTTCATGCAAGACCTATAATGGCTCCGTTAACTATTTTTGACTAGCGTGCCAGATTCTCCAAATTTTGAAACGGAGCCCTCTTCTGTCATTGCCATTTTTAACGCTCGATATATTGTTGCCTCTCCAAGCTCAAATTCTTTGGCCAACTGCCCAATAGTTGCTCCGTCAGTTCGGCGAACATATATCGTCTGGCATAGTTGTTCATTAAGTTTTGCCGGACGCCCAAACTTCACTCCATTTTCTTTTGCTTTGGCAATGCCTTCAGCTTGTCGCTCTGTGCGTAAGTCATTTTCAAATTCAGCGATCGATGCCAATATATTGAACATTAATCTACCGGTTGAGGTTCTGGTATCGATGTTTTGGTCGATGACGATTAAGTTGATTTTTTCCTGCTCAAAGCGCTTGGCGAGTTGCGCGAGATGGACAACGGAGCGAGCTAAGCGATCTAGACGAGTGATAACTAAGGTGTCGCCTTCTCGAAGGTAATTCATACAAGATTGAAACTCTG
Organism: Vibrio maritimus; assembly: GCF_021441885.1. Classification (NCBI taxonomy): domain Bacteria; kingdom Pseudomonadati; phylum Pseudomonadota; class Gammaproteobacteria; order Vibrionales; family Vibrionaceae; genus Vibrio; species Vibrio maritimus. Next base: position 146,233 of record NZ_CP090440.1, read on the forward strand.
GACGATTTGAGGTTCGACCACTTCTCTTTTCTTGATAAATACGTTGACAACCACTGTCATTTAACTTCTCTAGCTGAACATCCAAACTTTGACCTGTTGAGCTGACCCGAGCGTATCCAACTTTCTCCATAACCTATCAATACCCCTAAGATGTTTTGATTTTTCACTTATAATAGTACTTTTGATAGGTGATTTCACGAACTATCAAAAAGTATACAATTTAAGGGTATTCTATGAATAGCAGTGAAACCTTTCTTAACAGTTATCAAAGGTGCCGTATTGGTAGCGAGTTTATAAATGACTTTTTGGATTTATTTTGTGATGCTAACCCTCGTTTCTAAGAGGTCGATAAAGAAAAGCAAGCACGTGTGCTAAAAACCTCTCTGGTTTTGATACAAAACGCCCCCACAACGGCGCCAATACACAACACGGCTAGGGATTTGACTATAAAGTACAAAGAAGATACGGGGTGACGCTTGGTAGGATCTGAAGCCAATGGAAATGTAAGACGTACGAAGGGGAGAATAAACTCCCCTTCGTACACTTAACGTACTGTCCTGACACACAGTACGTAGTGCTTCTTTGTTTAGCAAGATCACCTTTACTATTGCCGCTCAACAATAAAAGTAAGCCGAGGGGAAGAGGCACAAAAAAGCACTGTGCAACAGTGTGCGTAATTTTAGATAATAAAAACGAGATGTAGTTAACAAATTTATAACATTAATGTTTGCGCAGTTTAAGGGGTAATGACCGTGTAGCTGCGATAACCGCCATCAAACGCTGATCTCTTTAATTTACAAGGGTTGAAAGCGGGTGCCTCAAACTCATCTCAAAAACAAAGTCTCATCAGTTCCGACTATCGATGAGTTTTGATATTGAAAAGTTGACGGTTATCGTAGCAACTCGGTTAAACCGGATATTACTAACAGGGACTTACATGTTAGAGGAATATTCTGCCTATTATGGTAAATAGCGTAATTTAAGGTTTTTTTGCCAAATGTTAACTGTCTGTGAACGGCTTTTATTTCACCTCGATCACACCGTCTAACCCTTAAAATGATCAACTTTCTTAGTTGTACACTTTTTATCCACTATTTTTGTGCATAACACAGAATCGTTTTCCCTTCTCACATTATTCAGTGCCAAATCGCAATTTTTAGGCTGATCGTGCCTTCACACTAAGTAATGTTGTCACATTTCACTTATATATTTTTTGTTTGTACGTTTGTTGGTAAACATACAAACGTACAAACGTACAAACATACTTTGAAAGTGACAGGTGGACAAAATGGCAAGAGAAAGAGCTTTTTCAGATCAGCAAGTCATTGAAGCAGCGAACGCTTTATTGGTCGAAGGTAAAAATATCAATGGAACGTCCCTACGTAATAAAATCGGTACTGGGCGTCCATCTGCATTAATGGATGTTTATAGAGAGCTAGAAGGTGAGGGACAAATCCTTGCGCCTACCGTACCTGACACAACTGAGAAAGCCCTTGTACATCAGGAGTTACCGCCCGAAGTCGCGGATAAGTTGTCAATAATGTTGGCCGATGTTGAACATTTGGTTCACCAAATTAATGACCATGCTCACTACACTGTTGAGCAGCGTTTAAATAATGCCATTGCTGAGGCCAATGAAAGAGCCGCCGATGTAGCTAGGCGCGAAGCTGAGTCTATTCAAGAACAAGATAAAGCCTTTGAACAGTTGGAAGATGCTTTAGAAAAAATTGCAGATCTGCAACAAAGGTTAAAAGATGCAGAGCAGGAAAACAGTAAATTAAGTGCTGATCTTAACGTTGCTCGTAGGGGTTCTACGCCGGAACCGCCGAAATTTCCGATCTGAGGTTTTAATTATCTTTGGGGACTTCAATTACGCCATCAGCAATGCCCTCCGCCAAACGTTCCATCCATTTTGCAAATCGGAAAAAACCAGGATATTGCAAGCAGATGTAGTCCAACTCGACTTTTGATGAGCTGTCTATCACGCGTTTGAAAGCATCCATATAGTCATAACAGCCTTGTAAAAGCTGATCATCTCCATCTTCTGTCAAAGGAAATCGACAAGCATAATCATTAACTATTTGGACCAGTTGTTGTTGCTCTGTGGTTAAGTAGACCATTATTATCCTTAAGATAGCGTTAATCACACGTTTCTGGGGGAAGAACGTACGTTTTACTTGAGTATTTCAATGCAAACTCTCGTTCAGATGTACATTCGATGTAGCCTTTTTCATCAAGTTCTTTCTTTGTGATTGTTGTCATTATCCATCCTGTTATAAAGCTAATCAAAACCATTAAAGATAAGATGATCAGAATGATCTTAGGCATCCATCTTAGAGACTTACCTGTGAGAAGAACTACGATTGTGAATGTTGTTACTATCAAAGTGATGCTAAATAATGCGAATAATGAAGCGTTGTTGAGGGCACTATAAATTGTAACGATGCTTTCGTAAGCAGTTAAGGTATTGATTACTTGCAATGAAAAGTAACCAAATATTGATAGAAATGGAGCCAAGAATAAAACAAGGTATAGAAATACTTTAAAGCGATTAATTTTCATCAATTAACCTCTCTACTTCTTTCTTCATGGGTTCGGTGTATTTGTATTTTTCGTCAATAGCTGAAACAATTAACCCGATACCAAAAGCTGAAATTGCAAATACGGCTAATACTGCTGCTGTTGGTGGAGTAAAAGCCCATGCAACACCAATTTTAAGTCCTAAAGTAAACCCTTGAGCGAGTACACCAGCTACAACCCCCTTAGATATATCCGCCGTAAATTGCCCTACGACTTCGCCTAGCGTCTTCTCATCGTGCAGCATGTAATCAACCGCATTGACTGCACCACTAAACACGACTTCGACAAAAATGTTTCCTCTCAAAAAACTGATATTTCCTTGAACAGTATTCAGTGCGTGGCCAATTTTAAGCATTTGAGGCGTAGCCTCTTGCCAACGGATGCCTAAATCTAAATATCGAGGTTTGTAGTTCTCAACCACTATATTCATCACGCCGTTGATATTGACCGCTTTAGCAGTCGCTCCCCATCCTCCAAGCTCTTTAGCGACTTCATAAGCACCTTTAAGTCCCATTCCAACACCAGTGTAATCTTTGCCTGTAGAAAGCTGTCCATGTGTGTCTTTGATGAGTAAATCTAAATACTCATTGGCTTCTTCAATGGTAAGAATTGCAATGCTCACGTTCTCTTGTTGAGATGTGTCCCACTGGTATTCTTTAGCTTGCTTTTGTAAATCTTCGTTCCATTCAATTTCAGCAAGATCATACGCTTGCTGTCCTGTAGACAGTGAAGAGCTCACACCTGAATAACTCCCTCCCATTGAACTCGTAACACTCTGATAAGTTGCATCCATATCTTGCGGACTGGCGTGAGGTTTAAATCCATGAACCTGTCCATTACTTTGAGAGAATTTCATTGCTCCGGCGGAAGCAATGAGCGTATTTGAGCCAAAAGGACATTCACAAGCGACGATATCGCCATGTAATGCGACCTGAATATTATCGACAATGACCGCTATTTTTTCTAAAGGAATGATTTCCCCTTGCCCTTTTTTGCAAGCGGGACACGTCGCTATCATTTTTATCTGCGTGACGTCTTCCCCCAGAAACATGACATTACCGACACCCGATGTCACGACACCTCCTGTCGTCGTTTTGTCCCCTTTGTGTATTAAGCCTCGACCTTCTGCTTGTGCTGACATTGTGAGTTCCTTATTGACTATTTTGCCTATCAAGGTGTTTGGAATTCGGAAAAAAATCCTACGTTAATTGGCAATACCGGCCTGTTTTTATTCATTATGATTCGGCTTTATTGCGAGAAAGCGTTCTATATACTGTTGGCCGTGAGACGGAAAACAGTTCAGCTAAATCGCTAATAGAGTATTGTCCTGTACCATACATTCGACACAGCTCCTTTTGCTGTTTCTCTGAAAGTTTTGGTTGTTTCCCTCGAAGCTTCTCTTTAGCTCGGGCAATCGCCATTCCTTCACGTGTTCTCAAACGGATCAAATCCCTTTCAAACTCAGCAAAAGTAGCCAAAATATTAAAGAACATCTTTCCCATTGGGTCTGTTGGATCATAAATACTTGAACCTAATGCCAATTTTACGCCTCGACTTTGTAATATATCCGCAATAGCTCGAGCATCAGGGACTGAACGAGCTAAGCGATCGAGTTTCGGTACAACGAGCATGTCGCCATGACGTAAAGCGGCAAGCGCTTGATCGAGTCCTGGTCTTTGCCTATTCGGGGTTTTGTGCCCATTTCAGCAGAAAGTCCAGACTTGGCTCTCAGGTTATGTCCTGTAAGGTCTATCATAACTTAAATGGCGGTAGCTATGTCTACTTTGATACGCAAATCCATAGGTATTAACTGATTATTCTGTTGAACCTGATTTACTGTAACGCCTTTACGGATAAGGGCTGAAGGCTCACATTGTATTTTTCGCTGAAATGGGCGCAAAACCCCATCTTCAAATGTGGTTAAAAGAGTATGGGAGATATTTTTAAGACTAATGTTGTTACAGTGTAACTAATTTTATGTAAATAAAAACCGATGTTTCTTTTATTTATGCAGAAATATCGGTTTATGTCTAAATTTCAATGAAATACATACGGTACCACAATCAAACATGCTCTCTAATCCACTTCCATGTTTCTTCATCTAACCACCCTTGATATTCACATTCATTTTCATTGACTTTTGATATAAACATTTTGTCATTGTTATCCAGATAGGAGGTAAGCTTGTCGCCTACTTGAGATGCCGATAATGGTGTAGAGAGTAACCATGTTGACTCCATGATATGATTGCACGCTCCCAAACTTCGTATCACTGAATAAATTTCCTCATACTTTTTATCTGAATGGCTTAAGTCATAACTAATGGAATATACGCTCATTTTCGCTTCCTATATGAATATAAAAACGGCTCACATTTGTGTGGGTCACTTTTTTATTATTTACTTGAAGGCTTGCTTGGATTAGTTCCGAGGTACTTTTAAGCATCTTTTTATTATCTCTACGATGTTGAGTGGGTTTGCCTGTTGATTTGGCAATGGGCTTAAGTACCTATAAAACCATGGGAAAGTTCATTGTTCAAATTATAATCAAAGTTCTCGCGTCAAATGTACGGCAAGGGATCATCTTTCCTTTGAATATCACTATAAGCTACCGATTTTGTTAAGGTGGTTTAGGTTGGGTACCTAGATGGCTTTAATGCGATGGATGAGAGCACTGATAAGCCACGCTGGAGACAGTCTACCTTCACTGCGTTTCGGTGGGTCAGTACTGTCTCTACATGTCCGCATTGCTCCCATATAGCAGCCAATACTCGACCTGGGTTTAAATTTTATACGGTATTTAATTCTGTTTGTTGTCAATCCCATTTTAAAATGTCCTCTTTTCTCCCAGGTAGAAATGTCTCTTTATGAGCTAAATAGAGTAGGTGAGTTAGGTTTTACTCTTAGATGCTTTGAAGGTTTCTGGTGTGATGAGAACTGGGTTTATAGCCCTTAGTTGTTCCTGAAGCGCTCTTTGTTGAGCTCTGCGTTTAGGGGCTTTTTTGCTCCGTGTGCGTTTCTGTTGTCGCTCGAATTCTTCTTGCTGCTGTTGAGCAAACTTTAGTACTTGACCTAATCGCTTGTTGTCGACAATTTGGGTTTGTTGAACATGCTCAAGCTTATCGAAAATTTTGAATTCCAACTTTCTGTGGCCATACACAATCGCAATGTCTCCGTTGGGATAGTCTAAGACTTTGACATGCTCGTGAACTAAGCGAGTATTTTCTTCATTTGGCTCAATAAGATAAACCACTTTGTCATATTGAAATGTCAACGATTTAGAGAGTTTACGTATTTCTTGCCAACTGAAAATATCGTCGAGTTCCTGTGTGGTTTCACGCACTTTTCGATGCATGTTTTTCGGATACATTGCCGGCTTAGCAAAGCGTCGATTGAAATCGGCAATGAAGTAGGGAAGCCAAGCATTCGCTTCTTCGATGGTGTTAATTCCTTGTAAGCGCATCTCTTTGACGAGTCGGTCTTGTAGCGTCAAGTTTACTCGCTCCACACGACCTTTAGCTTGAGAGCTGTTCGCACATATCAGTTCAATACCTAACTCTTTTAATACACGGGCATATTGAGTTTGACCGACTTGTTTTTGCTTTTCCTGATTCACCCGAAAAATCGAATGCTTATCGCTGTAGAACGCTACGGGTTTGCCGTGTTCATTAAGATATTCTCTCGTTGTTAGCATGTAATCAAAGGCCGATTCGGTTTCGCTGAACCTTAAATTCATCAGGCGGCCAGTCGCATCATCGATAAAGACCAGTAAACAACATTTGTCAGCGCGTCCTTCAAACCAATCATGGTGAGAGCCATCAATTTGAACGAGCTCGCCCAAACAATCACGTCGGTAGCGAGGTTGGTAAACTTTAGGCTTGCGTTGCGAATGTGGCGTCCATAAACCATCTGCAATCATCCAACTTCGTAAGGTCTCGTTAGATACTGGAAGGCTATGTAACTCCAATAGTTTTTCTCTAGCAAGCGTTGGAGAAAAATCAGAATAGTGATCACGAATCAGTTTTAAAACTGTGTCTCGGTAGTCACTAGGATAGCGGTTATTACTTGGCTTACCTCGAGCTTGGTGAGTCAATCCTACAGCACCGAATTCCCTCAGGCGATTCATAAGCCTCTGAACTTGGCGAACACTCAAATCAAGGATGTCTGCCGCGTCGACTCGTCGGATCCTACGATCGCAAACATCTTGGATTACTTTAAAACGATTGATATCAGAATCATTCATAGTCACTAGCATCTTAAACGCATCCTTAGCTGGTTGTAAGTAAAGCTTAGTGACCACGAGCTAAAGAGACATTTTAACTTTGGTAAATAGTGACATTACAACTTTGCGCTTACATTTGTTGTGCGTGATGTGTACCTTATGTTAAATTCACAAATTAAGCGTGACTTTTACCAACTTCGATGCAGCAAAAACAGATAATCGGTAAAAGTCACGCTTTCCTCCACCTATCCCTTCGATTTTTACTCTGAAAGAAAATTACAGATTTCTGCCAAATGTTAAGCGTTTGTGATGCGATCTGATTTCACCTCGATCTTCCCTCGTGACGGTCAAAATCATCACTTTTTGAATTTAATGCACTATAACTAACCATTTTGAGCAAAATAGCTCACTCAAGCTTACCTGAGTGAATTTTATGCTATTTGTTTGTATGTTAGTTTGATTGTTTGTATAATTACAAACGTACAAACAAACATTAAACGTGACAGAGGGACGTAACATGGCCAGAGAAAGAGTTTTTTCAGATCAACAAGTCATAGAAGCAGCCAATGCGCTTTTAGTTGAGGGTAAAAATATCAATGGAACGTCATTGCGTAACAAGATTGGTACAGGCCGCCCATCTGCTTTAATGTCTGCGTTTAAGGCTCTTGAAGATTCTGGCGAAATTCTAGCGCCAATGCTTCCTGACTCAACCGAGCAAACCATTACTCATCAAGAGCTACCGCCAGAAGTCGCAGAAAGGTTATCTATCATGTTGGGTGACGTTGAACAGCTAGTACATCAGATCAACGATCACGCTCATTACACCGTTGAACAACGTCTTAACCAAGCGATAGCAGAAGCTAATGAACGTGCCGCTAACGCTGCAAAGCGTGAATCAGAGTCCATTCAAGAGCAAGATAAAGCGTTCGAGCAGTTAGAAGATGCACTTGAAGCAAACGCTGATTTACAAGAGCAGTTAAAGCAGGAGCATAAAGAGAGCAGCCGTCTCAATGCCGCGTTGAATGTTGCTCAGAGTGAAACTAAAGTGGCGCTTGATACCGCTTCTGAGCGTGAGGAACGCTTAGCTGAGATGCAAAAGCAGATCACATCGATGCAAAAGCAGCTGAATATCGCCGAATCGGATAAAGCGAAAGCCCAAGGTCAAGTTGAGTCATTAAACAAACAGCTATCAGAAACAGGTCAAGAGCTAAAAGCAGCGCTCAGCAACCTCTCTTCATCGCAGCAAGCGCAAGCGAAGTCTGAAAGTCAAGTGGAGCAATTAAACAAGCAGTTAGAAGAGAAGTCAGAGGAAGTGATTGAGCTGAATACAAGCTTGAAAACGTCTGAGAAAGAGCTAGGTTCGCTGCAGGGACAGGTTGGTTCGTTAACGGCACAGATCGCGAATCAAAAGGCGGACAATGACCAGTTACAAGACAAACTCGATGAAGAGAAAGCGGCACATATTCGTGCTGAAAGTCGCATAGAAAGTTTAAATACAGAGCTGAGTAAGAAGAACGAAGCGCTCTTAGAGACACAAGCTTCTCTTGGTGAAGCTCAAAATCTGAGTGCGAAATTAGAAGGTCAGTTGATGCAGTACCAAAAGAACTCATTCAAATAAATAGTGTATCAAGAAAATATGTTGCTCCTTTGATACGTGATCTTCTTTATTCGTCACACATACTTTCTTGATACAGGTGAGATATGTTTCTAAGTCATGGTGTATTAATATCGGTTTCAACAAGTTGGATGCTATAGTTTTATAGCCTCGGACATTGAACGGATTTGTGCCACAGGCCGTTAATGTGTTTGTGATGCGATTTTGTTTCGGTTTGATTTTGCCTCGTAACCCTCAAAACGAAAACTTTTGACTGGGATGGTTAATCTTGACGCCAATATCGAGTATTGACGTGCAATCCCTTTGGAGCGCTGCTCCATTGTATAATTAGCAGCAATGTATAAACGACGGCGCGACAGACGCAGTGTCGGTCATATAAGGGTACATAGTGACGCGGTGGGTGGTGACATAAACGCTCTTTAATCAATTGTTCGATGCTCTCTTTCCAACATGTGAATGTAACTTGGTCTATACGGATAATTGTTATGCGGTATTCTAGATGTATATAGTCTCAAATCAACATCATACTTGACGTTTTCTCCAATGTTGGGACTAGTGATTTTAACATTTTCTATATTTGTAAAAGTTATCTCTAATGAATTAATATTAATCATAGATGAAGATCCTTATGATTAATATTGACTTAACCGCATGGCTCCAATATGCGATTAGTGAGGCATTGTAGCCATACATCACTTTCGTGTTTTGTTAAAGTATTAACTTAGATATTTATTATGATGAGGCAGTCCGTTATAGTTAGGAAACGTAGTACTGCATTCTGTATAAAGGTGCCCCCTAAAACATGCTTCTCTTTCCTTTGCGTTAGGCTAGGAAAGAGTAGCATAGGTAATTTGATTTTTTGGTGTAAATGGGTACACTGTGAGGGATAATGATGATTAAGCTCTACCATGTAGCCCTCATTCTATTTTACGGAGCTCCTATAAGCTAACTCTGTATTCGATTATAAATTAAGTAATCGATATGGAGGTTCTGTACCAATAATTCGACGATAATCATTATCAGAGTTTTTTATCAAATTTACATCAATGTCATCAACTAAATTTAAAGGATAAACAGACATTAGTACACCGTCATCGTCGAGTCCATATTGGTGGCAGCCTACCTCTGGATCTGGAATATATCGTGTCTTTATAACTAAATCCCTTACGTCTGCTAGGTTAATTAGCATAGACTTATTTTCTAGCTCCGGAGGTGAATAATAGAGTGTGGAGGGTTTTATAACAATTTTTTTTACGTTCTCTTCTGGACCAGTAAATGGATACTCCCTTCCTATATGAACATAAGCTTCACCAGTGCAGTCAGAAGTTGTATATAAATCTGTAATTACATCTGAATCTTTACTAATTCCTTTAAATGAGTCTATGACATATGCATAATCCCCATTAATCCCAATCATCGTACTACGTGTATTAATGATTGTTTCAATATTATTAAAAATAACTTTATTATTACTATCAACAATAATTGAGTCTGCTGAAGCAGACAAACTCATAATCATCGCAGGTATATATAAGCTTTTCCTCATAATTCCACCATTATTTGCTAATTAAGATTTAATATAAAATAACACTCTTCTCCAAACTATAAAAGAGCTTAATTTTTATTATTATTTTAAAAGTTAATTATATGTGGCTTATTAGAGTTGTGGGTGCGATATTTTTTCTATTAACTTTTCGTGTTTGCTTACATGCCCTTCCTCTCCATTAATTTGTTCGGAAATCTTATTAATTGAAGGGAATTGGTGGGTTGAAGAGAGCATTTGATTCCTCTCGCGATATAATTTGCGCGCCTCTTTTATAACATAAACTAGGCTCTCTCACTGAGTACAGTGATGCTTTGAGCGTGCCTCCATACTTATTTAACACAGATATTCGCAACTTCGGTAAACGCAAGGTAACGAGCCACGAATGCTTTGTTACGTATCGCCATCACCAGAGTAAGATTGAAGGTGGTCAACATCGATCTCAGTTGCTTAATGACCAACGCTTAGGGAGAGCGAGCAAGAAAGCGAAAACTCTACTGGCGGATTATCCCAATGTAGTCAGCGTTCATGAGCGTGGCCTATTGCTGCCAAAGCGAGTGCAGAGACTGGGCGGGCGGTTAATACGGTTCGAAAAGTTTATGATGTACTTAATTTTAGGGTAAATACGTGACTACTTTAATGTCTGTTCCAACAAGTTGGGATGCTTAGTTTTATAGCCCCGGACATTGTGCGGATTTGTGCCACAGGGCTAATGTGTTTGTGATGCGATTTTGTTTCGGTTTGATTTTGCCTCGTAACCCTCAAAACGAAAACTTTTGAGTGAGATGGTTAATCTTGACGCCAATATCGAGTATTGACGTGCAATCCTTTTGGAGCGCAGCTCCACTGTATAATTAGCAGCAACGTATAAATGACGGCGCGACAGACGCAGCGTCGGTCATATAAGGGTAAATAGTGACGCGGTGGGTGGTGACATAAGCGCTCTTTAATCAATTGTTCGATGCTCTCTTGTGTATCGAGCAGTGTTAAACCGTGACAGCTGAGTGCGAGCTCGATGGTGTACCCCGTATACCCTCGCCATTGTTTGATAATGAAATATCGGATTTTCATGATAGGTGGTTGGTTTTATCGCCTCTGACACTCACTTAGTGTAGTTGACTGCGCGATAGGAGAGAGGCAGTGGTAGGACCATTGATGACTGAATGCAATAGAAAGTGAGTTGTATATCAACGGTATGAATATCATGGTGTACAGTCTTTGTTGGTTAAGTAATAATCGTTCTGTTTTATTCTGAGAGAGGCACTTTCGTGTGTTTGTAAGTGGGATTTGACGGGGTACAAACGGGCTTGTCACTTACTTAAGAATCATTAATTCATCGTTGATGTTGAGAATGTTATCACAAGCGCACTGCATGCAAATGAGTATGTTTGTAGAGCGATGCTTGGTAAGATGGTTTTGTTGAGTAAAAGGTGTTGGGACCGATGAAATCAAAACAGAAAGAGCAGTTTTATCAACACATTGTTGAGGCGTTGGCTGAGTTAGGGACAGAAGAAACCTTGAGTTGTATGGCGCGTTTTATGTCAGCCGTGGCGCATCAGCAAGGCACTAAGTTGGAGTTTGATTGCGACCTGGCTTACATTCATGTAAACCCTAAAGTGACGGCGTTGCGTCATTGAGGTTACTCAAATATTTTTTTCAATAGATCAGGGTGTTGGGTTTGATAACCACGGACATTGAACTGGTTGGCCCCGCAGCCATCGATGGCTCTTTTTTTGTTGTAGTTCTCTCGCCTTTTCTGTCTTGCGGCTTCTCGCCCACAATGAGGGCAACCGATGTCTCTGGCCAGAAAGTTGTTCGGCAGTACCCGGAATTCTCCATGATGAGGGCAAATGATGGTCACTTGTACGCGGTTGTGCTCGTACTGAATGTTTGAGTAATCATAGAGGTCCCCAAACTTTTCTTTGGCCTTGGCTAAAAATTGTGCCGCTCTTTTTTCCTTGTCCATCATAGATGGTTTAATGCTTCATTGCAGGATGGAGGAGTAGGTGGGCTTGGAAGGTGTCACTGTTCCATTCTTTCATTTCGGCCTGGAAGCAGCCATGTTGGTTAATAATATCAATAAGCTCAGGCGCGCGCTCTAGTTGGATAAGCATTGACATCGGCGATACTTGGTTGTCATCCTCATCGATACAGTTTTCAATGTGGCTTTCTAACATATACAAAATACCTGGCTCTGGTGTTTGACCCTCCTCAAATAACTTCGACTCAATACCTTCATGGTCATAAAGGTAAACCAGTAAGCTGTAGAGCCTTTCTGCGCCAATGATTTTGGTCTCTTTGGCCTTGTCGTTTAACTGATACAATCGCCTTTCTAAGTTCCCTCTCTTATGACGCCCGACTTGAAGCATGAGTTTGATGTCTTTTTTAATGTTACTGTAAGCTTTATCACTCGCCTTCGGCTTCAGATAACGTATCAAAATCTCATTGCGTTTCGCAGTAGGAATATGACGCTCTGATACTGAAATTTTGCATAATAGGTGAAGCAAGGCGTTACTCACAACTTGGTGAAGGTTCCGGTAGTAATCAAAGTCTTTGATGGGTTGCATAAGGTTTTGAAGCGTTTCTCTATAGTCAGTTATGGTCTCTTATCTTTCAGCGCTGGCGAGCATGAAGATAGTACATCTGGTGAGAAAGATATGGAGTGTGGATCGAATGTTTTCAAGATGCTTAATGTTAATCTAGCCTCGAAAAGCGATTAAAGAGCTTGGGGCATGAGGTTTATACGGAATCAGGGGTAGATATGTTGGGTTTTGTGTTAATTTTGGCCTCGGTGACATTGCAGGCATTCGCTTTGTCTCGTGTTAGTTTTCAGTTTAGTAGTGGGGAAATTATGATTTTCTCTGCGGCTTCCTTTTTCTTATGCTCGCTATTTTTTCTGTGCAAACTAGTGGCTTCGAACAATTTGAATCTCACTAGGGAGAAGGTGCTGTCATTGGCAAAGATGAATTTATATACTTTGTTAGCATTCTTCTCGTTTCATTTGGCTTTAATCTATATTCCAGCTTCCAGTGCTGCTCTATTTGAATCGGCAGTAGCTGTGGTTGTAGTCTCAGTGATAACTCGTGAATCTGTTGGTAGGTTGGCACAAGCTTTGACCATTGCTTTGCTAACTCTTTTGTTTGCAGTTAAGGTCAATGCAATAGAAGCAGCGTTGTTGCTTGGTTTGGTTTTAGCGGCCCTCGCCGGAATCGGTGCTGCGCTAATTTCATTAAAGTCGAACGCTAAGTTTATGGGTGATTTGTCCATTGATGAAATCTTGGCATTTCGTTTTCTATTATCAGGTATTGTCGCTACAGGTGTCGTCTTTTCAACTGGTGCTAGCCTTAGCGAGGAAGTGGGGCTAGTCGAGGTGTCTGGGCTTTCTATATTTGGTTTTGTACTCCCGTTCTTTTTACTTCAAAAAGGAATGGAAGTCACTAAGCCTGTGCTGACGGTCTGTATGCTATCAGTGATTCCTGCTATTTCTTACTTGTTTGAGTCAGCGCTATATTCAGAACCTTCGATTCAAGAAGTGATGTTAATATGCAGCTCGGTGACCTTAATAGCCTGGTTTTCTATATCGGATATTATAAAAACTCGAACTAAATCAGTATCGGTAGGCACTTAGTTAAAATGGTTGAAATATGATGGCATATTCACCATACTGGATATACCCACACTTCTGGAAAGTGTGGCAGATTTCCATCAACGCGTGGGAACTACACTAATCAATAAGCCTCATAGGGAAACGTCCCTATGGGCGTTTCTCCTTAATAAAAGGAGATAATATGGATAATGAAATGAACACCGTACAGATACCGGCTGAAAAATTGGTTGATGCCTTGCTTCATGCGAAGCAGTTTGAGCATCACTATGCCACTCAAGAGTCGGTAGATAATCTGAAAGAGTTTGTACGGGAGTTAAAGGCGGATAACAACAAGCGGTTTGAGCAGATCGATAAGCGATTTGAGCAGATCGATAAGCGATTTGAGCAAGTTGATAAGCGTTTTGATAAGCGTTTTGATAAGCTGGAAGGTAAGTTTGATCGCCTTCAATGGCTAATCGTTGTTCTGACGTTTACGGTGTTCTTTAAAGAGCACATTTTGAAATTCTTCGCTTAACTGAATTACACACCAAATTACCTATCATAGCGGATACTTGCGACCCAGCCAGTTTTTCTGGTGAGCGTGATGTCCTGCTTTTTTGCGGATACCTCCGCGCCCTGTCAGTTCGTCTGACAGCGGTCAGATGGATGAACAGTTTATTTTTGTTTATCTAGAGAGGTTTCTATGCAACACGAACCAATTTACGCCAATCTTGTGAGTTACGAGCCTATTGCGCGCGAGTATATTGCGTCTGTGTCTCAAACTTACGTTCATTTTGAATGTGGTATGAAGCTCATAGGAACAAAATGCTGCGGGATAAATCAGGATTTAAGGCGGGTAAAATGGGGCATTGTAGAGCTAAGCAATGGAGGGTGGTTTGCCTTTCCAAATGCGGACGTTGGGTATGACATGACGCCACGCTCTTTGGGAATGGCTATCATGCTGTTTCTTTTTGAGAAGTTCTACCTCAGTGCAAGGAAACACGGTTTAAACGCCGAAACCAAGCACTTTGAGGCTCTGTTAAATCAATTATCAAATTATGTGTATCAACTCCCCAATATGGACGAGATTTTTCGTGTTCATTGGGCGTTGAGTTGGGAAGACCGACTGAAACACGCATAACAACAATCATTTGTAGCGGAACACTCCGCAAGGCAATGCCAGTTCGTCTGGCATTGGCCAGCCGAATTAGCGTTTTTTTAAATCGACTAATTCAAGGAGTGGTTCTTATGACTACACACCAATCAAAAACAGACTTTTACCAGGAAGTGACAAACCAAATCATAGAAGCGTTGGAGCAAGGCATTAAGCCATGGTCATGCCCTTGGGAAGTGTCTCAAGCGTCAGGTATTCCAAGCAATTTTTCGACGCATTCAGAGTATCAAGGCATGAATATCATGCTGCTTTGGATGAGCGCTCAAATGCATCGTTTTTCGTCGTCGCAGTGGCTGACTTTCAAGCAAGCGAAAGCACTTGGAGGTCAGGTACGAAAAGGTGAGAAAGGAACGCATATCTTTTTTTACAAAACGGTAGAAAAAACGGGTGTGAATGAAAAAGGCAAGGAAGTGGAAGAAAGCTATCCGATGCTGAAAACGTACTGTGTTTTCAATCTTGACCAAGTGGAAGGGATTGAGCGTCCAGTCACTATCGAGGCTCAGGACAACCATGACATAGAAACGTTGGACAATGTGGAAGCATTTATTGCACAGACCGGCGCGTCGATAAGTTATCACGGTCAGAAAGCGTATTTCAGGCCATCGACGGATGAAATTGTGATACCAGAGCGTGAACGATTCCATCATACAGCGGATTTATACGCCACAATCATGCACGAGCTAACGCACTGGACGGGTCATTGGAGCCGTTTAAATCGCGAGAGTAAAGGTAGGTTTGGGAGTAAGGATTACGCGTTTGAGGAGTTGGTGGCAGAGTTAGGCGCAGCGTTTTTAATGGCGGACTTTGGCATTACTGGTGACGTTCAACACGAATCGTACATTGCGAGTTGGTTGGAGGTATTGAAAAATGACAAGCGTTATATTTTCAAAGCCGCCGCCCAAGCGAGCAAAGCCCATCAATATTTAAAAGCATTTGAGGAGACGTTGGTGTCCAAAGCTGCTTAAACTAAAGTGCCCGATAGTTTCTACTATCGGGCTTTCTTTTGAGTTAAGCGCAGTGGCTAACTTGAGGTGGGTAGAGCGTGCGACCATCTGAAAATGATAAGCTGGCGATATGGGAAGTATTGACCTGGTGAAGCAAGTCTTTGGGAAGGTGCGTACTAATAAAAGTACAATACAAGTGCCTCGAGGCGGTTTCACCCCGATTAAGCAACACCTGTAATTGGGTTGGAGTCAGCGCGACAATAAAGCGGCACTCTTCGATAGTGTTAGACATTACAACTCACCTTTGTCTCTATCTGGGCGCCCATCTTTGTCAAAATAACGCACTTTGCAGCTAGGAAAGCCTGAGCAGCCCCACCAAAAGTTACCAGGTTTTTTGGTGGGGCGTTGGATGAGCGGTTTGCCACATTGACCACAGGCTTCATCTTCACGCATCGTGCCGTTATTTTGTTTAGGCTTGGGGTTGAGGTTGGGCTTTCCATTATCGTTAGGAAACGTGGTTTTACAATCAGGGTAACGATTACAAGCCCAGAACGCGCCATTTTTAGCGTTACGTTTTAATAATCGGCCTTGTTGACATGTTGGGCAAGTGATCCCTTCTCTTATTGTGATTGGAACTCCATGCTCTTTGACATGCTCAACACGGTGCTCGATGTACTTATCTACCGCCGCGATAAAGCGCTCTAAGTCGTACTCTTGTTTTGCTATTAAATCAAAATCTCCTTCCCAAATCGCAGAGATATCGGGCATGATGATTTCAGGTGGGAGTAGGGCACAAAACTCTTGTCCTGCTTCGGTGGTTTTAAATACAGGGTTTTTGTAGCCTTTTTCTTTGCCAACCTGAATCAAATGTTTCAAGCTACGCAATTTTTCGATGTGACCACTTCGCGTAGCTTCTGTCCCTATTGAGCCGTTTTCCCCACGAGTATTTTTATCTTTGGCTTCCAGTTGCTTACGCAGCGCCGCGTCTTTAACAAACTTTGCGGCTTCGGTCATCGCTTTGAGCAAACTGGCATCATCGAAGAGTTTTGGCGGCTTAGTGTCTTTCTCGATGACATCGACCGCGTCACAAGGTCCTGTCTCGTCTTTTGACAGCGTGGTTAAATCCCCTAGCTGCGCATTGGGCTTGTCCTGGTGTTCGCCTTTAAAGAGGACTTCCCAACCTTGAGTGAGCAATGTGGATTGCGTGGCGCGATAGATACGGCTCATGACGCAGCCCACATCGACGGTGGTCTTTTCTCTGATGGATTCAGGATAGAACAACGCGATGAAGTGCTTGGCGACCAGTTCATAAATACGCTGCTCTTTTTCAGACAGCGCTGACGCATCACCTTGTTTTTCCGTTGGGATAATGGCGTGGTGCGCTTCGATTTTAGAGGCGTTAAACGCTTTATGCGTCGAACTAAGGGCTGCGCCATGTAACTGTGAGGTAAGGTTAGGCATCGTGGCTTTGATCGCATTGAGAATGTCAGGAGCCGCCTCTAGGTGGGCGTCACTGAGGTATTGGTTATCACTTCGTGGATAAGTGAGTAGCTTGTGCTTCTCGTACAAAGCCTGAACAATGTCGAGGGTGTCTTTGGGTTTATAACCCCATCGTTTTGAAGCTTCAATTTGCAGCTTGGAGAGATTAAACGGCATAGGTGGCTGACGCACCTCTTTTTTTGTTTCGACGTGCTTAATGGTCCCTTCGGCTCCTGTGTCAGCGATTTTGATGGAATGGGCTTGCGCTCCATCAATTAAGCGATTGTCTTCGTCTAAAAATAGGTGTTCATTAGGTTGCAGTTTGCCTTTTACCGTTTGGTGGCCAAACTGGAACGTCCCGTATAACTCAAAGTAGGTTTGTTTTTGGTGGTTCTGGTTTGCTAAGGTTCGTTCATTGACCATACCGATTAAGGCGCTGATGACTCGACCGATATTGAGCACACTATCAAAGCCTTTTTCACGAGCTTTTAGGGTATAAGAGCGAGTAAGGTTATAGCCAAAAGACTGATCGGCCAACGCTCTGGCCATGGCTTTTTGCGTTAATGGCAAAAACTCAGCATTGGGGCGCATGTTGGCGAGGGCTTTTTTCACTGGCTTATCGTTTAAGTCGGCGATTAATAGTCGCTCAACGGGTTTGGTGTTGCCCGCGTACATCAAGATCTCATCAATCAACAAGCATCCTTCAGGGTCGGGGTCGCCCGCATGGACAATGCGGTCAGCTTTTTTGACCCAATCGAGCACAATCCCCAATTGCTTTTTTGAGTCTTGGCGAGGTTTGAATGCCGGAGGGTAAGGCGTTTTGATGGGTAAGCTGTCCAAAGTCCAGCGTTTAAGGCTTTCGTCGTAGTCTTCGGGATCGAACAATGCCAGTAAGTGCCCGAAACACCATGTGACAATGTCACTGCCTTTTTGGTAATAGCCGTGTTTCTTTTCTGTGTCGGGGTTGCCGCCCAGTCCTTTAAAAATGGCGGTAGCGAGTGAGGGTTTTTCAGCAATAAATACGCGCATAGTGGTGCTCCAATAAAAAACGCTCTACCGAATGGAGAGCGTATTTAGGGTGGATGGAAATAGGGTTATCGAGTGACTTGCAGGTTTTTTAACCCTTCGAGTGTCAGAATGATGAAATGATCGTTCCGGTAGTGCTCAAACGGTTGCCTTGATTCATCAAAGGCGATGTATTTCACGTTATCGAAACGTCGATTGAGGTGCTTTTTAAAATTGTCGTCTTTGACCACATACACGGCGCCTTGCCAGTAGCCTTTGTTGTACGCCACGATATGACTTTTCAAAATTGAGCGATAGCGAGTAGGAGTTTTTAACGTCAATTCCGTTTCAATGGCGTAATTGACACCAGTAGGCGTGGTGAAAACAGCATCAGGACGATGCTCGACGTCGTATTTATCTTTGAATACTTGACGGTCACCGTTTTGCCAACTGTGCCAATCCTGTTTAGAGAGCGTTAGGTAGACTCGTTGGTTCATCAGCATGTGGTTAAGCGTGGTAAATTTAACGCGTGAGGGTTCAAATGCTTGCATGACTGGAGGGCTGTTTTCATCATAATCACATTCCCCTAATCCTTGTTCGGTGATCCCCCATAATGCAATATCGCCTGACTCAAATTTTAAGGTGTGTTTTTGAACAACCCCTTGCTTTACAAGTTTTTTGAGTAAGCTGTAAATATTTTGCTTTTGAGTGTTCAAAAGTAATAAGAGATTGCTTAAATTCGAATACCCTTCCATGCTTAAAAAATTCAATATCAACTGGCGTTTTTCTTTGCCTCTTCGTTTTGCATCCTCAATGTGCAAAAGTTTAGCCATGCTTATCCTCCTTTGCGGAGCTTATGGAATTGAACCGCGGTGTATGACAATCGATTGAGTAGTTTTTTAAGCTGGTTAATATGTCGGCTTTTCTCCTTTTTGCTGATGTGCGTCATCATTTCACCGCTTTTCAGCGCCTTTTCTATATCCACAAAAAGCACGTCCGTTTCTAAGAAGGCTTTCAGTAACATAGCGGGGGCGGAGTTGAGTTTCTTTTCATCAAAATGTAATGCGTATTGCTGAAATTGGACGGGGGTGAAGTCGATATCGCCACACGACCCAGAGAGGATTTGGTGCGCTTCTCTAACGTTTTGACGGTACGCCACCAAATGCTCCTCAATATTTTGTAGCGTTGCTTCGGCAAACTTTTTTACGTCTTTGTGTCTAGGGTTGGAAGCAAAGGCCAGGACTGAAAACACACTGTCATAGGTGAACTTTCCATCAACTACATAAGGCTTTGTTTGAGGGTGAGGGGTGTCCCATAGATAATGTAAGGTTTGGTTAGAGAGCGTCAGCATCGTCGAATTCCTTCATGGATTGATTGAATTTTTTGATCATGTCTTCTTCACTCAGTGTTGGTTTTGTTTGAGTGTACGTTTTTTGGGGAGTTTGTTTTTTAGCGTTGTCATTTGTCGCTTCCTTCGTTAAGGGGTCTAGCGGCGAGTTTGACAAGGTTGCCGTCATGTTTTCTTCTTGGGTGTGTGCTTTGTGATCCCCTGAGTTCGTGTTTTCGTTCTCAGTGAGTCCCAATCCTTTCTTATCTGAATGAATGGAGGGGGTAGGTGTTGGCTCTTCGGTATTGGGTGAACCATTTTCTGGTGCAGCATCTTCTTGAGATTCACGGTCTTGTGATGATGTTTCTTGTGTTTGTTGCCGCAATGGAGAGTCGTTTTTCGGCTCAGTAGCTTCGATGTCTTGTTCAGCTTCTTGCTGAACTGGCGTGACGACAGCCGCGTTGTCTTCTTGAGTAATTTGATGTACCTGTAACTCAGATTTTATGACTTTGATAGGGGAGATCAAAGACGGTTTCGGGGTGTCTGATTCGGTAAAGATGTAACTGACAAAGGGCGGTAAGTTCAGCAACATATTGGTATCCACATATTGCCGCTCTGCTTGTCGAATGTTGCGCTTTGATTCCACCACTTCGGATAATGACGCGTCTGTCTCAATGTAACGGGTTTCATCATCGACTAAAATAATCCCCGACATTTTCGCAATCCAATCGGCGGTTTCTGGATCTTGAAGTTTATACACCAATTTGAACTTGGTGTTTTCAACGACGGCGCCAACGACGGCGTCGCCGTTCAAATCCGCAGGGCAATCACGCAAGTCGGCAACGGATTGGTGTGCCAGTAACAAATGCACGCCTTTATCCCTGGCGGCTCCCAATCCTTCCATAGCCGGTTTGGAAATATGGTATTTCAATTCATCCAAAAAAATCGCAATGGGTCTTGGTGTTGTATTGACACGATCGCGGGTTTCGGCAATTTGAAACAGTCGAATGAGTAACATTTTTTGCGCGATCAAGATCTTCGAGTTGCGCATACTGCCAATGATGTAACAGCACCCACCCTTATCGAATATGGTGCGCAAGTCGAGACCGTCTTTAGCGTTAATGGCTTCGACGAAAGACATTTCTTCCATCTTTCCAAAAAAGGCTTTCACGGTGTCTTGTAACCCTTGAACGTAATTTGAATGGAAGATCCCACGCAGAGTTTTTCTTTCGTCGTCGCTTGCTTCCAAAGGCGCTTTCCTTGCCGCCTTTCGGTCATCAATTCGATAGAAGTCCGCTATATCCCCTTTTTCAGCAAAGCTAAATCCTGCGACCAATAATTCCTCTATTTGGTCTGGGGTTGCGCCGGCCAGTAAGTCCAGTTGAGGTGTTTCTTTGCGAAGGTCGATTAAGTAAAACGGTTTTCCCGCATCTTCACAGGCTTTGCGCATTAAATGAGGCGCAAACTCGTCGTCTTTTGGATCAAGAACAAATACGCCTTCGTCTGCCTTGATCAACTGGTAAAGAATAAGTCCAGAGGCCACCCCTTTGCCAGCACCGGTAGTACCGATGATATCTGCGTGCTGTTTTCTGAATTTTTCTGTTGGGATGTATTGAGGGTTTCGCTGAGTGTCCAACCCTACAAATATCCCTTTTTTAAGATCAATGTATTGCAGAGGATCGTACTCTGTAGTTTCTGGTAATAATTCTTTTACGCTACGAACATCGGTGCGAGTTTCGCGCTCTGCTTTGGTGCGTTTAGTGAAGCGTAACTTGAGTTGATTCAGCATTGGAGTGTAAGTACGGCGAAGGTAAATATGACTCACGATGCCAGCAATAAAGACAGGGATGAGTAACCATTGAGAAAGGGGATAATGTACGGCTTGTGGCGAGACGCCATACATCTCTTTCGTAAGATCAATCAGTGCAGGAACGGTCCAGTTCGAGAGCGTACCAAAGATAAAAAGCACGAATGCCGAGGCAATAAACAGTCGTCGCACAACGGTATCTTGTTCTTCTCTCTCGGGTTTGTTGAAGTGCAAAATAGGCATGATCAATCCCGAGAGAAAACTGAGAATGATCCCAAAGTAATAGGTAAAAACATAGAGCGTTGAAAGGATATTCAACGCCACGAGATAGAGCTGATATTCGATGCGATCGAGCATGGTGTGTATCCTATGAAAATGTTATTTTCTTATGACAGTTAGTTATGCCTTCTACCTATGACAGTTACTTATGTCCGAGAGTAATAAGTAACTGTCATAGGTAGCAGTCATAGGTAGCCCTCTTAAATCCTGCCCTTGGAGGGGTAGGATTACGAGTTAGTCCAGAGGACTAATCATTAAAAAAGCCGCGCTTTTTCAATGGATTGGAATTATGATCCTTCGTCCTGAACGTCCTCACGCTCACAACCCCAATCTAAGAGCAAAAGAAGCCGAAAACCGCCGCGCGCAGGCGCGACCAAGCCCCTCTGGAAGAGGAAATAGTCCCCATTTTGCCGCTGCGTAAACTTGCTTGCTCAAATGTCTCCTTTTCCACTAACCAGACGGGCTTGGTCTCGCCCACTTCGACGGTTTTCGGGGGCAAGCCCCCAAAACAAAATCGACCTCTGGGAGGAGGTCTCGTCTTAATCGCTGGACGCTGGACGTTTTGTTTCGGCTCCCCCGCCTGAGCCTTCGGTCGGGGACTCCCTCGTCTCAGGTTCTTCGCTGAACGCTTCGACCCTAAAGGGCTGCAACCTAAAGCTCGCTTAGTGCTCGCTAAGGTTGAAAAAACGAACGCTTTCAACGCCTCTATCGACGTCTCAAAATGGGGGCGTGAGAACGCCCAGAAGTCCCATTTTGTTCCGTCTCTTTCAGCGTTTCGGCTTGTCGTTTTTTACGCTTCCTCCCATCACGTTCTAGCAATTTAACAATCCTTGGGGGATTGAAATTGCACGGTGATGGACGGGCGCGAAAGGGCGATTTTCCGTGTAGGAAAAATCGTTTTTGCGGGTCGAGTTTGGAGTGAGTTAGTGGAAAATTCTTAGTGAGTGAACGTCAGTTGTTTGGGATAGTCGGCCTCACTCTGGCTGCAAAAAATCGGCGAGTTCCAATCCTTCATCCAGCATCTTTTGCATTTCTTCGGGGACGTCTCCTTCGCCATTCCATGTTTTGTTGTCACCGTAACGGTAGGTTTTTGGTGTGCCTTTTGTGCCTGTAGACTTGCGTTTTTTGGCTTTTCTTTGAGGCTTCATTAAGCTAACAAGCTTGTCAAAGTCGAGCCCTTTATTGAGGATTTCCTCGCGCATTTCTTCGAGCGCTTGGCGCTCTTGTTGTTCGTGTTCAGCTTGCTTTTGGGCTTCGTGCTCTTTCTCTTCTTTTATGGAAACTATGTTATCCAGTATCCGTTTAATTTGATGTTGAGTGGCGTGTTTTAGTAATGACTTTGCTCGTCTTTGGTTGGTTAGTTGCTGGATGATTTCGGTCATTAGGGAACCTCATTAATAATAAGTAAGAATCATTGATATGAGTCTGCTTCATCTTGATCAATCAACTTCATTGTCAATAGTTGGGAAATGACAGAGCCAATTGTCCGTTGATGAGCTTTAGCAATTGTTTTTGGTGATAAATCTTGTAAAAAGGCATCTTTTAACTCGATTTTTTCACTTTCTGTCCATGAAAAACCGTGTCGTTCTGGTTTTCCTTCTAGGCGGTTTTGGGCGCTCCTTTCTTCTAAGCTTTTCTTTTTTTCTTGGATTAAACGTTCCTCTTCTAGAGATATTTCCAGTTCTTCTATTAATGCAACGAGAAGCTTAATGTTGTTGTAATCTTTCATTATGGATGTGTTTGAAAGAGGCTTGTTGGTTACTGGGTTGTTTCCTGAAACGAGGGATTTAAGTTGACCTAAGAAATCACTTTTGCGCACGGTTAATTATCTCCAAGAGTAGTTGAGTCAATTAATACTTCTTGATACTAACTGAAAAATTTCAGTCTTTGGATTGTTTTAAAAGTGCGTTGTCTATCGGGGGAATCGAAGGTCTTTAGATTTGATCGAATTATTGAGAGGTTTAAAGGCGGTATTGCCTACAAGACGTATTCACTTATCGCCATTTCTGTGCGTATTTAATCGCTCGCTTCTGATCTATTCGTGAGCGCCAATTGGCTTTCGTCAGAGCTTTACTAAAGCGTTTCTCAGGTGCGATAAGTGTGTACAAACCTTTCCTATTGAGGGCGTTGGTGAGCACGTCCATATCGTGCCAGCGTAGGTAAGTGGTTTTAGCCAGAGTCTTCCCAAATTCAAAAACTTTCGGTACTCCCATTAACGCGGCAAAGGCGATATCTTTTGTCGCATGAGGCTTTGGACAGTGGCCGCAATGACTCACCAACGTGACATCATCAAACATCTCAATATCTTCCAGTAATAGGTAGAGTGTTTCCAATCCATGGATATGAGCGAGCCAGTGACCGACACCTTCTAGCAAATGACGTTTGATTTCACTTTTAGGAAATTGCATATCCGGCTGTGGTTTGTAAACGCCATAGACGATGGCCATATCCAAGCTTTGCTTGTCATTGTCGGTTGGCGGGGCGTCTTGGAATTCGTCGATACCTTGGTTGAACGCGTATATTTCGGCGGCATCCACCAAAGGGCGAAATGCCGCACCTTCTAAAGTGATAAGTGCATATTGCATGAAAGCTTTCCTTAATAGATTGGACGGGTTGGTCGATACGCTTTTAGTGAGAACAAAGCGTAAGGGTTAAGATTGAAACGTGATTATCTTCGTATTGATTTGTTGAATAAGCTGTCTGGTCGCTTGCTCCATTTCGCGACTGCTCAGTTCGTTTTGAGCACCTCTTAGTTGGTCATACTGGCACTGTAAGGTAATAGGGTCTTGAGATAACCCTAGTGTGGCGCGCTCCTTTTCTCGCTTAAGTGAAAACACTCGATAGCGGCCTTTAGCGCAATCCTCCAAATAGGAAAACACACAATGCTCCATCTCACGACCTTCTTGCCTTAGTCTCTGTCCTGCCGTGATTTCTTCTATGCTTACTTTGGGTAGCATGTAGGCGTTTTGGCAAGATGTCCAAGTGGTGGCGTCAAGCGCTTCGGCTTTCGCTTGATTCTCCACATTGAGCTTGGCTATCCATCGTTCGTGCTGCTGCGTCAGAGAGTACCAAGTTTGGTTTTTGTGCAGCGCCACCTCTTCATTGAGCATCCAATCCCAAATATCTTGAAACTGATTCAGCGCACGCCGCCATTGGTCTTTCTGTTTTCTGACTTTTACTTGACCTGCCATCGGTAAAAAATAGTGTGCCCAGCGCTGTACGATATGCACAATGAGTTTGTTCGATGGTATGGGTCGTCGGTCGTCGTAGCATGGGTCTAGAGGCACCCGTGCAATAATGTTCAACAGTTTCAGGACAATGCTGCTTGGATAGGCGCGAAGCATGCCAAGTACGGGAAGTAACTGAGGAGCGTGGTGAAGGTGTTCTATCAACCAATGTTGTACTTGTCTTTGTTGCTGGTTGATTTTCCTCACCATGTTTTTAGTCACATCACCTCTTACGCACGTCAATAAATACGAATAACTAAACAGCTCTGGGTGATGGTAATGTTTTCTGTGGACTCGCGATAACCAGGGAAGCCACAATGCCTGCGTTTGAAACCTCTGCACATCCAGTTTTTGGTTCGCTAATGCATGGACCGCTTTAAACGACGTGGCACTCAACGAACATTGATGGATTTTCAAATACAAAGACAGTACAGGTTTGTCTACAAAGGCCCAGAGATATTTCGCGAGACTTTTGCCAGCTCTTCTAGAGTCATCACCAAGAATAGCAAACTGATTGGTGAGCCGTTTGGTGAGTAACTCCCTGCCCCATGGTTGGTCGATGGGTATTAGGTGTTCTGAGCGTTCACGTTTATCAAAGCGTTGGTTTGGTATAGTCTTAATAGCACTTTGACGGTTGGGTGCATAGACTTGAGTTATCCCTTGCTTAACGAGGTCTTTTAACAATGCATCGAGCACCGTATCCAATATCAGCTGAAAATGATGAGAGATTTGACCACCACAATATTGTAGTGCGAATCCTGGTATATACGATGTACGCCGCCATGACCACACTGACATCATGTCATCCGTTATCTGTAAGGTTTTACGTTCAAACGTAACCGCGTGCGTGCGGTGGTGCTTTACCATTCGATAAAACCCGCATAGCTCTAACGTGTCAGCCTCTGGTTGCTCCACGTGCTTGACCATACGCATCCAAGTCTGACTGTTTAACCAAGCCCTTAATTCTGACCAATCCATTACTCCATAGTTGAGCGCGTGCGAACGCCTATAGAATGCCTGGGTTACTGATTGAGAGAGATGAATGTCGGTATTAGGGAAAGAGAAGGATACGTGCATTAGTCTACCTCTTGATATTTATCTAAAAAGACCAATACTGGGTTTGCGGCGATGCGGTCGCGAATATCTAGGGTAAACCTGGCGCTTTGCCATCCACGACCATTGTTTATGACTTCTCCACAAAATAAGGATTTAAAATCATGTTCATAAAACCAACTGTCTTCTTCATTTGTTAGGGGATAGTCGTATGAACCATAAGTGTGAGGGTATTGGTTATTGACGCGACGGTGAGACGCGATGATGATTCGGCGGCGACGTTCCTCGTCACGTTTGTAGACGCCTAGGTAACGACATACTTTGAAAAAAGCACGAAGCTGTTGTTCATTAATGTCATTTTCGAATTGTACCTGACCTTTATTGACAGTGAACCCGCCTTGAACCCAACACCATTTACGTGTGGATTTGGAACTCAGTGTCCAGATACCGACAAATTCATAGCGGCCCTTCGTGCGTTTTTGAATGTAGGCTTGGCCATAATCAAACCCGCCTCGGTTATTGGATTGGCGGATGGCGCCTAATGACAAGGTTTCATGGTTACGGAGTTGATTGATTTTGGTTTTATAATACAAGGGCCTACGGCAGTGCTTTAACAAGGTCAATAAGCTCATTGTGATGGGGGGGTCCATATCTCCTCCACTTACATGTTGTTTAGCTCAATCCTCATGGAGCTATAGTCGATTAATGCGGCACTGCCATAGGCAGAGCGGTGATTAGGTGGGTAATAATGATTGACTAAAATGCCATTCGGTTCGCAATGATGGGATGGCCAATCGATTTGACTGTACTGAAACGTTATATCGGTAAAGGGGGGCGTTAATAACGTTGCTTTGACCTTTATATTGAGTAATGACTCAGGGTGAGAAGAAGGAAGTTCTACGTTAAACATATTGGTATTCCGATGGTTTAAAAAGGCGTTGAGGAAGAGGTCGAACTAGGTTGAAGCTTGCCCGTCTCTTTGGATGTCGTTGTGCTTTTGATATTTCAGCGTTTAAGGGCTCGCCGTAGGCGTACTCCTTTCGCCTCAACAAGAATTAGATTCTTATAGCAGGCAAAAGCGAGCTGTTTCTGAATGATGGTTGGGTTTAGTGCAGTCCGATACCGAAAAGTAAGCCAATAACAATCTCAAGCATAAATCCTACGGAAAGAATACGTGTGTTGTTGGTATGGAACTGTTTGTGAGTAATGCCCAACATAACCTCCTTAAGTATTCTCAATGACTTTTTGAGGCTTGTTTCATCAAGGGTGAGTAAGTAGGTGGCATACACGTTGCCAAATGCAATTAGTTCAAAGTGATCAATGCGTAATTGCCATCTAATTAGAGCTATTTTTTAGATAAAAACTTAATAATTGACTTGACAGATCTTTTGAAAAAGTTGGATGATTCTTCTGCGACTTCTGCGACTTCTGCGACTTCTGCGACTTCTGCGACTTCTGCGACTTCTGCGACTTCTGCGACTTCTGCGACTTCTGCGACTTCTGCGACTTCTGCGACTTCTGCGACTTCTGCGACTTCTGCGACTTCTGCGACTTCTGCGACTTCTGCGACTTCTGCGACTTCTGCGACTTCTGCGACTTCTGCGACTTCTGCGACTTCTGCGACTTCTGCGACTTCTGCGACTTCTGCGACTTCTGCGACTTCGACTTCTGCGACTTCTGCGACTTCTGCGACTTCTGCGACTTCTGCGACTTCTGCGACTTCTGCGACTTCTGCGACTTCTGCGACTTCTGCGACTTCTGCGACTTCTGCGACTTCTGCGACTTCTGCGACTTCTGCGACTTCTGCGACTTCTGCGACTTCTGCGACTTCTGCGACTTCTGCGACTTCTGCGACTTCTGCGACTTCTGCGACTTCTGCGACTTCTGCGACTTCTGCGATACCAAACTTATTGAAAGGTAAGCTAAATTCGTTCGAAAAATGCAAAGAAATGAACTCAAAATACTCGATATTAAAGTTTGAATTATTATTAGCATTTTTGTAATTTAAGAAAAATATATAAGGATGTAGTGTCACCTTTTTCTCATTTTTCTTTGCGTCAATATAGTGTTCTTTAGCTGATTTTAATAGGGCTTGGTACTCTAGCTGAAAGGCTGCTTTTTGATTTTTTGACCAGTTTTGGGTGGAAATCGTTAAAGTATAGTGTTCTCCTTGATATGTGGGGAGAAGAGTCAATATCATATCATCTTCATGCATTTCTTCTCGCTGAGTAAATTTTATCTTGCAATAGAAAATATGACCTCGTAGATAATCCTTGTCATTTATTACTCTCTGAAAGGTACTTCTATAAGTTTTTTCCTTGTTTTCTGGAAGCTTTAGCGGTTTGGTTTCGGCACTGTCTGGATCATTTAAATAAAAATCAACGACGGCATCTAAGTATCTAGAGCTTCTTCCTTGGGGTTGAGTTTGTTTTGGAAGGTTACTGTTTTGGGCTGATGTTCTCGTGTAACTGTGCGAGCTATTCTTAGCTATAGGGAGTGTTATTTGACTGACGTGCGCCGTGAAATCAGTATTTTGAGTCCCACCTTTTTTTTGACGTTTGCGATGGTGTTTAGATTGACAACCGTCTTTGTGTTTCTCTCTATATTTAAAATAGGAGCCTTTTTTGTTATTTAACTTGAAGGAGCTTGGTATAGCAGGAATTGCACAATTGTCATATGGACATACATAGGTAGAAGATTGGATCTCATCATCATCCATCGCTCGCAGTTTTTCACCATGGATTACTTCCCGTGTTTCCTTGTTCATTGCTATGGTCATGATCAGAGCCTTGTTTTAACCTTTGAATGTTCATGATCTCATCATAATGGACAAATTCAGTAAAGGGGCTATTGGTGTTTATTTCAATCCGCTTTAAACATGCTAATAATTGGCTTACAACGTGATCGTGTTGCTCTAGCGTTCTTGGTGCTTTATCGTTCCATAAGTTATGAGTGATTTGTAGTATTTCTTCCATCGTGTCTGTGTTGATTTTTCCTTGTGTGTCAATTAAACACCCAGCGATAACATTGATGATAAATAAAGCCAATCGATTTAACTCACGGTAGCTAGCTTTGAAATCTAAGTCTTCTGAAGGAAGTTGTTGTTCGAATCGTCTGCTCGCTTCCTTATGGACTTTGTGCCAATAAGTTGGGGAATTTTCAGCTCCTCGTGAAAAAGAACAGTCAAAAATCTCTTCCCAATAAGCGAACCCCAATGACCGTTCGATCATTTTGTTTTGATACCACTCTACATCTCTTTCAAATTGTGCTTGATCAGGAAGAGTTGATGGCTTCTGTTTATCGTTCACTATATCTGTGTGTTGTTGGGTAGTTGTATTGCCAATGACCTTTGGCCGGTCTCTGACAGGGCTGCCGCTCTTTGATTTACTCGTATTGGATTTACAAGCGCACAGAAACGACAAATATTCGTCATGAATGAGGGCATGGTTTCTTGACCAAGGTGTTTTGGATTGACTGAAAAATTGAGTTTGATTCTCGATAGTAGTAATTAACTCTCTGTACTCGTCTAGGTGCTTCTCTAAGGGAACCTGATAATCAAGTTGGGACAATGAAATCAAATCATTAGGGATAAGTTTAAGTTTTTGAAGCAGCTTTAGAGCTATTGTTTGAATAGTAGATGCGTTCATGTATTACCTCTGGAGGTTAAGAAAAATAACAATAAAGTTTTAAGCTTCGTTCAGCTTCCCTTGCTCGATGCGAGCATCAAGACGAACCTTGAAGCGGATATCGAACAACTTCTGTCGAAGTAACTTGATCATCAACGTTGGTGTTGGCGTATCTAAATCTAACCAGTGACAAAGTCCCTGTCGGATATCTTGGTCACGGTAGATTTCGTGCTTTAAATGGGTCCATAACATACCAGGGACGCTCTGAGCGGCTTGAACATATTCTCCAGCGTGATCAAACAGCATCACACAATGAAGAAGTCTTTCGTTTCTATGCTCACTCAAATCATTAAGAGCGTCACAAGTAGAGCAGTACTCCTTGTCACACTCATGATGACCGCAGTGGGAACAATCGAGCGAATACACTGGATTGATACATCCACCAACTAACTCATCAAAATGACGCTCGCTCGCGGCTTTACCACAGGTTGGGCATGGTACTTCACGCTTAAAACCTTCCGTATCTAGAACATTTTCAAGTACTTGTTCGT
The DNA here is from genome assembly GCF_021441885.1 of Vibrio maritimus. Lineage (NCBI taxonomy): Bacteria > Pseudomonadati > Pseudomonadota > Gammaproteobacteria > Vibrionales > Vibrionaceae > Vibrio > Vibrio maritimus. The sequence continues at coordinate 176,250 of NZ_CP090440.1, forward strand.
TATACTCAGCCGAACCAATTTGACTGTATCGAAACGCGGTGACGGTAAAGGGGGGCGTTAATAACTTTGCTTTGCTCTTTATGTTGAGTAATGACTCAGGGTGAGAAGAAGGACGTTCTACGTTAAACATACTGGTATCTCGATGGTTTAAAAATACGTTGAGGAAGAGGTCGAGCTATGGTTGAAGTTTGACCGTCTTTTTGATGTGTACGTTTTCGGTAACCTGGTTGTTTTCATTGATATCGTCTGGGAGAGTGGCAGTGATATCCAACCAGGTTGGATGGTCGCGGTTTCCGGTTACTATCCAGTGACCACCGAAAGGGTTGGTGGCTACCCCATCGTTGTTGGGACCGCAAATATCAGTGGGTAAGTTCGTTTCTACACACAAAATTTGGATGTTGAGTTTTGATAAGTCGTCGTTACCTTGCGCTTTCCATTGTTCCACGTGTCTCTCGATGCTCAGTGTCTGGGTGTGCCACAAGCGCCTTTCCCAATCGGCGGTGACGGTGTGAGTGAAGTAATAAATAAGACCTATCGTTACGATGATGATAAGTATAAAAGGGTCTGGGTTAATCATAGGTGGGAAGGTATTTTTGTTGCTTGCCATTGGTGTTACCTTTGAATGTCGTTGTGCTTTGATATTTCAGCGTTTAAGTGCTCGCCTTAGGCGTACCCCTTTCGCCTCTACAAGAAGTCAATTCTTATAGCAGGCAAAAGCGAGCTGTTTAGCTTTTGGAATCGTCATGCGCGTCTTCCCACCCATCACTCCAATACTCTGCGTCTAGTCCGTCATATGGATTTGAGTGTTCAGATTCATCAGAATTAAAGGCATCGTAACCTTCTTGGTATATGTCGTCTTGAGTCATGATATTTACCTTTCCTTTTTTTGGGTAAATGGTGTTATTGAATATTTGCCGCTATATGGTGATGCTTCTGTTGGTCAAAAAGAAACTTGGGAGTGAGAGTCCCATTGACCACTTCCGCTATCTCTGTCACTTTTCGGCCATAACTTTCGTGCCGGCTTGCGTGAACAAAAATATCAACGTTGCCAACGATTTGCTGGTAAGCCAAATCAAAATTGATATTGCCCTGGGAAGCGATAAGATACTGAAGCCTGGATAAGGCATCGTCACAGCCATTGGCGTGAACCGTGGTCATGCATCCACTGTGACCGGTATTAATCGCTTGTAAGAAGGCATCCGCAGCGCGGCCATTTCGAATTTCCCCAACCCATATTCGGTCTGGACGCATACGAAGCGAGGTTTCAATCAAGGTTTTCATCTCTACGACGCTGCTTGAACGTTTGGGCGATTCCATTGAAACCAAAAAGGGTAACCAGTCGAGATAGAGCTCTTGAGTGTCTTCACAAACGACAATGCGCTCTGTCAGTGGTATGTGCCTGGCGAGTGCGCGAAGCAGCGTCGTTTTTCCACTGCCAGTATTCCCCGAAACAATGATGTTTTTTCCAGACTGAATCGCTTCAATCAAGTAGGTCAGCATGGGGGTAGATAGAGCACCAAACTCAACAAGTTGCTCCGCACTGATATGATTAGTGGGCGCGATTCGCAGCGTCATGCTGGCCCCTTGCGGCGTCACCGCGGGGAGGGTGGCACAGATTCGAGAGCAATCCGGTAGTCTGGCATCGAGGATGGGGCTTTCTTCCGTTAAGGTTTGATTAAGACATAGAGCTAACTGCGTTAATAACGCTTGAAAGCTTTTCTCACTATCAAATCGGCAGTCGGTTTTCTCGATGGCGCCATTACGTTCGATGGCGATAGTATCGAATCGGTCAACGAAGATTTCGGTAACGTCAGGGGTTTGGTAAAGGTCTGTTATTGGTTGAAAGTGCTGTTCAACCCATTGCCATTCGTATTGTTTGGCGATAGGTACATCACCAAAGAGTGTTGTCAGAGTATCGAACACGGCGCCTCCTTATTCATTTGATTTAATGAAGGGGGGTTTTGGGCGCAAATCGGTGTACTTCACGTTATCGTTAGGACTCTTCTCACACTTCAATGCGTAAAGGTGAGAGAGGTAATCGTCTAATGTCGCGGCATGCATGGCTGAAAATTGTCCTTGCTCCGTGCTGAAGTAACCTGTGTGCTTTTCTATGGTCTCTAGAAGCTCTCGATATTCGTCCAGTTGTTTTGCAAGCCCTCTGTCAATATCAAGCTTGTGTATGCTTATCATCTTTGACTGAGATTGTTGGGTGGTGCTGTTATGAAGTGCTTCGATATCACCCCAATTCGTGACGCTATTACCAATGTTCTTAATCTTATCCATGTAAAGAGCACTCAACATGTCATCCGGCAAAACAATACCAAATCGCTTGAGCACAGCTTCAAATGGGTCAAAGACGTTTGGATGAGGATTCGGCTCATCAAGGTTGGAGTAAATTGGGTCATCCTGGTCTTTGTCCTCGATGACGAGAAAGTAACCTTGCAGTGGTCTGTCCCAGCCGCAAAGAATGGCATACTGACCGTATTCAAAAGTATGTTGTGACATAAATGGTCCTTTCTTAGTAATAGTGAGTTTGGCCAAAAAGCTGACCATTACGGTATACCTCGGTATAGCGAAGTGTTTTGGTGCAATGCGCCGGTGAGCGGTGACCCTCTTTGTCAATTCGGCAGCGAACGCCTTTTATGACGGTTGCGGGCACCGTTTCCCAAGCGACGCAGGTCTCTTGCCACTCTCCGCCGCGTCGAATGCGTTTGGTTTGTGTGCAGACTTTGTAGCTAGCGATTTGAGCCGCAATCCCTGTTTGGGATGTGAAGTTATCGGCATTGTGGCCAGAAGTATTTGGCGCGCTTTTAATGCACTCGTGAAAGCCAGGTAAAGGGGATTTAAAGCTTTTTATTCTGCTCCAGAATGCACTGCGAGCTTCACCACAGCCCGAAGTAAAACCCGTAGGTAAACATAGCCAAATACCGCATTCGGCATCACTCGCTGCGCTGACGTTTGGGCTATATATAGCTGATAGAGTGAGTAGCACGGAGCACCACTTGATTAGTATGATTCGCATCCATCTTTTCCTTAGTTCTTGTCGTGAAGCTGCATAGTAATTTGAACATTGTGTTCAAAGGTTCGTTGTATCAAGGCGTTATCCTCTGTTGAGAGCGTGGTAATGTTGGAGTACTTTTTTGACATAGCGCTGTGTTTCTTTGAAAGGGGGAACCCCTCCGTATTTAGTGACATTTCCTTCGCCTGCGTTATAAGCGGCTAAAGCGAGTTCAAGGTTGTTGTATTTCTTTATCAAGCGGGATAAGAGCGCTGTCCCGCGAGAGATGTTATCGCCTGGATTGAATGGGTTGATATTCGTACTGTTGATATCCATCAACTGCATCAGTCCTTTGGCTCCCTTGTGACTCACGGCATTAGGGTTAAAAGCGCTCTCAACTCGAATCACAGATATAATCAAGTTCTTCGGGACTCGGTGCTTGATGCTGGCGTTTTTGATTAGGTCGCAATACTTGGCGCAAGCGGTGGGGGTTAAACGGTGATAGGTTGATTGATTCCAGCCTTGTGACGATTGCCAGCCATTGTAGTTTCTCGCCATCCCTGCACTTAAAGGAAGGAAGAGCAAAGCGATAGTTACCCCGCAGACGATATAGTGTGGTATTGAAAAGCCCACGTTGGCCTCCTTTGTCGTTAGGTTTTGGATTTTTTTCCAAGGGATTGGTATGATTAGAGAACAAAGCATCAAGCTTTGTGGCTGTCAGTGTTATGGCAGCGACAAGCTTTGCCGACTGACGTATTTATTAGGAAGCAAAGCTTCACGAACGAAAGGAAAACGAACATGAGTGATGAGAAAAAAATCGAGTTCTCACAATCTGATGTACTCAATGCACTTTTGCATCAACGCAACCATGAGCAGCATTTTGCGACTCAGGAGAGTGTTGATAATGTGAAAGAGCATCTTGCTCGTTTTGAACAACAAACGGAAAAGCGTTTTGATGACGTTGATAAACGTTTTGATGAGCTGAAAACCGAGCTGAAAGCAGAGGTTAAAGAGTCAGAAAAGCGTACGAATGAAAACTTTAAAGCACTAGAGAAAAAGTTTGAACGACTAAATTGGTTTTTAGTTGCAGGCGTACTAGCCATTATTTTTCAAACTCAAATCCAAACGTTGTTTGCTGGATAGTGCTCACTAACTCAAAAAATCACACCAAATTGCGGGCAGTTTTTACTGCCCGTTTTTTATTTGTGGCTCACCCGCCGGAGTTACAAGGTACCCACGATGGCTATAGCGCTTTAAATAGCGGTGAACGCGATTTTCAGGAAGTTTCCATCGACGAAGCTCAGAGCCAATCAACATTTCTAATATGACCCACGGCTTTTGGGTCGGTTTTGCCTTAATTCGTCTGCGCTTGGCTTTTCGCTTTTGTTTAGTATGAAAGGTCATCTCACAGCTCCCATTGTTTTCTTAATGCTTGCTCCTCAAGAATGTCTTCAATCCGTCGCCGGGTTATAGCAGCGTCAGGCTTGGGCTTGTACTCCCTCCCTAAAGGAATATGTTCTTTGGTATTAAAAAGGTCCGTATCGATGCTCATTTCAGAGAGAGCGGTTGTGTTAAATGGGTTGGTGTACATAGTAAGACGCTCCTTGTGTGGATGTAGGGCAAAAAGAAGGGTGTTTTCAGGACTCAATGCCGTCCTACGCCCTAGCGGGCTACCTGCTGAGTCACGCTTCCCTATAAATGCGGTTGCATTGAAAGGAAAGTGTGACTTTCTGTGAAAAATCGGGGAAGTTAATATGCATTTATGTGAATATTGTATTAGTATGTTTATGTCTACCGTAATTTCATTCTGATATTAATCATTTTGGCGAGCAGAGCTTCTCTGCTCGCTTTTTTTATCTGTATTTTTCTCGGCGTATTGAGAGAAAAGTATTAGCAATCTCGCCGTAAACCCTCACCTTCATATGAGTAATCACGCAAAGTAATAGGGCGAATGATGAAACGATATTGGCGCGTTAAATCAGCGTGTTGAAGAAATGCCCGTTTGAGAATGTGTTTGTAGAACGCTAACACGAGCGTTTCGATGGGGTTTTTCCATACAGGGACATGCTGTTTTTCTATAGTCACTGGTAATCGTTCTAGTCGATGGGAAGGACGAAACTTTCCACCTTTGGCGAGTAGGGGGGACGTTAAAATCAATGCGTCTATATTATGCCTTGGCATCAAATGAATTAGGGTCTCTAAGTCGTTATAAATTGCTTTGGTAAATACCCCGTCCCGCTTTTTTAAATGCACTCTTAAATACCGATGAAAGAACTCAGGGTGAGCCATTAGATTAGGTGCGTCAGGAAAAATAATAACGACACCGTAGTAGTAAGCGAGAAGGTAAATTTGAATGAAGAAAAGATAGGCGTAAAACTCTGTACTCAAAACGAGAATGGCAGCCAAAGCGAAGCTACACATTAACATCACCTTTATAGCGATGGTCGCTTTAAAATTTATCGTTATATTGTGCTCCATTTTCAAGCACGTTCTAATGATTAATAATGCACAAAGGGGGATGATGACACTTAACATGGTTCACCTTTCGGCGTAATAAAAATGCCCAGACCGAAGGCTGAGCATTTTGATAGTGTTAGTTGGAGCCAAGTTTAGGCTTTATGGGGGCGAAACCGACCCCACACCGCTAATGCTAATAGAGACAACCATCCCATAGAACCCCCACCGCCGCTTGAACCACCATCACTAGGAGGTGTTGTTGCTTTAGGGTTAATGCTAATGGATTCAGAGCTGCTCAAGTGCAGTGTACCTGTTCCGTTAACTTCGAGTTCATAGGTGCAAATATCAAAAGCATTAATGGCGTTGTTTGCGTAACACGTGCCTCCTGTAATCGTGATGTTGCCATCAACGTAGGCACTATCGGCGGTAGGATTTACGTGTAACGACTGCACCTGAATGGTTTGCGTGCCCGTGCCCTTGAATACGGTTGGGTAATGCCAACCATTGATTTGCTCAAGTAGGAAGTCTTTGGCGTAGTGAAGATCCATTGAAGAAGATTGATTTACAGCTCCGCGATTATGAATACCTACAATCTTGTTAGAGTCATCTAACCACATCCCTCCACTATCACCACCTATTGTTGATCCATTATTTTGAGAAGCGTTAGTTAGTGTGTTTGTAACAGTTGCTAGGCTAGTTGCATTCAAAATAGCATAAGCTAACGGGTTGTCTCCGCCGAATCCGAAAGCACGTAATGTATCCCCTACTTGGGTTGTTTGAGTATTTAGATTGGCAAAGAAATGGATGTTTTTCGTCTTCGCTTTCTTTGGAAGCACCCAAACGGATACATCATAGTTTTGACCTCCAATATAGCTAGGATGATCTGTTCTACTTTGTGATGAGGTATTGCTCTCGTCCGAAAATTTAATATACACATCTGTAGTGCAATGCGCTGCGGTTAGGACTTTATTTCCACCGACAATAAGACCTGTACAGTTATTGAATACGACATCATCAAAATCATTTTGCCAATTCACGGGTGTACCATCGATAATCGCCCATGCTGAGCTTGAAATTAAGCCGATACTTAATGCCAATAAAGACGCTGTTTTCATCTTCAATATCCTTATTTTAGTTTGTGCAATTATTATACAACCATGTGCACATAATGACCATTACGCACCATTGATTTATCTATGATCGTTTCGTCTAAAAACGCCGTTCATATGATCGATTGGAATAGACAAAAATAACCACATCCCTGTGGTTAATTGAATCGGCTTTGTCTTATTTTATCATCACGGATTTAATTTCGAACTTGGCGGTGGCGGTGAGTCGCTTTTTATTGCTGTCTGAGATTTGGCAGCGTTTGGAAGCGCTTTGCTCTTGCCCTCTCACCACGTGATTGCTGTAGGTGCCCGTCGCTCTTGCTGTCACGCAAACGTGTCCCCATTGGCTGTAGGCGCTCGATTCAACAGAGCCTAAACTGTATGAAGCAGATGACGCTGGAAACATCCTCGCTCCCTCTGTGCTGACGACATACACTTCTGTCGCATCGGCTGGAATTTGGACACTGCCTGTCGTGCTCCCTGAAAAAATCGTACGCCATTCATTTGGAGATTGAATTGTACCTACCTCTAAAGGTTTGTTATTTTCTGGTTTGGAATATTCCGCAAACCACTTTTCATGTTTTGCTTTTGCTTCGGCATTGTCCGCTAGCGCATCTTCATACGTAACTTTGGCAAAAGCGCCTGCTGATACAAAAAGGGACATCATGATGATGCCCCATGTTTGATGTTGGTATTTCATATACACTCCTGTGTGGTGGGGTTAACGACACCCTGTCAGAACTGAAATTCGTCCAGAGTTAAGAACTTCTTGTTGACCGTCGCTATTGCGCTTGGTCTGTGTAGTGATGCCAAACTGCCATTGAGTCGGGCTTGTTCCTATAAGGAAAGTCTTTGTTCCTCCTATAATGGTGTGGGTATCAATAGGTACGTCGAATGACGCAACGCTATGTTGGTAGTAAGGGGTTTGGCCAACCACGCACTTGGGGATGTCGACCCATTCGCTATGATTGATGGTGTAGCTCTCTTTTAAGCGGGTACTGACTAAGATTTGGCTCCCGTCATCGGCTCTGAGTGAAAGGTCTCTGAAATTGGTTGCTGAAAAATTGCCCCCTGCATCCCAATCACCGAGTAAGGTCGAATCATCACCACTTCGCTTGACCAGACCATCGTAAGCAAACGCTTTATCTGGCCTATCAATACGAACCGTAATGAGATTATTGGTATCGTCGTAAGTGATGTTAGGAAACTGCGCAAAAAGGCTTAACGTGGCGTTTCGTTCAAACTCATACGACGTATCCGTTTTACTCGGAAGCTTTATATCCAGCTCAGCGCGATAGTATTCGGGTGAAATATTGTTTGGCACACCTACACGGCGATAGTCGCTGGCGGCGATGGTTCCCCAAGGGGTTTGGTCGTACCTCATGCAGTGTCCCGCTATATTATTTTCAGTAGTGCATGAGGCGATAAAGTCGCCTTCTAAGTCGGCTAATGCGGATGGGAATAGGGCCGCAGAGTTTATCAGTGAGCCGGTTTGATATTGTCTCGTCACGTAAGCGTGAATTTGCTGTTTAATGAACAGCACACGGTTGTAGAATGAGTTCGTATTCGCTTGGATGGCTTTCTTGTGTTGAAATTCTGAGTACTTCATCACTCCCAGAGTAAGAAAACCCATCACTAATATCATTCCAATAAGCATGAACCCTTTTTGTTTATTCAAAGCCCCTCCTTACTGCAAGCACCCTGTACTGGTGTTCCACTGCGCCCAATCGGGTAGTTCAAACCGTAGAGGTTCATGGAATATCAGTGTATTGGGTGAGGCTAATTGTGTCGGTTGTAGGTGGCGGGATAAGGCAGAGAAGTATGTGTCATCATTGAGCGTCACGGTGACTTCAAAGCCGAGAGGGGGGGTGTTGGTCGATGTATCTTGCCTATAGCTTATCGAGTAACCCGCGACACCATCATTGGCGGGTAATGATAAATCGGCTATAGCCAGGGTGGATTGTGGTAAGCAGCGAGTGGTCAGTACTTGCTCACGATAATGAACGTGCGCACTCGAATACAGAGTATCAAGCGCGCGTTCTATCGTGATGGTTTCAACACGTTGCGATGCTGACGTAATGAGGCTTGGTAAGGCCACCACTAAGCATAGTGATGTGGTGGCCAAGACAATCCGGACATCGAGGCTTAATACTCCCCATTGTTTTTTACGGTTAATAGGTCATGGTGATGGAATTTGCCGTCGTGCTGAGCGTTGAGCAGCCCGACGCTTCAATACAAGCTGAACGTGTGGTTGGTGCCATGGTGTCCGCTAGACTCGATACTCTATCGGCATCCGACGGTAAGGTGCCTGTGATTTTGAATAGCCCTTTTGAGGCGGTATCTACCGTCACGGACCAGTTACCACCAAACGGGTTGGTGGCGACGCCGTCATTCGCGCTTCCACACACATTTTTAGAAAGCTGTCCATCTTGGCAGACTTTCGTAATGGTGACGCCATCGAAGTTGGGTCGAAGCTTTTTCCAGGATTGAGTGGCCGCCACGATGTCAGCGGCTTGGGTTTGAAACTGGATTTTATTCCATTGGTACATGAGCTTTGGGGCTTGTGCTATCACAAAGATAATCGCCAGTGCGATAAACGCAGAGGCAATCAAGTTATCCATGATAGCCGCACCGCGTTGCTTGTTTTTCATTGTTGGTTTCATAACATTTCCTTTAGATGATATTGGTTGCGAAGTTAAAGACGAGCATGAGTAAGCCAAAGGCCATGAGCATGAAAACAAGCGCTGCGATGACCTTAACGGTGGTGGTTCCGACGGTTTTGAACCATTTAATTTCATGCTCTAGCCGTTCTAAATGCATGTGGGAGGCACGTTTTAACGTCAAGGACGCTTCTCCTATTTCGCCCAGTAATTTAAGTGAATCCATTTCCTCATCGACCAATAAACCCGTATCAAAAATATGTCCGATATTCGTTCGACCGAGACGAATGTTTGAGAGCATGGTTTGAATGTGGGCTTGCAAGTAGGGGGGGCTGTCTGCTTGGTAAGTCGTTAGGGCTTGCTTGAGTGATACCCCGATGGAGACTTGATTAGAAATGGAGGTGAGAAGGTTGGTACTGTGAATATATCGGTATTGTTTGAACAGGGGGAAGTCATCAATCTGCGCTCGCCCCTTCCCTTTATATCGACCTAACGATAAGGTGACAATGAGTATAAAGAGCAAGAAGGTGATTAGGATGGAGATACCGTGATCCCACCAAAACTGACCAAACCATTGTGCCAATAGACTCAGACCATCCCATTGCCTTTTGGGTATTTGCTCCTCTATATAGGTAAACCCGTAATGACTCGCCAGCGCTGAAAACGTTAAGACGCCTATCAATCCAAGAATGGGAAAGAACAGTACCTTGGCTAACGCCAGTGTACTGGAGCTTTCAATAGACAGTGCCTTATGCGCATCCTTCACCCCTTGATGAAAATCACCGGATGACTCTCCACTTTTCAGGGCGAGGTAAGCGTTATTGGCAAGCCAAGGTTTAAGACCTTCTGTCATGCCTTTGCCTGATTTAATGGATTTAAGACAGTCAAAGCCGACTTGCTGACTCTTCTTATTGCCATATTTATGCAATTGCTGTGCAATGCCTTTTTGATGGATACCGGCGCCACTTAACCTGGCTATTGTTTCCAAAAGGCGTAATTGCTGTTTATGCGCTAATGCCATAAAAACCCCCGCTAAAAAAAGGAGTGGTACACGGTTTCGCTCTTGATAGGAAAGAGACCGTCCACCCTTTGAGCCGCCGTAAATACATCCACGTCACCGCGACAGATTTTTAAGTTGGCATGGTCTGCGACCGTCTTATAACCTTTCGACTTTAGCGCGTCTAACCAACCTAAATAATCTTTGCTCAAGATGTATTGTCTGTCCTCATCATCAAGTACGAGCATTTCAACCAAACTTGTGCGGCCTTTCTCTCCGGATTCGCAGTGTTCACACCCTGCTTTATGACGAAAGCGCAAATCTTCAGTCGAGAGTTTAGGATGATTCGCAAGCCAGGCTTCGAATTGCTCCTTTTCTTTCTCTGACCAATGACGCTTAGCCTGTTCGAGAGTGTGTGAACACTTAGGACACAGCGTTCTAACCAGCGTTTGGTATATCCAAAGTTTCATTAAGTCGGGCGCCGCGACGAGCGCAGTAGGAACGTGCATCTGCTCATTGAGTGTATGAGCGATCCCCACCGCGCTGGAGGTATGTAAGGTTGAAAACATCAATTGACCGGTTTCCCCTTTACGGCACATACTCATTGCCCCTTTTTGATCTCGTATCTCACCGTGCATTTCAATGTCCACATCGTGACGTAACAGCAATTTCGCTAATTGAAAAAAACCATCCTCGTTGCGATCAAGTACAGGGGTTTGAATGATGCCTAAGTCAAATTCAGGGGGATCTTCTAGCGTATTGATTGAGCGACCTTTTCGTTTCATTTCGTTAAGACTGCTCGCAATGACCGTCGTTTTGCCCGATGACACTTGTCCTGCAATTAAGCAAATACCACTCGCGGAAGCCATAAAGCTCTGCATAGCGTCGACATGTCCAGGCTCCCACCCAAGAGAGTCAAGTTTAGGGACCTCAACCTCTTTGTTTAGCCAGCGTAAGGTGCATTGGCCGCCTTTATCCTTGGCAGGGATATAACTGATACGCCAATCCGTATTTCGTTTTCCCTCGTTGGTTTCTAATAAGAGAGACAAACGGCCATTGTTTGGTTTTGTGGGGTAGAAATCCTCGTCTTTATCGACCGATACATCATTGAATAAGTAGCCAATCAAAAGCTCCCCATATTCATATTCTTGAATGGGTTTTATCAGTTCGATTAAGCGGCCATCGATGCGTGCCTCTATGCGAGTTTCTGACTTAAACAATTCAATATGAATATCCGACGCCCCTTTTTGAACCGCCAGTTCAAAGATGTGGCGACTGCGTGAGGCACTTTCTGAGTTCATTAACTTGGCGCTTTCACTCTGAACGTCACTCTCCTTTGATAACGTATCAAGGTGCTTTTTAATGATGAAAGGCTCGATATAACTCACGTTCAGCTCTGGCATAAACTCAAAACCATGCGTTTTAAAGTGCGCTTTCATCAATGATTGGATAGCGGCGATCGAGGGGCTTTCAAAGTCTGAGGTGTGAAGTGACCCATCTTCAATGAGCAATACATCCTGACGTTGGTAATAAATCGATTTGAGTTCGTCGCTCATCACGACGACATCGGGTTCAACTCTCATTGTCTACGACCTCCACGGTAGCTTGGTTAGGCATGTATTTGGTATAGGTGCGGCCATTTTTATCGATCAACACCACCGTTGTTTTTGAGATTTTGTACACTCGCACTTCTTCTATCCATGCCCGCTCTTTGACAGGAATGAGCTCCCCTGAAAGCTCAAACCATGCCGTTTTTTGGATTGGGTTAAACACGATGCTTCGTAGTGTTAAAGCCCGAACTAAGGCGGGGACATCAAGCTGATGGCTATCCACGGCCGTGTTGGTCACAGGGACGGGAGGCGCATGCAATGCGTCTAACGATTGCTGGGATTGTAACTGCGCAATTTTAGAGTGGTTGGCGTTGGTTTTGATCTGGCTGAAATAGTCAGATTTTAGGTCATCTAAGGCCGCTTCAACGTCAGGGGGTAATACCAATTGATATTGAGTTGGGGGGAGTTCGCGCTTCACCACGCTTTCGCTTGGTAAGCTCGCTATTTCTCCATGACTTAGCGTTTGAGGTGTTAGGGCGATATCGAGCACGGGTGTTGATGGTAGCGTTTCGTGTTGCTCCTCAGCTTCAAATGCGACTTCGTTCAAAGGGTGAGTAGGCTTCGATGGTGTGGAAAATAAGACGTCGTAGAGCATAAACCCCACCATGGTGGCTATCCCTAGCACCATCACGCCATTTAAGATCTTCTTTTGTGTCGTTAATGGTTTCTTTGGTTGTTCTGTCACTGGGTGACTCCTTGCACGTCAATCGTTAACGTGAGTTGATGTTGATTTTCGCTCTGCCATGTCCAATGAAGCCCTGTTATCGATACAAAGGGAGCATTCAGAGCTTCAGTCAGCGCAATCAGCTTCCCAATATGGCCCGCTGCTTTAAGCTCGAAGGTTTGGACATTGATAAAAGCGAGAGGTAAATTCGACACGCTGGTTACCGATACCTCCATAAGCTCTAAGGTATCGCGCATTTGAACTAAGTAGTTTTTGATGTGCCATTCTTTCCAAGGGGAGACGCTTGGTGTGTGTCGAACCAGTTCACGGGTCGCCTCGTTCCATTCACGTTTAAGGGTGGGGTGTGCCTTAAAATAGTCTCTGACCACCTTATCGCGAGCGGTCACGTCAATAGGCAGCGTGAGTGTTCCCCCTTTCCAATCCATCGATGTGGTCATCATGCCACCTGGCATGTCACGAGTCTCAATGTAGAGTGAGAGTGCTTGTCGTAATGCCATATACGCAGAATGTTTTTGTGAATAACTGGCGATGTATAGCTCAAAAGGCGTTTTTTCCGGCGCCGTTGCTACAGGAGGGGGCGGCGTGCTTTGCCACCACCACGTCCCACCTATGATGCCCACCCCTAGTACGCCGCCGAGTGCTTTCACCTTCCAACGTTGATGAGGGATGGCGTTTTCAAGCGCAAAGGCTTCCCACTCTTTCGGTAGAAGGGGGGACACCTTAACGACTTTGTCATGAAAGAGCTCTATGTCATCGACAGCCGTGTCAGAGCTCACTAAAATTCGCGTCGCATGATGGAGTTCATAGCCAACCTGGTTAATGACATCGGTTAGTGTTCCCATCCACTCGCTTTGTACACGTCCTTCCACCAATGCGGTCGCAAACCACTCATTCTCGAACTCTTGCATGACGACGACGCGCTCTAAGGTCTCCCCCTCGAGCGTTAATGCCGCTTTAAACGCTTCTCCTAACGCGACACAAGGCGCATTTGAGTAGTATCGATACAGCCCATCATCCATAGTGATGATTTTTTCATAAGACGCTTTATGCAGTTTTCTATGACGCTGCACGTCTTTTTTGTTTTGGCAAAATACCCGTTTAGCTAATTGCATAATGCCCCCTTATTGCACTTTACGAGGGGTGAGCAGCACCAAGGTTTCGATGGTCTCGTTTTTTGTGCCAGTCCCACCAAACAGCCGAGAGAAAAAGTTTTTCGTTTCCTCTGCGGTTTTGGTTTGCTGTTTCACTGAGGCGAGGACATAGGTTTGTCCGTATCTCAGCTTGTTTGCAAAAGTGATCTCTGATTTTTGTGTGGTCAGGAAGCCGAGATCGACGCCTGCGACTTCTCTCGATTCATTTTTAGTGATTCGATTGAGAAGGCCGGATGTTCTAAGCCATACGTGGTCTGGCTGAACTTTGGCGCTGACCATGAAATCGACACCTTCCATCTTTTCATCGCGGGTCACACCGGTGCTTACCGTGTTCTCAGTACTGTCAGAGTTGACTTCATCAAGGAAGGGAACGACACGCTGTTGTGTAATTCGAGCGGGTTGATGGTTGAGAACCAGTGCCGTAATAGGCGTTTCAGAAGAGACACTGCCTTGTTTTTCGAGCACTTTAATCAATGCTTCGGTGCCCGACCACTTGCCCTTGCCTTGGAAAGCAAAACCGTAACCGGCTTCTTGAGAAAGGGTGTTAGTACCAGGGACAAAAAACTCTAAGATACCGTCTCCGGATTCGTACACTAAATTCCAATCGATACCACGTTCAGTGCCAACATCAGAGTAAAACTCCACCACTCTGACATCGAGTAACACCTGCTTTGATAACTCTTTTTGATAGTGTTCGACTAAGTTCTCCACGGCCATCATTTTGTCTGGTGTCGTCGTCACCGTGACCGCGCTCATGTAGGTGGAGGCTGAAACGGCATGGCTTGCCGATTCATCGCCCCCTAACAGGTTCACAATGTCATTGGCAATGTCAGAGATAAGATCCACTTCTTGATAACTGATGTTCAAGTATTGTCCTTCAATCCGTCCTTCTTGTTCACCGGCTGTCCCTTGGGAGCCGATTTGAGCATCCATTTTCCCTGTTGGTAAATTGACAGAAAATGTTTTGGTGATGGTTGCGGTGATGTCTAAGCGGCCTTCACTTGCACTGATGCCAAACCCGACATCTCGCGATAACGCATTTAATACATTTCGTCGAGAGCTAGAGAAATTCAGGGTGGCGGCTTTGTTTGGGTCCACGTTTTCTGCAAAAAAAAGCGGGACATCAACGCCCGCCATGATTTCTTCTAAGACCACTGAAAATGGCATTTGCCGCGCATTGACGGTGATCGGATCGTCAAGCCACGTCATTTCAATGGGGGCTTCAATGGGCGAAAATCGTTGTGGGGGCTTTTTAATTCGTGTGACTTTCTTTGGTTTTTCAAAGGTGGTCTTGTCGGTGATCTCTTGAGAAATAGACTCATGATACGTTTTGATGTCTTCGTATTCTTGTGAAGCGCACCCGACCACCGTTAAGGTGAGCAATAGGCTCATTATTAGCGTTTTTTTCATTATAATTCCTCTTCAATCAGCACTTGACCGGTTGACTCAACGATGGAAGCGGCAACGGGGTAGCCTTCTAATATGTTGGTTAACGCGGTATCGATATCGTCTCGCTCAGTGATGAGGTAGTAATCGGTACTGAATTGATAATCATCTTTTGCAAGCCAGCTACGTCGATTATCCGTACTGTCCACCCAAACTAAGTCGTAGTTTTTCACCACATTCGCGATGACGGATTTGAGTGAACTCCCCGAGACGCGGGTAATGCGGGCTTTGCCCCGAAAGTCATACACCCCCGCTACTTTCTGTTTTTTGTATTGGGTTTCAACGAGCCTTAAAGGGATGTCCGCTTGTTTCATGAGGTCATCCCACACCTTTTTGAAACTGCCGGAAAAGACTTGTCCTTTTTCTGCTTTTTCTTGAAGTGCCGACTCATGGGCTGGCGTCACCGACCATGCAATATTGTGATAACCCCGACCGCGAAGCCAGCGTCTTAGCGTTTTCTCAATACTTTCCCCTTCAAACAGCACGTAGGTGTCTAATGCTTTGACAGGACGTTTTTTTGGGGCCGTTTGGGGGGTCACTTTGACATCGGTTTGAGCCAGCAGCGTTGGCATGAGTTTGGATAAATCCCGCTCGACTAGGTTCACGTTGGTTAACTCAAAGTATTCCCCTTGACCTTGATAATCAGGTTGGTTGGCGCACCCAGCTATCACACTGGTCATCAGTACGCCCATGACGAGCTTTTTCATAGGAGAACTCCTTTCGAAAAGGTGATTAAGCGATTTCTTCTATCGACGACAATCGTATTCCCTTCGCCTATCAACAATTGCAAAGCGTGTGTCACAGGCATGGTTCTATGCATTTTTGCGGCGGTTGGGATTGGTTGCTTTAAAATGGCGGCCGCGCTGGTTGGGGCGGGGAAATCGGTAATAATGTGATACCCAAGAGGCTCAAGTAGCCAGTTGGCGGCCTCACCAACGGTGTTGAGCTCTGGCGGGTAAATGGTTCGTGCCGATACATGCAAGGTATCGACTTCGGGTAAGGGGGCGGCGGTGGCGAGCACCGATGGGGCGGTTAGCGCCCCTAGCAATAGCCATTTTCCTAGTTTTTTCACAGGTACTCCTCGTAGAGATAGCGCCACGGGGTGAGATAAATATCGTCTTCCACCATGACATTGATGCTTTGACCGGCACGAATAGTCACGGTCGGTTTAAGGGCTAAGTATTTTTGAGCAATCGGGGAGGCTTGATTTCTCACGCTGGATGAAATGGCACTGGCATAGCTTTGGTCAGTTTCACCGGTGCCTTCCCAACTGGTGCTAGAGGCCAGCAAAGCATAAGCGGCAACACCAAAAAATTGAGCCAGATAGTGTCGGTCTACTTGGTCACCCACGGCGCCAATGCCTTCACGGTCAAGACCGGATGATTTAGATAAATCGACGCGGTTTCCGTTAGGAAGCACCACCCATGGCACCGTGAGTCCCATTCGGCTGTTGATGACCTCATTGACATTACTGATGGTGACGGACTTCAAAATGACTTCAGAGCCTTTTGGTATAAGGATATATTCCAAGTTCACGTCAAAAATATCTTGAGAGACGACTGCTTTGAACGTACCAGGGTGGTCACTGTTGGTTTTCATCATGGTGACGGCGGGAATGATGGTGCCGACCGGCACTTTCATCTTGCCTTCAATGCTGGCGTTATAGACGTTTTCTTCTGTAAAACCGGCAATGTTGGCAGGCGGCGCGTCAAAAGTTTGTGATAGCGAGCTAAGCTGCGCACTTTTTTGAACCGCCTCTTCTGGTGCGTAGTCACCTCGCAAGATTTGCGCCTTGAGCGCCTCGGCTTCTTGAATACGTTTGGCTATCATCTCTCGCTGTTCATCGCTTGAGCGAAACTCATCTCGCACGGTATTGGCTTCCATGGAGGATGTGACTCGAGATGATGTGACTTGATTAGGCTCGACGCTTTTTTGCAATGGCTCTCCACCTACCCATCGTGTTTTGAGTGAGCTTAATGCACGGCTGAGCTCTTCGAGTTCATGTTGCTGCTTAGCTTGCTCAAAAGGGTTGAGTACGACGGGAAGCGTTTGAGTGTGCGCCGGTGCCGGTTTAAGATCGGTATCCGCCATCATTTCATCCGTGTCTTTGGCTTGCTCTCGCGCGGTGGTGATGTCGCTGACCGCCTCCTTAAAATCTTCTGGTGATGACTGTTTAGGCTCAGTCTCTACCGTCTTATCGGTTGAGGTGAGCTCAGCAGGCGGGCTTTGGGTCAACATGAGTACAAAAAACAGCAAGAAGATAACCCCAAGTCCAGCCCCTAGCGTTAACCCTAGCTTTTTCCTATCGGTTGGACGTTGTTCACTCATAAGTTCCCTCGTGTTTGATTGTCACTTCTTGTGACGCTGAGCGTGACATCATCAATACGCAGGGTGAAATTCGGATAGATGCCAGTGACGCGGTACATGGCGTAAGCGTCTTCGTACTTCACAGGGGCGACGGCATTTTTGCCGCCAATCTGGGTTTCCACACTCAAAATGCCGCGGTTGGGGTTCGCCAGACGAATGTAGGTAAATTGACCATCGTCATATACATCGGAAATGGTGTTGTGGCCAACAAACGCTTTGCCTTCATCCCACTGGTAACGGGTGTAAATGCGATACCGATATTTTTTGAGCGCTTCGACGACCGCTTGTTTTCGCACTTGTTCGGTTCTTGCTGTTTGGTCGTTAAGCGCAGTTTCAAGCTGAGCAATACGGGCGGATTGTCCGCCTTCTGATAGCCTTTTGGAGGACATGAATTGACCAAGCGCTTGCTTTTGCGACTCAGAGTAATAGTGGTTGTCATCGGAGACGATAACGCAGGGGCTCGCTTTGTTTACTGAGGTACGGTGAGCCACAATGTCATAGATGTTGCCATCGTCGGTATAGGCGTAAATGGACGTTCTTGCGCCTTCATCAAGCTTTGAGTTGGGCTTGATTAAAATACTGTTTGTCCCTGGCATGGCATCGACATCCCACAATAGGGCATTGGATGTGACCGGTTTGGTGATGAGGTTACCTGGTAAGGAAACGCGCGTGCCGACGCTGAGCGCAGAGGAGACCTCTATAATGTGATTGGGGCGGTATTTGGTGGCGGTACATGTGGCTGCGTTCGTTACGCCCGCAAAGAGCAGGCAGCACAGAGCGCCCCACTGTATTGTGGTTAAGCGCATAAAAAGTTCCTTGTATGTGTTGAGCGGGGTTATTGGCGTTCGATATTGAGCTGGGCGTCGGTAATTTGAAGCCCGATAGGATTGAGTCTTAGAAAGCTCATGCTTTCTTCTGACAGTGAGCGTTTGTCCATAAGTTGCCACTGAAGACTGAGCACTAATGATTCAGAATGCTGGGCGCTGCGCTCTCGTGAAAAATACACGTTGCTGCGTATTCGAGTGCGTGATTGCCCTGAAAAGTCGGTAGCCGTCACTTGGTCATAGTGCTCAATATTACGAACGTGGATAGTGATATTGTCTCGACTTTTAGCAAGCGAAGCGGCTTTTTCAATGGCATTAAACCCATTAGGTGAGACAAAATGCGCCGCCATTGAGGGTGCCATGAGCGCCTTGGCTTCGGCCCAGTCATCGGCAATGGTGGCGGGCGTGACACCGTAGCGACTGATGGCAAAACGTGTCAGTAGAGCATCGATGGTGGTTTTGAAGTAGAGCTGAGAATCGTCTGGTTGATAATCCACCACAGACCAAGAGCCATTCGGTGCTAACTTCACGTAAATTAGCTCTTTATTATTTTGTGCTTTTTGAAACGCAAAAAAGCAAAATACGAGCGCGAGACTGACTGAAAGCGCCAGTACAACACACAGGATATACAGTCGATTACGTTCACTGCGTAGCAGAGCGTGAGGGTTAACGGGGCTCTCGTCTTCGACTGGCTCATTGGCGGTTGGCGTTAAAGGGAAAGGGGTCATAGCAAGTCTCCTTTATACAGGGCTTCCCATCAGTTTGGTGGCGAGTTTGGCGGCCATTTGTCCGGCGCCTCGATTGAGTGCTTTACTTGGTGAGGCCACACCGCCGACTAACTCTTTGGTAATACCGAGCACACTTAAGATGAGTATCATGCACAGCACCATCATAATGAGCATGTCTGAGATGCCGATATTTGCATCTTCTAAGGGAACGGCGCTGAGCGTGGGGTTATCTTGACGACATCCTGAAAAATCAAGACTCGAGCCACAATCAAGGAGTTTGGATACGGTTAACTGCGCTTTAAAGGCGAGAGCGGCAATGACGCCTGCGGCGCGTAGGAGTATCAGTAGCATGAGTGCCCCTAAAGTGAATCGAAACCACCCGTCAAAAAAAGGACGTGTGGCAGGGTGGGCGAGTAAAGGCACAAATAACGGACCTATCATCTTGGCCATGGCGACCAACAATACGCCCCAAGCGCCTACTAGCCACATCAGCAGATGCAAGATGGATGTGGTGAGCTCCCACAATATCGCCATGACCATTGACGCCATGGTCATTTGGAAAATCGATAAATCTTCGACGTAGATTTGGTTTAACGCATGAAAGAAATATTTAGATAGAAAAAAACCGTCTCGATTGCCAGTCCCTACGTCTAAAATGGTTAAGCCTACTTCATCAAAAAAGGCGTGCGAAATGGAAAACACGGTATCGTAGTTGACCCACAACAAAAGTGTGGCTATGACCATCAAGCTCGATTGCACGATGGAAGGGACGTCCAGACCGGTTAACATGAACTTGGCCACTTCGGTAAAGAACACGATGACCACGAGGGTGACAAGTAACGCTCTAATAAAAAACGCCCAGTCAGGATGTGCGGATAATTGACCGATGAAATGACTGACGGTCGCAAAAAACTCCGTAAGGAAAAGACTGTTATTCAAAGCGATACTCCTTTTCATCAATAGAGATGCCCTGCGCTTTCACCGCTTCAATTTTCTTTAGCTGAGCGATCTTGGCAGAGAGCACTGCGTGGGCCGATTGCTGCTCAAACTGATTGCTGTAACTCATGTTGGCCAGTTGCATCTCGTTGAGGTTGGCTATTTGCTCCATTAGGATTTGGTTTTGCTCGACGATAAGTTGCAAAGTGGCGAGCTCACTTTGATCGCCTAAGCTGAGTCGCTGCTCATCCAAATGAGCGATATCGGCACGGATTTGAGCGTTTGAGCGGCGGTAGTAATCCCGCTCGCTGGCACTGGTGTGGCTGTCACTGGCTAAGCGGTATGCCTGATTAAGATGGCTTGGGGTGGCGCCAATGGCGTTTTGAGACAACACATCCAGGTCGCCTTTGTCGGGTATGTCCGCATAACGCTGAGTGCTGGCGGTTGGCTGAGTTGGAGTCTCCTCTTTGAGGTAGTCCTCGTAAAGCTGATTAATGTCTCGATGCAGCCCTGGGTAATCTCGCTGCTCTAATTTACGCTCAAGGGCACTGACTTGATTAAGAAGGACTTGATACTCCCTCATCGTCTGCGTGTATTGGTCAAGCAATGTGGTGAGCTGATTAATGTTTAGCCCTGTTTGTGCCAGCATTTGCTCATAATCTTTGAGTATTTGCGTGTATTGAGTAACGGCTTGCAGGAGGTTGGCAACATCCATCACAGGAAAACCGGAGGCTTTTACCGGTTGAGGCGTGGTGGCTAAATGAATACTGAGGGTCAGTAAGGTTAAGGGCAGTATACGGTAGAGTCGCATAGGCTCCTCCTTTAGGTTAGGTTACAGGCCAAGCGTGTCAATAATGCTATCAATGGCTTTATCGACATCTGGCTCTGAGGTAAAGATGCGATTAGCGACCGCGGCCTCATGAGCAGTAGAGGTGGCAATGACGTATTGCTCTTTTTCGACAAAGAGGTTAATCACCGTTTTGATGCCAAGCTCAGGCTGAAGGATGTAGGCTTGCTGGTTTCGTTTAAGACCTAAAATCACGTCACAGTCGTCATCGTTTAGAAATGGGAACGCGGATTGATAAGCCTCTTTATCCATTTCCCCATCCGCCATGAAAAGAAACGTGGTGCAGGCACTTCGCAGTACGTCCCATTCCTCTAGGTCTTGGTAGTGTTTGGGGGATTGCGTCCAAAATCCCATTCCGCCCCCATGTTTGAACCAGGTTCTGGCTTTGGCAATTAAAAACTCCGCCGCACCTGGTTGGGCTAAGATGTATTGGCATTCATCGACATCGAGGAACTTGGCTTTTTCTCGATAATCGGGGTGCTCAAACAGTCTGACGGTGCGAAAGAACACTTCGGTATTGACCAGTGCGCTGAGGGTTTTATCGTCTTTAACTCCTTGAATGTTGTAGACCGAGAACGGTTTGTCTAAGGCACCAATGGCGTCCACATCGTTGTCAAACAGGTTGCCGTATTTACCGCCTCGCTTAAATTGCGCCAGTTTCTTATTCAGACTGGGGCCGCATTGCCCTAAAAGGGCGGACAAGGTGTTCAGTGGTGGTGCGGCGCTCATGGTGAGCCGAATCGCGTGGTTAAGCTCCTCTTGTTCATTGGCAGTGAGCACTCGAAGCTCTGGGGATTCGTTTTTCTCAAGCATGAGTAGTATCAGGTGCGTGATGTGTCTGGAAAAGTGGTCGTCATCTTCGCCAGTACACAGTTCAAAAGGGTTGAAGCCTTGAGTGGTCTGCGCACTATCTAAACGGAAAATGGCGCCGTCATCGGCAAAAAATCGTGCGGCGGGCTCTGAGCCCGCATCGACATCAAGCGCACAATATTGACCGCTTAGCTTAAAAAAGTGACTGGCAAGGCATAGCTTTAAGAAGGTTTTTCCGCTTCGTGTGGGACCGACACACGCGATGAGGCATTTCTCACCCACAAAAGGGGTGAAGTGAAACGGCACGCCATCATCGGTTTCAAACACATACACGGCTTCTTCTTGTTTTAGACCATGCATCCACGTCGGCACGCCTTTGCTTGAACGAAAAAAGAGCGATAGCGCAGCGGCTTGCGTGGTGCTTAAGACGCTTTGTCGGTAAGGCAGTGATCGCGCGCCAAGAAAAATGGATTCATAAGCGCGCAAAAGCCCGACGTTCTCCCAAAGCAAATGAAAGTCAGAGTTTTCTAAGACGTTACTGAGGCGCTTGATGCTTACCTTTAATGCCTCAGGTGAGGGCTCAAACACCACCAGTGTGCTGCTGTAGTGCCCGTAATGGTCATCGTCGTTTGAGATGGCTTCTAGGGCTTTCATGGTGTTATTTAACGCCGGATTGGCTTCGATTTTTTTACGCACATCTAGTCCCCCGGACTGACCGGTAACCAAATCCATTAATGAGAGCTGTGAGCGGTAAAGCGCTTGTTCCTTATCAGCAATCATTTGACGTTTTTGCGCTCGACTAAAAGGACTGAATTTAGAAAGCAGCAAGTAATTGCCTTTTTCCATCACAGGGTTTAACCCAGAAACAAAAGCGGCTTCTGGCAAAGCGTCATGCCCGCAGCCGGTGATAGAGGCAATGCGCGCGTAGACCACGTTTTCTCCTTCAATTTTCAAAGTGTGAATACCCTGATGCATGATGGGAGTGACAGAAGCATTTGCAAGTAACGTATCCCAGTGTCTTTGTGGGGCGCTTTGTACGGACTGCAATCTTTTTGGGTTGAGTTCGATTAACGTGCGTTGCAGGTTATAGATATCGCCTGGTGAGAGGCGATGGTTTTGAAGGCTTTTAAACCCCAATCCCGTATCGATACTGGCTAAGGTGTCATCGAGCGCCTCAAGCTGAGCTTGTAGGGCAGTTTCTTCAAGCAGTGTGCATCCCCGATAAGAGAGCGCTTGGAAAAGCTGCGCGCGTTTGTCGCTATCGACAATAGCACTTAAACACAGGGTTAAAAAACCACGGTTAAGCGCATTAAAGCGAACTTGAGGCGGTATGGTGATAGCCCAATAGAGCTCGCTTTGATTAAGATGTCGCTCTTGGTTTAGAAACTGAGCGCGGCGCGTAGAGAGCAACGCGGCTCTTGGGTGGGTTCGTGGTTTAAAGTGTAGGGGCGGCGAATCAAAATGAAGGTAGTACTGACTGAGCGTGACTTCAAAAGGGAGCCTTTGAAGAATATGGCGAAGCAATAAGGTGATGGCGGTTTTTTGCTTGGCATTGAGCCTAGGTTCAATGCCAGAGAGTGATAGTACGCCAAGCAGGTCGCCAGTGTCAGTCAGAACGCCCTCATTAATGCTCGCCACCGTCGGGATAACGGTATTGAGTGCGGTCATATTAAAAACTCTGTATCCAAGTGATCACGGTACCAAGACTAAAGAGGGCGATGGCGCCAATGCAGCCTCGAAATACCCAACCGAGTGCGCTGCCTGCTTGCTTTGGCATAAAGATCCAAAGGGCAATGCCGCAGCACAGCGCCATAAACACCACAAATAAAGTGCCAGGACCGCCTAAAAAGTCGATGATGGCTTGAAAGAACGCGGTGACTTGGCCAAAGGGTCCCGTGCTGGTGCCAAGAGAAACGCGAGCAAAAGCAGGCGTGCTTAATAGCCACATCAGTGGCAACGTAAGTAAACGAATCATAGTGATGGTGTCCATTGTGTTAAAGGGAGCGTTCCCTTTGGAGTGATAATGCGAATGTCTTTAGGTAACGTGTGATAGGTGGTAAGTTCGGTGTGATTGAGAATATCAATCCACAGTCTCCAGGCGTGAAGGTCATCTTTATGAATGGCGCTGAGCGGAACAAAGAGAACCACGATATACACCAAAGACAGTATCAGCCCCGTGAGCCATCCGGCTAAGTAAATGAAAAGTCCGATACCAAAGCTGGCAAAGAGTACGACCATCGCGAACAGTTCGACAGGGAGCCCTAGGACGGTGGTTGTATTGTCTAACGTTCGATGACGTTTGAGTTTGGGGTTCATCGTCAGTCTCCGTAGGTTGGGGGAGCATCCATGACATTGCCTTTTTCTAGCCTCTAATATGAGCGAGCCAGTAACCGTGTTGGTGTTACGTAACTTCTGCCCAATAGCACTCAGCAACCCCTGCTTCGAGCTGTTCAATGCATCCTGTATGTTGGCATTGACCGCAGCTGACGGTGTCGCCTGTATTCAGTTGATGGATGGTGCTGCTATTGGTGTTCACTTGATGCGGTCCTTCGTATTGGCATCGAGTACAGGGGCTTAGCCAGTTAATTTGAATTTGTGGCATTGTTGGGGCTCCTTATGTTGACAGTGCTAGCGAAGTCGCTTTGGTTTCTTCGCTAATTCAAGTGATGATGTCGCTAGGGCTTGAGGCAACCCCGTGTTTCTTTTATGCGAATGTCCCGGCTTCTTCAGGATCTTGCCAGTCGGACATAGTGGCGGCTTGAATTCGACGATGGCCTTCATCAAGAAGGGTTTGATATTCATCGTACGTTTCTTCGATGCCGGGATAAAAACAGTCATTACAGAAGCGCCCGTGATTGACGGTTTTTTTATGGCAACGTTTGCATGTATTCTCCATAATTTAAGTTCCTTTTTCTTTATGCATCGCTAATTAATTAAGGGGGGTGATCGCGGTGTATCTAACGGTTTATTGCAAGAAATTAATGTGTAATCGAGCATTTAATCTGGCTTTTCTATATTTTACGTCGTTGAAAAAGGGGAAAGGAATAATAGCTTTTTTAAAGCTAACGATGAAACAAATATTTGTCAAAGTAGTACATGCATACCCCGGGGTATGCATCTTGAAATTTTCACTGTGATATTACTTCCGTCTTTGATAATTGAAGCACGAACACTGTGTGCGTTCCAATCGGGCTAAGCGCTTAATGATTAACATTTGAGGATCGTTAACATGATGTTTGGCTGCAAGTGTGGACTTTGCTCTATAGACATTGCTTCTTTGCGATATGCTTGAGATGCCAAGCAATATCGCCGCTTGATTTCTACCTAAGAGGTATTGCAGAAAAAGGGATGCTGCTTGTTTTTTTCCAAGCTCAGGAAAGACCAATTGGCCTACGATGATTGCTTTCTTTGCAGTAGACTTAACTTCTTGCGGGCTCAGCTTCTTACGCATAGTACAACCGAATCTTGTTGCGTCTAGTAAGTGGATTTTAAGTAGCCAAAAAATGTTAATTAGTTTGTGGTTCGGTTTTTCATGCTGTCGTCAAATTTTAATAGGTGATCGCAGAGCCTAAAATTGGCTTCTTGGCGTTTCGTTCTTGCTGAGGCGGTGAGGCGTCGGTTTGTCTTCTCGTCGATTTCAAACCAAATGCCTGTTGTTTTTCCTAGCATTATATTCCTTTATGTTGGGTTAAAGACGCTATCTATTCGGTACTTTTCTTCTTGGCTCTGGGTGAGCGGGAGCCACACTGAATGGAGTTTGGGATTGTCCTGATTTCATGTGGAAATAGTCTTTATGCGCCGCTGTGTTCGTTGATTGACGTTCAATATCTTCCAGTGCTGCTTGAATGGCTGCTTTTCGGTAAATGTGCCGTTTCCAATTTCTTTCCGTGAGTATTGAGTTTTTCTCTTTCCTGTGAATACGACAGGCTTGAACACTTGACTGGACTTCCTCCTTTGTTAGTGAGGTACCGAAAGCATTTTTTTCATAATGCTTTCGTGAGCAGCGAGCGAAACTTATCAGCCCCTCTAGTGTTTTTGGGGAAGGACGATAGTACTTTCTCTTGGGGATTTTAGGCACCACAAAATGAATGCCTTGAGGGGCGCGAACTGGATTAAAAACGAGTGCTGCAAATATCGTATGAGAATGGCGGCAAGCAATGATGCGAAGTTCTAGTAGATATGGAGAGTGAAGAAGCTCTTCAAGTAAACACTCTTGTTTGGTTTCATCACAGTAGCCATAGATGACGTTAAGTTTACGCATGAGTCGTCCTCCCTATCATGACATTGGTTTGCACTCAAAGAAGCACAAACCAATGAACTCTGCTCTTTCAGAGTGATAACAAGGTTCCCTGGTATTCCCAGTCTCCAATATTGGGCATGGTCTCCGCCCCAGAGGCGGGCGGTTAATGGCTATTTTTTGGGTTATTACGCATCTCCGCGCTGCCTAGCGCTCTTTGCGGTAACTGAATAATAGTTTTATTTGACTATGTTACTAATTAGCGTTCTTTATAAAACACATTTAAGGATAGAATCCTTTATGGTTGATTTTTTATAGGTGATATCAACCCTGCACTAAAATGCATCAACAAATAAAATTGAGTGGAGAATTATTCATTCACCGTTGAATGCTTGATGGTTTTTGTGAACCGGTAACGCTTTTTTGTTGCGTTTTTCTAGCGTTATTTGATTTAAGCCTGGAGGGATATTTATCTTCCCTACCAACGTATTTTTATGATGGTTATAGAATAACCAATTTTATTAATATTTGTCAAAGTAGTACATGCATACCCCGGGGTATGCATCTTGAAATTTTCACCGTGATATTACTTCCATTTTTGATAATTGAAGTATGAGCACTGTGCGAGTTTTAATCGAGCTAAGCGTTTAATGATTAACATTTGAGGATCGTTAACTTGATGTTTGGTTCTAAGTGTGGACTTTGCTCTATGGGCATTGCTTCTTTGCGATATGCTTGAGATGCCAAGCAATATCGCCGCTTGCTTTCTACCTAAGAGGTATTGAAGAAAAAGGGATGCTGCTTGTTTTTTCCCAAGCTCAGGAAAGACCAATTGGCCTACAATGATTGCTTCCTTTGCACTGGACTTGACTTCTTGCGGGCTCAGCTTTTTACGCATAGTACAACCGAATGGAACTAATGATTGAACTATAAATAAAATCTCAGTTGGTCCGTTCAATATGAATGCATTAATGGAGGTAGAACTCCACACTTAACGTAGGTTCTCCTTATCTTGTTGCGTCCAGTAAGTAGATTTTAAGTAGCCAAAAGCTCGCCAACTAGTTTGTGGTTCGGCTTTTCATGCTGTCGTTAAATTTTGATAGGTGATCGCAGTGCCGAAAATTGGTTTCTTGACGTTTCGTTCTTTTGTTGGCTTTTGCAGAGGCGGTGAGGCGTCGGTTTGCCTTCTCGTCGATTTCAAACCAAATGCCTGTTGTTTTTCCTAGCATTTTATTTCCTTATGTTGGGTTAAAGACGCTATCTATTCGGTGCTTTTCTTCTTGGCTCTGGGTGAGCGGGAACCACACTGAATGGAGTTTGGGATTGTCCTAATTTCAGGTGGAAATAGTCTTTATGCACCGCTGTGTTCGTTGATTGACGTTCAATATCTTCCAGTGCTGCTTGAATGGCTGCTTTTAGGTAAATGTGCCGTTTCCAATTTCTTTCCGTGAGTATTGAGTTTTTCTCTTTCCTGTGAATACGACAGGCTTGAACACTTGACTGGACTTCCTCTTTTGTTAGTGAGATACCGAAAGCATTCTTTTCATAATGCTTTCGTGAGCAGCGAGCGAAACTTATCAGCCCCTCTAGTGTTTTTTGGGAAGAACGGTAGTACTTTCTCTTGGGGATTTTAGGCACCACAAAATGAATGCCTTGAGGGGCGCGAACTGGATTAAAAACGAGTGCTGCAAATATCGTATAAGAATAACGGCAAGCAATGATGCGAAGCTCTAGTAGATATGGAGAGTGCAGAAGCTCTTCAAGTAAACTAGACCTGTGCATTTCAGATGACGGAGTGCGATTTTTTCGTGGATATTTTAGAATCTTGTGGAAACCTCTACGAATAGTTGTTGCTTTTTTGTTCTTATTTTGTATTTATTTGTAGTCTACGCAATTAGATACTGTCAGGTTGATAATGAAACAGAATAAGCGAGTAGAGAAAGGCATAAGAGAACTTTACCAAAAGGATCCTCTTATGGCGGATAAAATGGTATTTGGCCGCACTAGCGATCCTATCAGCCGTCGTGGGTTTATTACTGGGTTAACGACGATGAGCACTCTGTTAGGGGCTGAAGTAGTTTTTGGCCGTTTTATGCCAGCAGGACTGATTCCGGCAGCGTTGGCTGAAACCACAGAGAGTTTTCGTATATCCGGTAAAGACCCGGGGCTAGTTGTGTTAAACGACCGACCAATCAACGCAGAGGTTCCTGCGCACTTGCTGAATGACTTGGTGACCCCAGCTGACAAGCTCTTTGTCCGTAATAATGGTTTACCTCCCCAAAATGTTGATATTGAAAATTGGAACTTGGTTATCAGTGGTGAGTCGGTAAAAATCAGTAAAACCTATACCCTCAAAGAGCTTAAACAAAAGTTCAAATCTTATACTTATCAGCTCACTATTGAGTGCGGCGGTAATGGTCGGGCTGAATTTAGTCCATCAGCCAAAGGCAATCAATGGACAACTGGTGCGGTCGGTTCACCTGAATGGACTGGAGTGCGACTACGAGATGTTCTGGAAGATTGTGGTATCAAGGATGATGCGGTTTATATCGGTTATCATAGTGCAGACTCCCACTTATCGGGAGACCCAAATAAAGAAGCAATATCTCGTGGTGTACCAATTGAGAAAGCACTGGAAAATGAGACTCTAATTGCTTGGGCGATGAATGGCGAGGACATTCCCGCCATGAATGGATATCCGTTGCGGCTTGTTATCGGTGGTTGGCCTGCCTCAACGTCCGGTAAGTGGCTAACAGGGATATCGATCCGCAATAAAGTCCACGATGGTGCAAAGATGGAGGCTCCTGCTTATCGGGTTCCTTGTGAGCCTGTCGCCCCTGGAACCAAAGTAGCTGATGATATGATGTGTATCATTGAGGCAATGCCAGTAAAATCTTTGATTACCTATCCACAATCGGGCATTAGGCATAGGTTAAGCGATAAATTTGTTGTTAAAGGCCATGCTTGGGTGGGAGATAAAACGGTAGAAAAGATGCATATATCTACCGACTTTGGTCAAACTTGGCAGGAAGCTAGGCTGGCAAAAGCCGTAAATAAAAATGCTTGGCAGCACTGGGAAACTGAACTGAACTTTCCGAAAAAAGGCTATTATGAAGTTTGGGCAAAAGCGACTGACAGTGATGGTATTTCCCAACCTATGGTATTACCTGAGTGGAACCCAAAAGGGTATCTGAATAATGCTTGCCATAGAGTTGCGGTGCAAATCATATGAGAATCTTAGTATGAAAAAAAGACTTTTACTGTTTAGTTTAGCTATTTCTTGTAGTGCTATCGCCCAGCAGGATGTTGAACGTGATAGGGCCACTGGATTAGTGATGGATAAAGGCTTTGAGGAAGTCAGGGCAAACTGTACCGTTTGCCATTCTGCAGCTATTATTGTTCAGAGTCGTTTGAGCCGTGAATCTTGGCAGGAGTCCATTCGCTGGATGCAAGAAACTCAGGGATTGTGGCCACTAACTGTCAATGAACCTATTATTCTGGATTATTTGGCTAAGCACTACCCCCCTAATGAAACAGGGAGACGCCAGAATTTACCCTCTAACCAGGTTCCAAAGTTGGGCTCTGCCGTAAATACTGATTTCTCCCCCTAATTCGATGAGTGCTTTGATTTGTCTTGTCCGTCGAGAAGCGGGCATAACCCACCCATATTGTGTTCATAACGTGAAACTGTACTTATAAGGTAATTTCATTGATAAATAAATCGTACCAGTTATATGATACACTTCGACTCTCCCGTCTCCGTCAATGCGACCCTTCTCCAAACCTGTCCGTTGAACGATCCTCTTACGGACATTAATTTCGGGTGCAAGATGGCGAGTGGTGGTAAAGCCGTAGGTAAAAGCGAACGACTAGCGGTATTAAGTAATACTGAACAAGAAGCTCTCTACGGCCTCCCTGACTTCGATGATGCACAGCGGTTAGAGTTTTTGGTTATGGATGAATCGGAGTTAGCGTTAGTCAACAGTCGAAAAGGGCTTCATACGCAGCTTTGTTGCATTCTTCAGATTGCTTATTTTAAAGCCAAAAGTCTGTTTTTTCACTTCAATTGGCATGATGTTCTGGACGACTGCAACTTTATCCTAAGTCGTTATTTTCCTGGAGAATCACTTCCAGTCCAATCTCCCTCTAAATATGAACGCTATACTTCAGAGAGAAAAAATCTGCAAATTGTATAATTATCGTCAGTGGTCATCGGCATTGTCTTCATTGGTTGAACAACAAGCTGTCCATATTGTTTACCGCGATATCACTTCCGGGTTTGTTGCCACTGAGCTGATTATCTGGCTCAACGAGCACAAAATTATCCGACCCGGCTTACCATACTCCAAGAACTGGTCAGCAAGGTGCTTTCTGATGAAAGGCAGAGGTTGGGACGTGTTTTAACGGAACAACTTGATGACACTACTATTGGTCATTTGAACAAACTGATTGAACGCGATGAAACCCTTTCCCGCCTTGCCATTCTCAGACAA
This sequence comes from Vibrio maritimus, assembly GCF_021441885.1. Taxonomy (NCBI): domain Bacteria; kingdom Pseudomonadati; phylum Pseudomonadota; class Gammaproteobacteria; order Vibrionales; family Vibrionaceae; genus Vibrio; species Vibrio maritimus. The sequence goes on from NZ_CP090440.1 coordinate 206,605, forward strand.
GATGCGTGTGACTCCAGATGGAGACAGATGAACCAAGAAAGGGAAAAACGAACTATTTTGGAGCCACAGCACCATAAAACCTGCTGTGCTACGCGAGTCTGGCAAATTTCTATACTACTTACGATCTGCGTCAATTGAAACTCGAGCAGGCACGCCTTTATCTGCTGTGCTATGCATGGGTTCGTTATCGTCGGTTCAGCGATAACTTGGTGGAAGCCATGTTTTTCCATTTGAAAAAGATCGAGGATGAGAGTTACCGTGTAGCTAAGCAGATTCTGGTTGACGTTCAAGAAAAACACCGGCGTGAAACGCCTAAGATTGGACGACTGCTGTCTCTTTATGTTGATGATAGTGTCTCAGACCTTACCACTTTTGGCGAAGTCCGCCGTAGAGCTTGGAAGATTATGCCGCGGGAGACACTGCAAACCACCGCTCAGCGCATGAGCGTAAAACCCGCTAGCAAACTGGCATTACAGTGGCAAGCTGTCGATGGTATGACTGCGTTAATCTGGCGTCACCTTCGACCATTATTTCTGTCGCTCGACCTCAACAGCGTAGTCAGCGATAGTCCGTGGGTTGAAGCCATGAACTGGCTTAAGGTAGTGTTTGGTAAAAAGCAGATGCTTTCGCAGCGACCACTAATAGAATGCTCAAAGGGAACATTACCCAAACGATTACGCCCGTATTTGCTGGAGTTTGACCAGAGTGGTGAGGTCATTGGACTGAATGCCGGGCGTTATGAGTTCTGGCTCTACCGACAGATTAGAAAACGCTTTCAGGCAGGTAAACTCCACCTTAACAATAGCCTCCGTCATCGCCATCTTTCTGATGAACTGGTACCAGAAGGAAAAAAGTGACGGTGCTGGCTGAAATGAATGTCCCATTTTTGTACAAGCCAATCAAAACACAACTAAGGAAGCTGGAGTTTGAACTGCACCGGCAATGGAAAGCATTTAACCGCGAACTGAAACAGGGGAAGTTGAAGCATGTGATATACGATAAAGAAACGCAGAAGCTGACCTGGCATAAACCCGCTATCAATTGTAATAAGGTTCAGGATACGCGATTTTATGAACAGCGACCATTTTGTGATGTGGCTTACGTTTTCCAGTTTGTTAACGGACAGTGTAATTTTCTTCACACCATGAAATCATTGCAGCCCTGTTATGCTAAAAAGACTGCTGATACTGACAGCTTACTTAATGGTGGTCATCGTTGCTCAAGCGATGAATCATGGTAATCATGTGGCCCGAACGAGCGATATTCCATTTCATGTATTAGAAAGCACATACGAACAATATCTTCACTTTGCGTCATTTGTCACAGCTAATGACTGTATTGCCAACGCGATAGAGGCACTACCGATTTTCCCATACTATTCCTTTGATCCTGAAACGCTTTATGGTGCTGTTGACGGACAAAAGTTCGGGGTAGAGCGACCAACTGTAAAGGCACGATATTCACGTAAATACTTTGGCCGAGGTAAAAGTATAGTAGTCTACACGATGCTGTGCAACCACATCCCGATTAACGGCTATCTAATTGGGACAAACGACTATGAAGCTCACCATGTCTTTGACATCTGGTACCGAAACTCCTCAGAGGTAAAACCCACATCTATCACCGGTGATATGCATAGTCTTAGCAAAGCCAACTTTGCGATGTTGCATTGGTTTGGCTTGCGCTTTGAGCCTCATTTTACAGATCTGAACAAGTAGCTACAGGATCTGTATTGCACCAGAAATCCATCGGTCTATAAAAATTGCCTAATTCAACCCGTAGGACGAATTGATCTTGACCTTATCAGTCGTGAAAAAACAATCTTGATCGCATCGTGGCCACTCTCGGGTTAAAAGAAATGACGCAAGGGACGCTAGTCCGAAAATTGTGCACATATTCAACAACCAACCCGACAAGACAAGCTCTGTTCGAATATGACCGACTGGTGCGTAGCATTTACACGTTGAAGTATCTGCGAGATCCGCAGTTAGAGCGCAATATACGGCGTTCCCAGAACAGGGTTGAATCTTATCACCATTTACGTGCTGCAATAGCCAAAGTTGGTGGAAAGAAGGAATTAACAGGAAAAAATGACATAGAAACGGAAATCAGCAACCAATGTGGTCGGTTAATTTCCAACGCAATCATCTATTACAACTCAGCAATCCTGGCACGATTACTAGAATGACTGGAAGCGGAAGACAATACTAAAGGCATTGATGTTCTAACTCGGATATCACCGGTGGCCTGGCAACACATTTTACTGAACGGCCATTATACCTTTCAAAACAGTAATGAAATTATTGATTTAGATGAGTTAGTTGCGGGTCTCAAACTAGGGTAACGGAAATTTCGAATGAAAGGGACATCCCCATCCTAGAATCACCTTTTGGCAGGTGTTCGAGGATAGTGAAAATGGCAAGATAAGGTACCAGTCCTTATCCCCAACCCTGAAGGAAATTCTCATGACAATCGTAACCATTGGAATAGATCTGGCAAAAATATCTTTGCTGTTCATGGAGTCAACGCGGCGGGCAAACCTGAACTGGTTCGTTCTGACGTCAGGCGCGCTAAGTTGCTCGCGCCCATCGCCAATTTGCCTCCGTGTCTGATAGGGATGGAAGCATGTTCAGGAGCTCATTACTGGGCCCGCGAATTCGGGAAGTTGGGGCATACAGTTCGGATCATGGCACCAAAGTTTGTTGCACCATATCGGATGGGCGGCAAACACGGAAAAAATGACGCAGCTGATGCCGCCGCAATCTGTGAGGCCGTCACCAGACCAAATATGCGTTTTGTACCGATTAAAACCGTCGAACAACAGGATAAATTGTTTATTCATCGGGCGCACCAGGGTTATGTGGCACAGCGAACAGCACTCATCAATCGAATCCGGGGCATATTGAGTGAACTTAGTATAGTCCTTCCACTAGCATACAAAGCATTTTATCAGGGAGTACACCAAACACTGGAGGAACTACCAGGTTACTGTAGTCTGGTTATCGCTGAGCTGATTAGTGAGCCCGATCATGTTCAGGAACGAGTCGTACAAAGTGAGCGCCAGATCAAACAACTGGCCAAAGATGACACACAGGCTCAACGATTGATGCAGTTACGAGGTATAGGATCAGTAACAGCCACTGCTATTGTCGTTAGCATCGGCAATGGGCATGATTTTAAAAACGGACGTCAGTTTAGCGCATGGTTAGGATTAGTACCCAGGCAGAATAGCTCCGGTGGAAAGACGAAACTAGGGGGGATCACTAAGGAAGGTGACTCATATTTGCGCAGACTGCTGGTTCTTGGAACCAAATCATTACTGGCAAGTGCAGTAGGGAAAACCGATCCTGTCAGTCTCTGGGCTTTGCAAATACGGGAACGTCGTGGTTATGGCCGAGCACTGGTCGCCATAGCGGTAAAAAATGCGCGTATGTGTTGGGCAATGTTGCACCTGCAGGATGAATTTAGAACTCCAGTATAGTACAGATTAAAATAAATAATACCACCGCGTGATAAGTAACTGTTGATGAGTTAAAGGTCAGGACCTACGCCCGAGGGTACTCGTGGAACCGCCAGAATAGATTATCCAAAAAGATTGATGTCCGCATTTCGAATGGAGTCTCAGGTGTGCGTTTTTCATCAGGGTCCGTAGCCAGCCAGAAGAATTGGTGCGCTGCATTGATGACCGTTTATAGGTTCGCTGTCCGCAACCTTTTTACGATATCAACGGATATGTTACGCATAAGAACCGATATTGACTATTGAAGGATGTCCTTATAGGCGGTTCCGGTGCAGAACCCCAGTTAGTTGTTTTGTAACGAGGTTTCGGCATAAGGCTAGGGTGATTAGCTGATGTAGCCGATCAGATCGTAACTTCCTGATTTAGTTCCATCGATTTACGCAACAAAGCCTCATCAACCCTAGAGTAAAGCTTTTTAATTGAGACTTAGGCTCCATATGTAATGCTGAAGTTACGAGTGGCCTTCGATTTTTAGGCATGACTTTAAGTGATTGTTCCGTTTTGATAGTACCAAGAAATACTAGAGCAGATTATGATTAGAAAACGTAGAAGCTCCTTTCCTGGATTTAACGCTAAAGCGGCACTTGCTGCCGCTAAAAGCGATGTGCTTGTCGTGACTCTGTCGCAAAGTTTGGCCTTCTAAGTTAAGATTTTTCAACCTGCACTTAAAACTCTGAGAATCCCAATGTTTAAAGGCTGTCATTTTCCCGTTGAAATCATTTGCGAAATCGCGGAAATTCATATGGCATGTTTGAATTAGATATGAAAAGTCGAATTTCAATCACTCCCAATACTTAAGAGTCAGTTCGATAGTCTTAAAAAACGGTCGTTTTTTGAGACAGTTAGAAATGTGTTCTGTTAACACCAAATAATTGGCTTAACTTGGGTTCTGTCGCAAAATGAGCCTTCTTAAGCTAGAATTGCCCCAATGATCACGTAGAATTCTGAATTTTAATGTTTAAAGGTTGTCACTTCCCCTCTGAAGTTATTCTTGAAACCATCCGTTACTACTTAGCTTACAAGCTCAGTTATCGCGAAATTGGAGAAATACAACTCGAGCGTGGTGTGATTGTTGACCATGCCACCATCAATCGTTGAGTTATCAAATTTACGCCTATCCTAAAGCACAACCTCCGTCGTAAAAAGAAGACGGTGTCTGGCTCATGGCGGATGGATGAAACCTACATTAAAGTCAAAGGGGAATGGCTTTACTACTATCGTACTGTCGATAAATGTGGTCATTGATGAAAGCAAAAGTAACTACGCAGCATTAGGTGTCCTGAATGTGCAACTCTGGTTGACGGGTTACTTCATGCTGGCACTTGTTGAAATTCTGGACATAAAATATCCGAACAACATCGTTGAACAAAGTCACCGCTGGGTTAAGCAGAAAACGCGGCAAGCTTTGGGTTGGAAGTCAATAGAAGGAGCGACAACAAGTCTTCATGGCCGAGAAATGTGGACGATGCTCAAACGTGGTCAAGTAGACGTTGTAGGAAATACTGCTTGCGAGCGCTTTTATGCGCTCGTAGAATAATTGTATCTGAAGGATTGGTTTGTCACGTCACTACAAATATTTGCGATAGAACCATGTTTCATCTGGTTGGCTTAATTGAGTCTCTGATAGAACAAGGTATTGGTTTTAAATTTATTCAAAATGGTTCGATTGACACGACAATTGCTTCGGGTGAACTCATGTTTAATATTTTTGGGGTTTTAGCACAATTTGAACGTCGATTAATTCAAGAACGGACAAATGCAGGACTTAAAACGGCACGAGCTCGCGGTCGAAAGGAGGTCGACCCAAGGTGAGTTTGAATAATTCTAAAGTAGTAATGGCAAAGCAAATGTACCAAAATCAGTCGCTATCAGTGGACTCTATTTGTGAATCACTTTCAATCTCTCAAGCTACTTTTTATAGATATCTGTCGGTGTAATTCCATTCGATTGGATCTATGCCTATAAAAAAAGGAAATATTTTGTGAGGTTGACTCACAAAATGCAACCGATTCCTTACTCAGTATCGCTGACCAAATAACATTCTGGCTGCAATATTAAAAAGTAAGGAAATTAAATGATATTAAAACGAAAGTCCTTTGTAGGTTACGCAATGCTTTGCTCAGGTTTGTTATTAAATCCTATTTCACAAGCCATAGCGACAGAGTTTAGCACCGACGCTGTTGCCCAATCAGAAAGCCAATACTGGAGTACTTATAAGTTAAACATAAAAAACACTGACTCAGACAGCGCAGACATGCGTGAAGCCGTGATTGAGTTCGTACTGCCAGTCGCAATTAACGACATTGGTTGGATGTCAAATCACCTTTCATACCCATCATGGGAGATTGCTCATACAACACAAGCCGAAGGCGTGTTGAACGCGGTAACGCTCAAGTTCCCAGAAGGTTCTTGGGTAGACAGTGCATTGGCATCTGGTGAGTCGGCGGCGTTAACCATCTCTTTTGGCGGCGAACTGAAGGATCTCAATGCGTTTGAAGATTCTGTAGTGGTCAAAGTTGATGGTGAAGTTGTTCCCCCACCAGAGTTCTCCTTGGATATCTTAGCACCGGCACAAAACTCTGTGGTTTATACTGGCTCGAATGTAGACATTATCACGAGCGCAGAGGGTGAAGGTGCAAGCAAGCTAGAGTTCTGGGTCAACAATACCAAGTTAGCAGGACAACCTATAGTAGAAGGAACGACCGAGTATCAACAAGCTTGGCTACCAGCGGAAATTGGTGCCGCTTTAATTGCTATCATGGCGTTCAATGAGAGTGGCAAAAAGCTGTCTGAGCAATCGGTACAAGTCACTGTTGAATCAGAATCTACCGCGCCGAATCCTCCTGTAATTGAGTTTATCTCACCAGACGCAGGCTCTTCTCATCAAAAAGGTAACACGATTGCGATCTCAGCAAATATCACCGATGCGGATGATGACTTAGCGACGGTTAAGTTCTTTGCTAACGATGCTGAAGTATGTCAGTTAGACGCGAAAACGACACAAGATTTCACTTGTGATTGGACTGCGCAAACTGCGGGGTCCGCAACGCTTCGCGCAGAAGCCCAAGATGACGAACAACATGTTACTCGCAAGAGCCTAACCATTACTGTGACAGATACGGGCACCAGTTGTGGCGATGTTCCTCAATACGAAGATGGCATGCCATACAAGGTGGGTGATGAAGTTACGAATATCGGCAACATCTATTCATGTAGCGTAGCAGGTTGGTGTGGAAACCCTGTTTGGACGCCGGGAACAGGTCATCCAGATTATCCAGGTGCTTGGAAAGATGCGTGGGATGAAGTAGGGCAATGTGACCCTAACCCAGTTCCAGTGGTGGATGTTCAATCTCCTCAAGATGGACAAAAAATTGCACCAAACCAAGCGTTCGATGTGATTGTCGATGCGACTGACGATACTGAAGTTGCTCGCGTTGACGTTCAACTGAATGGCCAAGTAGTGGCAACTTCAAGCACTCCTTCACAAGGCAATACTTACACCATTGCGGTCCCTGCACAGGACGAAGACCAATACACACTAACCGTCGTCGCATACGATGACCAAGGGGCAAGTGCAGAATCAGCACCAATTTCTCTGGCGATCACCGATAAAAACCTAGTGGTTTCGCTGTCATCTCCTGCTGATGGTTCGAGCTACTTTGAAGGTCGTGCGATTTCAATCAAAGCAGACGCGAAGAGTTACGAAGGCGACATTGTATCTGTGAGCTTTATCGCAAATGGCAATGAACTGTTTAAAGACACCGAAGCGCCATACGAATACGAATGGCTAGGTGCGCAGAACGGCGCTTACGCTATCACTGCCAAAGCGGTAAACATATCAAGCCAAGAGCAGATCTCGGCAACGTCTAACATTACGGTAAAAGAAAGCACAGGCGGTGGCGGTTTAGTCGATAACCCAGATCGCTCTATCAGTTACCTAACGTCTTGGGGTTTGACTGACTACGAGCAGTTGTTCAATTCAGAGGGTGATGGTTACCTATTGTCATTTGGTAAGTGGGACGCGAGCGGTAACATTATTATCTCTGATGGCATGCTAACGCCACCAGATTACAATCCGGATTGGATGCCAACGCAGTACCTAGCCTGGTCAACACTTAAGCATGACAATGAAAACGTGACTATGATGGTGGCGTTCGGTGGTCAAACGTATGAAAGCATTTGGTCAGCGATCAGTACGCCGCAAAGCCGTGAAGCGGTCGCGACTGGATTGGTTGATTTGGTACATACTCCATTCCCTGTGTACAAAAAGAATCTAACACCAGAAGAGATGGAAGGTGAATGTCTTGCATCAAAACCTGATGGTAGCTGTGATTACAGTAAGTACCAGTTAGCGGGCTACGTACACATTGACGGATTAGATTTTGACTTCGAGAAAGCCGCTCGTATCACGGATAAAGAGAACCAAGATCTGACTGCTCTGATCAAACTGATCCGTGAGAAAGTAGGCAATACGAAGGTTCTGTCTCTAACGACTTACCACGTAGGTGCAGACCCAGTTGAGTGTATGGATGCGAGTGTGTTCGAAAACTGTTCTTACATTGAACCATCTGGCCGTTCATCTCACCACGGTGAAGTTATCGATTTGCTGAAAGCAACCAAGAACGACTTCGATTTCTTCAACGTAATGACGTATGACGCAGGTCGGAACTTCCTCTACGACGTCGCGATGGCGAACTATGCTGAATATATTGGAGACAAGTCGAAGATTGTTTTAGGTAACACGATCAACAGCCAATGGGCGCCAGGTGGCAACTTTGTTGAAACACGTCAAAACAACCTAGACCGTGCTAAGTGGCAGAAAGATAACGGTTACGGTGGTTTCTTCATGTGGACGCTAGGTTCAAACAACCAAGGTTTGAGCATGGCAGAGCAAGTTGACTACTTTAATGACATGATCAGTGTAAGCAAGTAGTACTCACCTCATCTTATAATCTACTTGAACGACGGAAGGCCCTCATGCCTTCCGTATTTTCAACCTTAATTATATAACTCACTCAAGCTTAATGCTTTGGGGTCATCTGATATCTAAAGCAAGAAGTTGGCACTTTACGTAGCTATTAGGTAACTGCCCCTAGAGCTGAGACGCTTTTTCACCACTCTCTTGCTCATAGACTTCATGGCCAACGATTTTCCGACTGTAGATGTCTTCAATAAGGTACAGATAGTAGTGTTGGCCTCTCACGATTGCTGGCAAGTAAGTGATATCCCACATCAATACCTGTTTCGGTGCTATCGCTGTATAACTGCTTGGCTGTGCTACTTTCTTGCGAGCACGTTGACGTCCTCGTCCTCTTCCCCGTTTTTTTCGCAGAACTAATAGCGCACTGGTTTCGGCTAAGGCTTTCTCTTTGTATCGAAGCTTTTTTCAGAGCTTTGCTCTCCAGTTTGTCCGCTCGAGACTGCTGTTTCGCTTGGGCTTCCTTTTCCTTCTGTGACCTAAAGCCGTGTAAACACTCTTCACGCCAAGTATGAATTTGCTCTGGGTAAAGTCCCTTTGAGCGACAATACGTACTAAGTTTATGTTCGGTCATCGTGTAAGTTTCAGCAACGACAGCGAGCTTCGTTTGTGCTGGCCATTGTTCTGGTGATGTCTTCTCCTTTTACCACTTCAAAAATAGAACGAGGATATGGAGGCAACAATTTCTTGAGTATGGCTTCTTTTCTTTATGGAGAATAACGAGACAAATGAATTCTGCTTACGCCCTAACTGGTTAATTTTTAACAGTGACAACAATCCTGCCAGAGGGGGGGGGCGCCAGTTAAGATGGAGAGTTAACCAGTGGGGCGATAGTTTGCACACGTCGGTATTGATCTATAAAGCGAACAAGGTAATGATTTAGCATCGGTAGTAAGAGATCACTACCCTCTAAAATTACAGACAGTGAATGCCCTCTGTACTGAAGATAATGGATCATCTTCGCCTTCTCTTTTTGGTCTTGAGACTGGCTATCGCCAAACTTCTTCTCCTTCGCTTTCAAACAAATCTCAAACCAGTCCACATCAGTATCTTCAAGAACTTGTTCAATTACGAGAGGATCGAGTCCCTTCTGCCGCAAGTCTTGCTTAATGCGTGACAGCTCATGAAGCTTGCCTAGCTGTTTTGATATTTCCTTTTCAGCTAACCGCGCATCATCGAGATAATGATGAGATAACAAGCGGTTCATCACTCGATTAACGATTTCGACGTCATTGACTTGGCGAAAAAGAGAACGGCGCATTTCGCCAGATGAGTAATCTCGCTTTGCCAGCAACCCTACAGCAAAATCGTACAACTGATCTTGGAGCATGTTTAGTAACCAATGTTGATTAAAAAGATTGGGTTAAATCATACATAAGCATCCGATTTTATAATACTGTCTATAAAGACAAGTTATTTTATCGGTTGTTCAAGCTCGATTTGAGTGTAGCTCTACAGAGATATCATTTTTAAAAGGGCTTTCGTGCCCCACGGCGAAACGTGGATCGCTGTTTTGCCATGTAGAGAGAGTTGGGGTTGCGTTTGCTGTGTCATAGAAGTTTCCTTCTGTTTGAGTATCACTTTCTGGAGCCGCTTGGCTGTCCAGTCCTTCTCCATGGTTCTCATTTGCAAGGGCGCGATAACGGGATGCCGCCCAGCGTTCATATATCCTTGCAAATGAAGTTATGGCTGGATATCTCCGCTATTTGGGAAGGGGATTTTGACCGCATTTCTAAGGGTGAGTATGGCATCGAACGTTTTGTTCAAGCGGTCGATCAATATATCAGCACCGTGTCGAGCATCTCAAAAAACATGGAGTTCCAATCACAATAAGGGAAGGGATCACTTGCCCAACTTTGCAACAGAACCCCATTTTTTCAAACATATTAACCCAAAAAGCCAATACGAAACAAAAAGTATGCATCTGATCACATATTAAATAATAAATTGAAAAAAGTTCTTTTTATTATTTGAGACAAACTCTAGCCTGACTGTTCAATTTTCCAGCACTCTTGTCACGTTACCTGACAGAAAAGTCATTGGTCATGAAGGGATGTAGAACCTAGGGTGAGTTAAGCTCAAGGATACGAGCACTGCCTAGACGACGTTGTGGTATATATATGAGTAGTTCGTTCAAACACCGTTCAATCTTTATAATCATCGTTCTACTTACTCCCCTGTCAGGGATGGGGGTTGATATTGTCGCGCCTTCTCTTCCGTACATTTCCAGTTGGATGGGGGCGCCAGAAACAGTTATTTCCTTGTCGGTATCCGCCTATGTGTTCGGCTACGGGATCAGCCAGATATTCTATGGTGTGGTCTCTGACGTGGTAGGCAGAAAGGGACCTATCCTGTTTTCTCTTGTGACCTTCGCACTAGTAAGTGCTTGGATCCCCCACATTACATCCGCAACTGAACTGATCATGCTACGCTGTCTTCAGGGGATCGCAGTAGCCGGATCGACGGCTCTTGCACGCTCTGTGGTGACTGATGTGTTCTCACCTAAGCAGCGCAAAAATGTGTCGAACTACCTAGTCATCGCCTGGGGTGCTGGTCCAATCGTCGCCCCTCTTATCGGCGCTCATTTGCTGGAGCTGTCCGGCTGGGGAGCTTCATTTTATTTCCTTGGTTGCTATGCTGCTGTGGCTGCATTGCTGGTCATACTTATGCTACCAGAGACCTCTACCCATCAGACAGTATCTATGCGCGAATCCAGTGCTAATGTCATCCGGCTTCTCTGTGATGTCAGGTTTATGTTGTCAGCTTCACTGGCTGGGCTATGCCTATCATTACTTTATACCTTCAATGTGTTTAGCTCCTACATCCTGATTGACCGCCACAATTTCAGTGCCATCGAATACGGAAACATCCTTATCTTCGTCGGCTCAGCCTGGCTGATCGGTAGTTTCACCAATAGACTGTTATTTTCTAGCTATAACGACAACATTATCCAACCAGCCGCTGCCTGGTTAGCGCTGTGCCTGTCGATTACCATCTATGCCTTTCATGAGCTGGGGTTCGGGGTTACGACGTCTTACATTATCCCGTCTTTTTTCGTTATCTTCACTGTCAACATTGTGTTTACGCGCAACTTTGGGATCTGCCTAAGCTTGCACCCTGATAAGGCTGGCGTCGCTGGAGCCATGACAGGAACTGTATTTATCGTGATCAGCTCGCTGACCATGTCGATAGTGAGCCTGTTCCAGACAGAGACTATTGCCAATATGGCAATAGTCTTTTTCTTGATTTGCAGTCTAATAGTAACCGTCATTTCTATCCGGTTCGGGATTGAAAACCGACATAGAATAGTGGAGGAATAGGATGAATAATAAGGCCATACTCCACCTAGCTGGAATACCCCGTGCCATGAATGCTGTCAACTTGCTGAATGAAATCTCATCGCTCTATCCCGAGGCTATCTCATTTACATCCGGAAGCCCACAGGCTGACCGGTATAGACTAGATCGCTACAGCCACTACATCGAGCGTTTCGTTACCCGACACACCATCGAGCAAGGCTGGCAAACTGCGAACACCTTTTCACTTCTGGGCAACTACAGCTCAGCGATGGGGATCACCCGCCATTACATCAGACAACACCTGGCCACTGACGATAATCTGGAAGTAGAAGAAGATCAGATCGTAATCACAAACGGAGCCCAAGAAGCTATTCTTCTCACTCTACAAGCACTATTCAAACGCCAAAAGCCAGGTAGTCTTGTTATCTCAACCCCCTTTTATTCTGGAGTTGATGCCGCCGCTCGTATGCTAGGAATTGAAACCCACTACCTTCAAGAATCCGAATTTGGTCTGACACCTGAGGCGCTGTTATCGCTACTAGATACGGAAACGGAATCAGCCAACCCTGTGCGCGCAGTTTACTGCTGCCCCAATTTTTCCAATCCTAGCGGTACTCTGATGCCAGATAAAACCAAGGAGCGGCTAGTAGAATTGTGCAGGAATAAGAACATTCTGCTTATCGAGGACAACACCTATGGCTACATCGGGTACGGAGATCCGTTTAGACCGGCCAAAGCATGGGATACCACCAACCATGTTATTTACATTTCAACTTTCTCGAAAACCATCTGTCCCGGAATCCGAGCAGGCTATGTCGTAACCGGACAAACAACTATGATAGATGGGACACACTCCTCATTGGCTCAAGTTATTTCCACCTACAAGAGTCTCGGTAGCAATCATGTCCCCGGCCTCATTCAGGCTCTTATTGGAGGTATCCTTGAAGAAAACTACTTTTCTGTCCGGGGGTACATTGCTGAGCAGGTCACTATCTACCGAGCAAAACGGGATCATCTCATCTACTGCCTGAGGGAATATTTTGGTGCCCGTTCCGATGTCAGCTGGACAGAGCCGCAAGGTGGTTTTTTCTGTGTTGTAACCCTGCCATTTTTCGTCGATGAAGATGCCATGCATACCTGCGCAACTCGATTCAGAGTCATCTGGCTACCAATGAGCATGTTCATGCCTGCTGGCTCCATCAGCCAGAAAATCCGTTTGTCATTCAGCAATGTCTCTGCTGAACAAATCCAGGAAGGAGTGAAGCGGCTTGCTGAATACGTATCTTGGACAATAAAGGAGAAGTAACGTGAAGTTTGAATGCGATGGGAGAGTCATCGAACCTGATATCAGTCGACTCATCATAGCAGGCTGGACTGGCAAAGATGAAGCAGAAAGAAACCGGCATATCCATGAACTTGAGGAGCTTGGAGTATCTGCACCAGAAACTGTCCCTGCCTTTTACCCAGCAGGGACCAACCTTCTTACCCAGGAAGCGTCCATCCAGGTTGCAGGGCAAATGACCTCCGGCGAAGCCGAAGCGATCCTGTACTTTGATCAAAACGAGCTCTATGTGGGCGTCGGTTCCGACCACACAGACCGAAAAGCAGAGAAGTTGGAGGTTCTCCTGTCCAAACAGTGCTGTCCCAAGCCAATATCGAGGGAAGTGTGGCGATACTCAGATGTGAAACCGCACTGGAACAGACTTATACTACAAAGTCATATCCTTCTAGATAACACGAAGGTGCTTTATCAAGAAGGGTCGATAGCTTCTCTGATGTCTCCTACCGAACTGCTTGCCAACTATGAGCAATTTTTTTCGACAGGTACCGACAATTTGGCGCTCTTCATGGGCACAGTGCCAATGAAGGCTGGTATCGATTACGCCAGCTTTTTCTCCGTTTCACTAGTCGACCCGGTCCTCAAGCGTCGGCTAACCCACCAATACCGAATCTTCAACGTACTGAATCAGGAGTAGAAATGTTTAAGGAACACAAAGAATTTCACGTCATTAACCTGGAAGAAGGCTGGGTTTCTCCACCAGGGTATCCAGCTGATATACAAGAAAAAATTCTTTCAGGACGGCTAGATGAGGAGAATGGTAAAGGAACCAGAACCCGTTTGCTGCGCTTTCTCCCAGGGGCAACCACCGATGACCCTTTCATCCATGACTACTTTGAAGAAGTCTACTTGGTCTCAGGAGATCTAACCGTCGGAAAGGGGGATAATAGGGAAGTGTTCACTCCTAACACCTATGCGTGTCGTCCCCCACAGACTTACCATGGCCCGTTTTCATCAGAGAAAGGCTGTGTTCTTCTGGAAGTGCACTTCTACGAGTAGTAACAGTAACCTCCAATAACTCGAGGCTAGATAAAGTTCAAGGAAGGCGGCTTATTTCCCACGTCCGCAACAAACGGGGTTGTTGCAAAAACTCAGCTCAAGGTTGAAACTATCATCGTCTGTGGTGATGATTGGTGAGTTCGATGACCAACCCTGAGTCCAAATGGAAACACTTTGCCCCTGAAATCATTCTTTGGTGCCTTCGTTGGTATGGTTCAACGACAATGAGCTATGCCAACCTCAGCGACATGCTGCAGGAGCGAGGAGTTTCGGTCAATCGCTCAACCATTTATCGTTGGTTCATTGAGTATGCCCCTGCATTACGTAAGAAACTGCGCCGTTATCAGCTCATTCGAGCAGGCTCTTCGTGGCAGCTCGACGAGACCTACGTTAAGGTAAAAGGAAAATGGCATTATCTGTATCGAGCTATCAACAAGCAAGGCGAGACCCTGGACTTCTATTTCTCTCATAAACGTAATAAAGACGCGGCTTATCAGTTCCTGAAGCGATGCTTAAGATACTATGATGCAGATGCGCGGCCTAAAACATTAAACACAGACAAGCACGCTTCCTATGCCCATGCGATTCTTCGTCTGAAGAAAGAAGGACGACTTCGAGTGGATGTCGAGCAGCGGCAAGTGAAGTATCTCAATAATGGTATCGAATCCGACCACGCGCCCATCAAGAAGCTCGTCGTTGGCACTGGCGGTTTTAAAATCCGAAAGCGAGCTTGGTCAACCATTCAAGGATTTGAATCATTACGGATGTTGGACAAAGGCCAGTTTGATTTTTGGTTGCGTCATGATGATTGTAAAACTCTAGTGCGGGAGAGATCCGCGTTCATGAATCGTCTATTCAGAGGGCGTTCAAAAATCTGTGTCAGCTAATTTTGGCTAGATATCTAAAACATCATCTAGGCGCCCATCGAAGTGAATCGCTAGTTGAGACAATGTCATATTCCAGTTCTGGATTGGCATTGTCCATTTCTTAGAAGCATTCAATATCCCAGCATACAGCAGCTTAAGCAAGCTGTTTTCGTTCGGGAAGCCACCCTTAGTCTTGGTCAGTTTACGGAACTGGCGGTGTACTGCCTCGATAGCATTCGTGGTGTAGATAGCCTTTCGAACGTACTCTGGATACTTAAAGTAAACGGACAGGTTTGCCCATTTGTTCCGCCAAGAACGCAGCACGATTGGGTAATGCTGCCCCCATTTGGACTCTAAACGATCCAGTTCCATCTCTGCTGCTTCTTTACTGACAGCGCGGTAGACAGGCTTCAGGTCAGCCATGAACTCCTTCTGGTGCTTGGAAGCAACGTACTTCATGGAGCTGCGGACCTGGTGAATAACGCATTGCTGAACCTCGGTATCGGGGTAAATCGTAGCGATGGCTGCTGGGAAGCCAGTAAGGCCATCCACGCAGGCGATCAGGATATCTTCGACTCCACGGTTATGCAGCTCCGTTAGCACAGATAGCCAGTAGTTTGCGCCCTCTGACTCGGATAGGTACAGGCCAAGCAGCTCTTTCTTGCCTTCGACATTTAAGCCTAAGATCGTGTACACCGCTTTGCTGACATAGCGGCCATCTTCCTTAATCTTGTAGTGGATAGCATCAAGCCAGACAAATGGATAGAGCGCATCTAGCGGTCGCTGCTGCCACTCTTTCAGCTCAGGTATCAAACGGTCTGTAACTCCAGTAATAGTAGCCTCAGAGACATCAATGCCATACATATCTTCGACATGGCCGCGGATATCACGGTAGCTCATACCGAGCGAGAACATGGATAAGATCTTACGGTCGATCTCGTCAGTTAACTTAGTCTGGTTTTTCTTCACCAGCTTCGGCTCGAACGAACCCGTGCGGTCACGCGGGGTATCCAGCTCGAAAGCGCCTACTGAAGACTTAACGGTTTTCTTGCTGGAGCCATTCTTATGGTTTGGCTGATCGTCATTTTCTAGGTGTTGTTCCAGTTCCGCCTTTAAGGCAGCTTCGGTGATCTGTTTGATGAGAGGGGTTAAGAAACCATCTTTGCCTGTCAGGTCTTGCCCTGACTGAAGAGCTTTAATGGCTTGTTCTAGATCGAAGTCTTTGGTCATGTGTCATTCCTGTTTTATATATAATACTGAAATGACACAGATTTCTAAACACTACCTCTATTCAATGTAGAAGTGATTTACCAGTAATCGCCACGCCAATGATGGCGAACTCTGCACTCTGAGATTAGTTGCAACAATCCCTTTTCATGCATAACACCTACACCTCTACCGCCGTTCCAGTATGTTATCGTTCGTATGCTCTTTAGGTAGCACTCTATTGATAGTGATAACAGCACATAATAAGGAGTGCCATTTGCGTTGCTCTTTTGCAAAACCATTGCAGCATCATAGTAATCTTTACCCTGAGAGCTAAACCCGAAGTCAACGATCTCATTCGAAGCAGTAATGGAGCCGTTATCAAGCGCATCATTCCATCTTTTTTGAATTTTTGTTTGAGTTTTATTTTTCATAGCGTCTTATGGGTTTGTTGATGCTGTGAGGATGAAAGGGACAAAAGCGAATTAGCCTTTGAAGCAAGAATGCTTTTGTCCGTGATAGGCTCTTATCGTACTACATCAGATTCCTTTGAATAGCCTGCATCCACTCTAGAATGTTTCCATTTGGATCCATTTCAACTAGGTCTGCGTGAGAGTATTTATCCATGACTAAGGTGTTAAGCTTTTTCTTACACTTACCTTCTCTATAGGGTGTCAGGCCAGCAAGAGTCGTTGGAACATCGGTGTCATCTTCGATTTCAATATCTACATTAAAAATTGCCTTGATTGCCCTTGGAGATATATAGTTTTCAAGCTCTCTTTTAGTGGTTAAGAATGCCTGAGAACCATCACCTCTTTCATTCACAGCATCTACAGTGGTCTTGTATTTTGGTGGCTGCGCCATATCTCGATCATAGATATGAATTTCGGGTTTCCCTAAGTTTTTAAGGTAGTGAGAATTCACCCAATCGCGCAGAGTATCTCCTCCCAATGGGATCATAACGATGCGAGGGTCATCGTTCAAATCCGGAACACCTACACCTTCTGCAATGAGGTTTCGTGACAAACGCTTAAAGAAATGAATATCATTTGGCCCTTCGAGACAGACGATAAGTTGAGCGCGACTGTCAGGCAAAACACCGAGATCTTTCGCAATAATCTCATAAGTTGCGTCTTGTCCACTTGCTATGCTTAAGTCTCCAGTGTCCTTTCGGTGGATATGACGTAAGCTTTCAAGGTCAATTTTTTCAGCAAGTGCTGGTACGTGGGTAGTTAAAATTACCTGACAATCATCAAGTTCAGACAGCTCTTTAAAAGCATCAACGAGCATTTGTTGGTAGCTAGGGTGCTGCGAAGTTTCTGGTTCTTCAATAGCATAGATAACGCCTTTTCTGCTATTGTCACGCTTGATTCGTTCCGCTTCAGCTTTGAAAAAACTGATAAGAATCAGTCGACGAACACCACTACCGCGCTTGTTGATGTGAACGCCGTCATTCCCTATTAATGACAGTTTGAAGATGCTACCCCAGTTGGGTTCAACTTTGAATTCTGGAATGAGTTCACTAGCTAATTTTGAATCAATGTCGTTCAAATGAGAAATTGTATCTGCTGCTACAGCTAATGTTTTTTCTCGTACAACCTGTTTGATGTTTTCTAGCTTGGTGTCCAACTCAGAGAGGGCGTTGTTTACAGCAGCCTTCATAGGATCTTGAACTTCGGCTTCTTCATCTGTACTGGGTCTATCTGCTCTGAATAGAGCAAAGTGAGGAAGGTAAGAAGAGATTCTCTCCCAAACAGATTTCCCATCCTCTGCTTTTAGTGGGATCATTTGTGGTGTTAGCTTGAGGTTTTCTATAGAACCGTAGATTCCTTGCCTCAATAGGGCATTGACACGTTGGTCTTCTACATTGACGCCCCGTCGCTCCGCGATGGCCTTCAATTGATCATTTTTCTTGTAAAGAACCCCTTTAGCATCCTTGGCTGATGGATGTACACACCACGCAGCGTATTCACCGTTTCCTTTCCCTTTTTTGAATACTCGGAATAATTCTAAATTTCCTCTCTCATTCAACAAAAACTCATTCTGGAGTGTTGTATTAGCTCTTTCATCTAAAATCAATTGTTCCGGTAAGTTGCTAAACTCACAGCCAATTAGAACATCAGCTTGTTCATCGGAGTAGACGCACTTATCCGTTGCATCAAATTTACAAAGCTTGTGATTGAAGAAAACTCCCAATGCATCAAGAAGTGTAGTTTTTCCTATATCATTCTTGCCAATAAGAGCTGTCAGGTCAGAAATGTCAACAGTCGTTCTTTCTTGATATCCTCGATAATTTTCTAGTGTAAGACTAATAAGTTTCATTCTTTATCCCTTTGCGTTGCGAACGAGGCGATCTCTAAGCTAGCATTTGAAGGGGAGGAAATATGCTCTTTACTTCATAAAAATCATTGTTCAGTAAAGCATAAATCAAGGACTTTTCGGGCTTGGGTGGTATCATGACAAGAATTTTTCGTTTTAAAGAACACCGAAATGAACCAACAAGAACAACAATTCCTTAAAGAGCTTGAAAGCAAGCTCTGGACAGCGGCAGATAAGCTACGTTCCACTCTCGATGCAGCGCAATACAAGCACGCAGTGTTAGGCCTTATCTTCGTAAAGTACGTTTCTGATGCATTCAAACTACGTCAGGATGAGATTAAAGCTGACCTAGCTAACCCTGAGCACGAATACTACTTAGATCCTGCTGACTTCTCGGAAGAAGAACTAGCAGAAGAGATTGCGATTGAACTGGAACAGCGTGATTTCTATACAGAGAAAAACGTGTTCTGGCTGCCTACAGAATCTCGTTGGCAATTCCTACAAGATAACGGCCCGTTAGTTATTGGTGGTGCTGACCTTGAAATTGACGGCAAGGTGAAAAAAATCACTTCAGTTGGTCACCTAATCGACAATGCTCTAGAGGGTATCGAGCGTGATAACCCGAAACTAAAAGGTGTACTGAACAAGTCATACTCTGGTTTAAAGATTGATCAGGCTAAGTTGAATGAGCTTATCAACCTGATTGCGACAATCCCGTTTGTTCATGCTGACCTAAACAGCAAAGATATCCTCGGTCACGTATACGAATACATGCTTGGTCAGTTTGCACTTGCAGAGGGTAAAAAAGGTGGTCAGTTCTACACGCCAGCCTCTATCGTATCGCTAATCGTTGAGATGATTGAGCCGTTTGAGGGTCGTGTGTATGACCCTGCAATGGGTTCCGGTGGTTTCTTCGTACAATCAGAGAAGTTCATTGAGCGTCATGCCAATGAGAAGAAAGTTGATGCCGTAACGCAGAAACAGAAGATTTCTATTTACGGCCAAGAATACAATCATACTACGTGGCAGCTAGCGGCAATGAACATGGCGATCCGTGGTCTTGATTACGATTTTGGTAAAGAGCCTGCAAGTACCTACACTAATATTCAGCACCCTGATCTTCGTGCTGACTTCATCATGGCAAACCCTCCGTTCAACATGAAAGAGTGGAACATAGGTGTTGATGATAACGATCCTCGCTTCAAATACGGCCAACCGCCAGCAGGTAACGCCAACTTCGCATGGATGCAGCACATGCTTCATCACCTTGCTCCAGACGGCTCTCAAGCGCTTCTATTGGCGAACGGCTCGATGAGTTCGACCACCAACAATGAAGGTGAGATCCGAAAAGCACTTGTCGAGAATGATCTTGTTGAATGTATGGTCGCGCTACCCGGTCAATTGTTTACCAACACACAGATCCCTGCATGTATCTGGTTCTTAACAAAGAACAAGACAGCTCGCACTGATAAAGCAGGTCGCAAACTGCGTGCTCGTAAAGGTGAAGTGCTATTCATTGATGCTAGGAACCTTGGTTACATGAAAGACCGTGTTCTACGTGACTTTAGCTTTGATGATATTCAGAAAGTTGCTGACTTATATCACGCATGGAAAACGGGTGAAGAGGTTCACGGCGTAGCTTATCAAGACCAAGCAGGCTTCTGTAAATCAGCAACGCTTGAAGAAATCACTAAGCATGACTTTGTACTAACACCGGGGCGATATGTTGGTGCTACTGAGGAAGAAGATGATGGTGTTCCTTTTGCTGAAAAGATGGCAACACTGACTTCTAAGTTAAGTGAACAGTTTGCTGAGTCAGCAATGCTAGAAGCTGAGATCAAGAAGAACCTAGCGGGGTTAGGTTATGAGCTTTGATAACCTACCACGCAGTTGGCAATTAATTTCTCTCGAAGATGCTATGGATGCGATTATTGATTATCGAGGGAAAACACCAAAGAAGACAGAATCGGGTATACCTCTTATCACCGCTAAAATTGTGAAGGGTGGGTATGTCCTTGAGCCTTTTGAATTTATTGCGGAAGACAACTATGACTCATGGATGGTTCGAGGGTTACCACAAGTAGGTGATGTGGTTTTGACTACGGAAGCCCCTTTAGGGGAAACAGCACAATTGACAAGCGCTAATGTAGCACTAGCTCAGCGTATTGTGACCCTGAGAGGTAAAAGGGGAGTATTGGATAATGACTTCCTTCTATGTGCTCTACAGAGTGATTTTGTTCAACACCAATTAGAGTCTCGTGCTTCCGGCTCTACTGTTAAGGGTATTAAACAAAGTGAGCTTAGAAAGGTTAGCTTGCCTATACCACCACTGCCTGAGCAGCAAAAAATATCCCAAGTTTTGAAGTCTTTAAGCAACAAATTAGTTTGTAATACTCAAACCAACCAAACTCTAGAAGAAATGGCACAAGCCATCTTTAAATCGTGGTTTGTCGATTTCGACCCGATCAAAGCTAAGATGAGTGGCGAGCAACCAGAAGCTATGGACGCGGCCACTGCCTCGCTTTTCCCAGAAAAGCTCGTTGAGTCTGAGCTAGGGTTGATCCCAGAAGGTTGGGATGTAGGCACATTGAGTGATGTAGCAAAATACTGTTCAGCAAGAACCAACACCGACACAATTACACTTGAAAATTACATCTCTACAGAGAATATGCTCGCTGAAAAGAAAGGTGTAACCGCTGCATCTAAGCTTCCAACAGCTAAAACTGTCGCAGCATATAAGTCGGGAGATATCTTAGTTTCAAACATCCGCCCTTACTTTAAGAAGATCTGGCTGGCTGAGGGAAGTGGTGGTCGCTCCAATGATGTTCTTGGTTTTGAATCAGTTAGTGAAAATACTGACTCATACGTGATGAACTTGCTCTATCAAGATACATTCTTCGAATACATGACCAGAACCTCGAAAGGCGCAAAAATGCCGCGAGGTGATAAGACTGCAATCATGAACTGGGAAATGGCTGTACCACCAGTTGAGCTACGTGAAGCTTTCTCGGCTATCGTCGATAAGTTTTATCAGTTGATTCCTCAAAATAGAGCACAGAATGCAACTTTGGAATCGTTGCGCGATACGTTACTTCCTAAATTGCTTTCCGGCGAAATCGAGTTGGATTCTCAGGGGAGTCAGTAGATGAGTAAACCATTGAATGATAGTCGACATATTATTGAGAAGGTTGAGCAATATTTAAGCACAAAGCTTCAAGAAAATGCTGAGTTTAACGAAGAGTTGAATTCAAGTGCTTCAGTTGCTGTATCTATTGATGGGCCAAAAGTTAATATTACGAGCTTGTCTGATTCAGATACTACGTTCCAATATGATGTCAGTGATATTCTTTACTGGGTTGAGCGTGATACCTATTTTGATGAACTAGCGAAATGGAATGGCATTAAACTTGAAGAAAAGCATAGATGCGCATTAGATTTTTTGAAGAGATCCGATCAACTTCCAACATTTTTGGATTTTGTAGACGCAATTAAACGTCAACGAGTCGCTCCCTTTATTGGCGCTGGCGTGTCGTCACCTGCAGGTTACCCACCATGGGGCAAGGCTTTGGAACGTCTGGCTAAACAAATGGGTGAGGATGTTTCTGCACAAGTAAAAGATGATCTGGATAATTACTGTTATCTTGCCGCAGCAGAAGCACTCTATCTACATAATGAGCATTTATTCAAAAATTTTGTTCAGACCGAGTTTCGCCTAAAGGCAGCTCAAGAAGATGACAGACCTGTTTTTCCACCAGTAGTTGATCTGTTACCTTTACTAACGGGGTCATGTGTGGTTACCACGAACTTTGATCGCCTTATAGAGAAAAAATTTGAATTGGTGAGTGGAAAGCCGTTAAGTGGCTATATGTATGGTAAACAAGAACAAAATGGCTTTGTTAGTCAATTGCTTAAAGGTGAGCAATGTCTAATGAAGCTTCATGGTGATGCGGATCAGGCACAGTCTTATGTGTTTACGGAGTCACAATACAAAGATGCATACGGTGATACAGATATTGATTTTACAAAACAGTTACCCAGATCACTTCGACAAATATACATCAGTTATTCTCTGATATTTATTGGATGCTCATTGGAACAAGATCGTACATTAGAGCTGTTTAAATCTGTAATGGAACAGGGGCACTTTGAAATACCTTGGCACTATGCTTTTCTGGCAGATACGGACTCAACGAGTAAATCAGAAAAAATGGGGCGATTACTAAGTATGAATATCAAACCAATCTGGTATGAGACCATCGATGGCAACCACTCTATGCTTGAAAAGTTGTTGCTACTTGCAATTGATGTGGCAAATAAAAAATTTAGTTTAGGGAATACTAGATGATCACAGAAAGCCAGCTAGAGCAGCAGTGCATTAATTGGTTCATCGACCAAGGGTACCTCTATAAAAATGGTTATGACATCGCACCTGATGGTGATTCACCTGAACGTGATGACTATCATCAGGTGGTTCTCAAACAGCGTTTGCTTAGCCAGCTAGAGATACTGAACCCTGATTTACCTGAAGAGACTCGTAATCAGGTTGTGAACATGGTAAGTACACCTGAAACACCAGTGCTAATCAAAAGCAATCGAGCATTCCATAAGCTTCTGATTGAGGGGGTACCTGTTGAATACAGTGTCATTGAAGATGGTCAACTGACTCCAAAATATACCCATGCTCGTTTGATAGATTTCACCACTCCAGATAACAATGAATTCCTAGTTGTTAATCAGTTCACCATTACTGGTACTAAAGGGAATCGACGCCCTGATGTTGTGGTGTTTATTAATGGCCTGCCCATCTCTGTTGTAGAGTTGAAAAATCCAGCAGATGAACATGCGGATATTTGGAGCGCTTTTAACCAACTGCAAACTTATAAAGATGAAATAGCAGAGTTGTTTGTATTTAACGAAGCATTGATAGTCAGTGATGGTTGGACTGCTCGTGTTGGCTCATTAACAGCAAACAAGGAGCGTTTTCTTCCTTGGAAAACCGTATCAGGCGAAGATGACAAGCCACTGCTTGAGTTTCAGTTAGAAACAATGGTTCGAGGGTTCTTCAAGCCAGAGCTTCTCTTGGATTACATTCGCTACTTTGTCTTGTTCGAAACTGATAACGACAAAATAATTAAAAAGATAGCGGGTTATCACCAATTTCATGCTGTTCGCGCAGCAGTAGAGGCGACAGTAAAAGCTAAACAATCTGATGCTAACTTGATTTTGGCGGCTGATAATATTGCAAAGTATCAGGTTCAAGCCACAAAAGGCTTAGACAAAATTAACCCCGGAAGTGGTAAGGCTGGTGTGGTTTGGCACACTCAAGGAAGTGGTAAGAGTATCTCAATGGTGTGTTATGCCAGTAAACTGCTTCAGCAGCCAACTATGAACAACCCAACAATTGTTGTCGTCACAGACCGAAATGATCTGGATAGGCAGCTCTATAACACGTTCGGCATGGCACAAGAGACGCTCAAACAGATCCCACAGCAAGCTGATGATCGTGATGCCCTGCGAGAGCTATTACTTAAGCGTCAATCAGGCGGCATCATTTTCACTACCATCCAAAAATTTGCGCTTTTAGCCGATGAAACCGAACACCCAGTTCTATCGGATAGAGCAAATATTGTTGTCGTTTCGGATGAGGCACATCGAAGTCAGTATGGTAACAAGTCCAAACTGGTTGAAGTCAAGGACGAAAATGGCGCTGTAAAAGCCCATAAGTACGTTTTTGGTTATTCTAAGTATATGCGTGACGCTTTGCCTTATGCCTCGTTCATCGGCTTTACAGGCACGCCTATCGCCATGGATGACAAAGACACTCGTGGTGTATTTGGTGAGTACGTATCAATCTATGATATTCAAGATGCCGTTGATGATGGTGCAACCGTTCCGATTTACTACGAATCACGCCTAGCGAAACTTGATATCAATCAGGACAAGATCGACGTTCTAAATGATGAAGTAGAGGATGAAATTGGTGAGGACGAAGAGACCGTAGAACGTGAGAAAATCAAATCACAATGGGCTGCGTTAGAGAAGCTTGTTGGTGCTGAGCCTCGTATACAGCAAGTGGCAAAAGATCTCGTGAATCATTTCACAACCCGTATTTCTACATTTCCCGGCAAGGCGATTATCGTCGCGATGAGTCGTGAAATCTGTGTCGATTTGTATGATGCTATAGTGGCAATAAAGCCTGATTGGCATAACGAGGATCCTGAAAAAGGCGTAATCAAAATTGTTATGACGGGTAGCGCATCAGATAAAGAAAAGATGCAGCCTCATATTCATGACAAGAAAACGAAAAAGCTGTTTGAGAAGCGTTACAAAGATACCGAGAACGAACTTCAATTAGTGATTGTGCGCGATATGTGGCTAACAGGCTTTGATGCACCGTGTTGTCATACCATGTACATTGACAAACCGATGAAAGGCCATAACTTGATGCAGGCTATCGCCCGAGTAAACCGTGTGTTTAAAGACAAACCCGGTGGCTTAGTGGTGGATTACATTGGCATTGCTAACGAGCTGAAGAATGCCCTCAAGACTTATACTAACAGTCAGGGTAAAGGTCAGCCAACTGTAGACACGGCAGAAGCCTTTGCAGTGTTGATGGAAAAGGTCGATATTATACGAGGCATGTTTGCTACGCCTGTTGGTGGTGACATCTTCAACTATCGACCTGACTTTGAAACTGATGCACTTCGATTGTTGCCCGGTGCAGTGAATCATTTATCAGGTTTATCTCATAACGATAGCAACGGTAAAGAAGTTCGAGATGGTAAACGACGTTTCCTTGATGTCATGGCTGCGCTTACCAAGGCTTACTCGTTATGTAACACCATGGACGAAACTCGTGGCTACAAGAACGAAATCGCTTTCTACTCCGCGATAAAAGCTGCATTCATCAAGCACTCAACGCTTGATAAAAAGCGTACCGACGAAGAGCGTAATACTGCTCTTAAGCAAATCCTTAACAATGCGGTCGTTGCTGATGGAGTTGATGATATTTTTTCAATGGTAGGGCTAGACAAACCGAACATTGGTTTGTTGTCAGAAGAGTTCCTTGAAGACGTCAAGAACATGAAAGAGAAGAACCTTGCGGTAGAGCTATTAGAAAAGCTACTACGTGATGAGGTGAAAGCTCGAATGAAAAATGATGTGATTCAGGAAAAAAAATACTCTGATCGAATCATGACTACGCTTCAAAAGTATCACAACCGAAATATTGAAACCGCTCAAGTTATTGAAGAGCTGATCCAATGGGCGAAAGAGATGCAGGAAGATGCAGCCATGTTGGATAGGTTAAACCTTTCTGTTGATGAGATTGCATTCTATCGAGCTTTGGTTGAAAACGAGTCGTCCGTCCAAAAGTTAGGGGATGACAACCTACGTAAGCTGGCTATAGAGCTGACTCATCAACTTCGTAAATCTGCAACGGTAGATTGGCAGAAGCGGGAAAGTGTTCGTGCTCGTATGCGTAACCTAGTTCGCCGACTGCTGCGCAGATGGAAGTACCCACCTGATGCGGCTGAAGAGGCGATCAGGCTTGTGTTAGAGCAGGCTGAAGTATTGGCTGATGGGTGGTATTCGACCAAATAGAACAGTAGGCAAGGTCAACCTTGCCTTTTTTAGGGATTGTTGCAACTAATCTCAGAGTGCAGAGTTCGCCATCATTGGCTTGGCGATTACTGGTAAATCACTTCTACATTGAATAGACGATTCATGAACGCGGATCTCTCCCGCA
The DNA here is from genome assembly GCF_021441885.1 of Vibrio maritimus. NCBI lineage: Bacteria > Pseudomonadati > Pseudomonadota > Gammaproteobacteria > Vibrionales > Vibrionaceae > Vibrio > Vibrio maritimus. Next base: position 232,878 of record NZ_CP090440.1, read on the forward strand.
CTAGAGTTTTACAATCATCATGACGCAACCAAAAATCAAACTGGCCTTTGTCCAACATCCGTAATGATTCAAATCCTTGAATGGTTGACCAAGCTCGCTTTCGGATTTTAAAACCGCCAGTGCCAACGACGAGCTTCTTGATGGGCGCGTGGTCGGATTCGATACCATTATTGAGATACTTCACTTGCCGCTGCTCGACATCCACTCGAAGTCGTCCTTCTTTCTTCAGACGAAGAATCGCATGGGCATAGGAAGCGTGCTTGTCTGTGTTTAATGTTTTAGGCTGCGCATCTGCATCATAGTATCTTAAGCATCGCTTCAGGAACTGATAAGCCGCGTCTTTATTACGTTTATGAGAGAAATAGAAGTCCAGGGTCTCGCCTTGCTTGTTGATAGCTCGATATAGATAATGCCATTTTCCTTTTACCTTAACGTAGGTCTCGTCGAGCTGCCACGAAGAGTCTGCTCTAATGAGCTGATAACGGCGCAGTTTCTTACGTAATGCCGGAGCATACTCAATGAACCAACGATAAATGGTTGAGCGATTGACCGAAATTCCTCGCTCCTGCAGCATGTCGCTGAGGTTGGCGTAGCTCATTGTCGTTGAACCATACCAACGAAGGCACCAAAGAATGATTTCAGGGGCAAAGTGTTTCCATTTGAATTCAGGGTTGGTCATCGAACTCACCAATCATCACCACAGACGATGATAGTTTCAACCTTGAGCTGAGTTTTTGCAACAAGCCCATAAATATTGCACTTGGTTAGATGCCATCAAAGTGTGATGTCAATTCCATTCCAATATGCTTTCCACACACACTTGTTGACATTTTGTTTACTATTTGTGACGTTGAATAATGTGCAAGTGTATGCACATTAATATTTAGTAACTTACAAAAGGAATGATTACAATGATCAAAATGAAAAAACTGACTCAACGTATTTCGGCTATCACTGAAGAAAACGCAATGTACTCGAAAGGTCAGCAAATTAAGCTTAAGTAAGCGATATAATATTATAAAAGGTCACAAATAATAGTGGCCTTTGTTACCTCTAGCGTTAGGAAGTTGAAAAATGCTGTCAATGACAAAACCGCTACTCAAACAATCTCATCACATTATTTTGGCTGATGATGGTGATATTTGTATTGGCGAAATCCCCGAAGTCTCACAAATTATAGAGACTCCCCCACCTTGGCTAAAACATGTACTAGGGAAGCTTAATGGGAAGAAGACGATTCCTCGTATTATGAAAGAGTTAGATTCGGAAGATATTAATGTAGATGAATTGGAAGTTCGAAACCTGATTCAAATGCTTGATGAAGCCAATCTCTTGCAAGACAACTCTTACCACTCTGCAATATTAAGTACCGAAGAAGTTGAGCGCTACGATAGACAACTACTTCAATTTGGTTTGATAGACGGTGATAGAGTACACCCTCATGTATATCAAGAACGCTTAAAGAAGAGTAAATTAGTCGTCTTTGGCATGGGGGGGTGGGGTACTTGGTGTTCTCTTCTTCTGGCACAAGCTGGAGTTGGTACTCTCAGATTAGTCGATGGTGATGACGTTGAGTTATCAAACGTAAACCGACAAGTCTTGTATAAGACTAAAGATGTTGGCTTGCAAAAAGTTCATGCGGCACAGAGTAGCATAGAAGAGTTTAACCCTAATGTTAAGGTCGAGTGCTTTGATGTATTTGCAACACCAGATAGAAATGAACTAGAAAAAATGATAGGAGACTCGAGTTTTATTGTATTGGCTTGGGCAGCACTTGGCTATTTCAGAAAAAATACAGTAGAAGAGGTAATTCACACTATAGCGCAAGAGCGAGGAATACCTATTATCGAATTAGGTGGTGACCCATTAGAAATCTCTGTAGGGCCTATATATCCTTATGATGGCACTCATATTTCCTACTCTCAATCACATGAGGGAGAGCAGCAAAGGTTTTATGATAAAGATCTAGGTATAAAAAAATTCCAACAAGCTCGATTAAAACACTCTTTTATAGATGGAGATAGAGAGGTTAACGCATGGCAAAGTTCTCCATCGCTTGCGGCTATGGCTGGGTTAGCTAGTGATCAAATCATAAAGTTCATCACTAAATATGATACAACTTCAATTTGCGGAAAGAGAATATATTTATCCCTAAATACATTTGACAAACGTCAAGAGGTGGTATTTGAACACGGATAAAGCTATTCAACGTGCAAAAATTTCTTTTGCAGATAAAGGTTATTGCGTTATGGATGTTAGCTGTATATTTGCGGATTCCCTTGCAAGGATATCAGACAAGATACAATCGACAGATGTCACAGACTGGACATATGTCATTAATCATAGTGATTTTTCTGGCGATCTACCTAAAAGTACAAAAACCGAAGTACTCCTAACTCATCGTAAGAAAGCACTTAAAGAAAATAGTAAAGGTAAGCTTGCTTTTTACTTTGAGAGGCTAACAACCGATCATAACTTAATTACTCGGGATACACCAAAAGCTCTAACATACTCAAAGAGATTATTGGAATCTCATGAAATGAGGGGTCTGTTAGAGTCAATAACCAGTAGAACCGTGCTAGATATTGAGCAAATGTATATCAACAGGTTCAATGTTGGTGATTTTCTAGGTGTTCATCGTGATGGAGGAAACAACTTAGGTGTTGCTTTAAATATTTCCAAAGATTGGCTAACTGTTAATGGAGGGAACACACATATTCTTAATGAATCGATGGAAATTATAGATTCACTTTCCCCAAAGTATGGTAGAATTTTAATATTTGACTCAAAAAAATCAAGCGTCCCACATTTTGTTTCTAGTGTATCGGCAACAAATGGCTCGTCCCGAATGGCTATTGTCGGGAGGTACAACTAATTGTGTCAAAATTATCGGTATACACACTGTGCCTAGCAATGATTTGGGGGAGCAGTTTCCCCATATCACAACTGGGTGTAGAACAAATAGGGGCAATGCCTTTTAGAGTACTCACTATTCTATTTTCTACCATTATACTTATTATCTTTACATATAACAAACTCAAAGCATCTCTTGCTAATGTATCATGTATGGATATTGTAAAGCTGTCTTTATTGGCGATCCCGAACATATTCATAGTTCCAATGATAAATAATATATCACTGGCTTATATGTCAGTTTCTACAGCTACGTTACTTATATATCTTATGCCTTGCTTTGTCAGTCTTTTAACGATGCTTGACGAAAAGAAAGTCTCATACATTAGTATTGCAGCAACTACATTATGCATTAGTGGTGTACTTATATTGTCTAAATTTAATAGCTTTAACATAAGTGAGTATCTAATGATATTCAATGCTTTCATTTGGGGCTTAGGCGCAATCTTATCAAAGAAAATAGTTATAAGTTCATGTTCAATGTCGATAAGAGTAACTATTCAAATGATCGCCACACTTACTCTAACTTTATTAGTTACTAGCATATGGTGGGCTATTGACGGTTCTATCTTTGACAAATTTAGATTAAATTACCTTCTGGACTATACCACAATTATTTCTATATTGTATATAGGAGGTGTTGGCTCGGCTTTGGTATACTATCTTTGGTTCAAATTAATTGATTTAAATAGTGCAGAATTCACAAGTTATGCCACACTGCTCTCACCAATTATATCAATAGCTATTGCTGTAACTATATTCGATGAAATTTTAGATAATTATATGATAGTAGGTGGAGTGTTGATATTTTCCAGCAGTTGCATAGTACTACTGAGACCATTAGTATGTAAACTACTAAATCAAGTACGTAGTATTGTTACATAAATGTATTACACCTTTGGTATTCTGAAGGGCAATATTGTTCTAGAGAAACTGCTTGAGAACTTAGAGCGCTGGGTAGAGGAAAGCGTGGTAGAACAGATGCCTTAATAAGCTATTGCCGCTAGCTCTTATGAATAAAGGGCTGGCGGCTTACATTGGACTTTTCGCTGAAATGGGCGCAAAACCCCTAATATGACCCACGGCTTTTGAGTCTGTTTTGCCTTAATTCGTCTGCGTTTGGCTTTCCGCTTTTGTTTAGTATGAAAGGTCATCTCACAGCTCCCATTGTTTTCTTAATGTTTGCTCCTCAAGAATGTTTTCAATCCGTCGCCTGGTTATAGCAGCGCTGGGATTGGGCTTGTACTCCCTCCCTAAAGGAATATGTTCTTTGGTATCAAAAAGGTTCGTATCGACGCTTATTTCAGAGAGAGCGGTTGTGTTAAATAGTTTGGTGTATATAGTGAGACACTCCTTGTATATAGGGTAAAAAATGGGGGTATTTTCAGGACTCAATGCCGTCCTACGCCCTACCTGCTGAGTCACGCTTCTCTATAAATGCGGTTACATTGAAAGGAAAGTGTGACTTTCTGTGAAAAATCGGGAAAGTTAATATGCGCTTTGGTGAATATTGTATTAGTATGTTTGCGTTTAACCGTAACTTCATTCAGATATTAATCATTTTGGCGAGCAGGGCCTCTCTGCTCGCTTTTTTTATCTGTTCTTTTTCTCGGTATATCGAGAGAGAAGCAGTGGATATCTCTGACTAATATCGCTGTTTTTAAATGCTGAGCTCCTTTTCCAATATTTGTATCGATTGAGTGTAAAAGCCTGTAAAGGGGCGCGATAAAACGACGACACTTTCCTTTCAACCGTGACGCCATGCATGGCTAAAATGTCCGTATTTCGAAATCCGCCATCCTTGGCCAAAAGTGGGGAGGTGAGGATTAAACGATGGACTTGATGCGATGGCATCTGGCTAATAAGCGCAATTAAGTCTCGATAGACCACACGATTAAATGGCATTTCAATATCGGTCAAATGGACGTCCCACTCTCGTTTGAATAGGGAAGGCATTAACGTCAAGTTAGGGTGTCTTGGTAATACGCAGGCAAAACCGTATGAGTACACCAATCCCATCAGCGTAATGAGTAATGGCCAGGTAAAAGAAGGAATGGCTAAACATACTCCCAAAAGTAAGCTATTCACGACAATGACTTGCACCCATCGATGAAGTAAATAATAAGGAGTGATGAGCTGCTTTTTTGTAAAGCTAATCGTGAGTACAGAGAAGACGATGACTGTCAGTAAGAGGTTGATAAGGAGCGTGCCCATAGACTCAAGACTCCTAGGTAAGGCATAAGAAAGTACTCAGACATTTAACTGAGTATTTTAAGAAGGTTTATGATTTGTAATGAATGAAATTTACCGATAGTGATGGGTGAACTCCATTAATAGCGTTCTCTCAGAGCGTCGAGGCTTCTAGGGCGTCCCCGCCTTGTCGGGGGCTTGATAGGTCTGTACCTTAAACAAAATTCATGGCGGTTCTTTGCCCATAATATGTTTTCAGGGTGAGAAGCAAGATGGGAGACTTGTTTCCATACCATTGCAGCATTCTCGTACTGATAATCACGCTCTAGCTCTGCGGCTTTTTGGGCAAGTTTTAAACAGTACTCTTTTTTACATTGCTCTTGATAAAGGTGCATGTTTATCCCTTCAAAAATCGGCGACGAAGTCCTAAAGTCATTAACGCCACTGCAGACAACAAGCAGAGAGAACCAGCGCCACCTGAACTGTTACCATCGGAATTCGTTTGAGGGTTGATAGAGATAGATTCAGAGTCATTAAGGTGAAGCGTGCCTTCTCCTCCTTGATTCTCGATAACGTAATCACACGTCGCGAAAGCGTTTGAGGTGCCTGCACTTTGACAAGTGCCGCCAATGATTTTAGCATCCCCAGACGTATAAGCACTGTCAACGACGGGATTTTGGTGTAAAGACTGAACCTTAATAGTCACTTGACCTGAACTGGTATTAGCGACGGTCAGATAATGCCAGCCATTAATGGTGTCTAGGATAAAGTCTTTGGCGTAGTGGAGGTTATCGCCGTAACTGGAACCTTTTGACGTTACGGCGATAATGGCGTTATGAACGTTTAACCACGGCCCGCCACTATCACCATAATCAACACTGCCTTGTCCAATATTGACTCCGCGCATATACATGTAAGCCGTAGGGTGGCCTGATGTGTTAGCTTCATCAATTTCTTGAGTGGCATAATGTAAATGTTCATCCGTGCCACCAAAGCCCCAGAAGGTAATGTGTTCTTTATCGGTGAGTGGGTCATTGGTTAAATCAGCAAAGTAAAATGAATGTTGGGATTGGGCGGGGGGGTCTAGTATTAACAACGCCACATCAAACCCTGAGTTGCCAACATAATTTGGATGGTTTGTTCGGTTGGTAGATGAGCGGAATTTACCATCTGAAAATTGTAGATATTGGTCATCTAAACAATGCGCCGCGGTGAGGGTCCCTATGCAGTTTAAATTGACGAGGTTATCATTATTATCCCAACTATCGGCTGTCCCGTCTTGGGCGGCAAAAGTATTCGCTGAAAATAGTGTAAAAATAAGTGGTGTAAGAGCCTTTTTCATCTGACGTCTCTTATCGGTTATTGTGCGAATATTATACAACTAAGCGCGTATTAAATCGAGACTCGCGACCAGTTTTATCTATGATCGTTTAGTCTAAAAAAGCGCTTCATATGATCGATTGGAATAGATACAAAATAACCACATCCTTGTGGCTATGATGCTTAGGATTAGCCTTATCCAAGTTTATTTACTTCACTTGAATTAAGCGGATCCTTATATCAACCGTTGGACTTGTAGATGAGTCCTGATGGACACGAACCAAGGTTTGGTAAATCCACACCTTCATTAAGTTTGGTGCGGCGATAACCGCAAGCGGGACGTGCATTTGTTGATTCAGCGTATGGGCAATACCAATGGCGCTGGAGGTGTGGATGGTGGTAAAGAACAGCTGACCCGTTTCGGCTTTTCGACAGCCACTCATGGCCCCTTTGTGCTCTCGACACTCGCCGTGCATTTCGATATCTATGTCCGCTTTGGTGTAGGTGAAAAAACCGTCTTCGTCTTTTTCTCGATTGATGACTAAGGTTTGAGGTACGCCTAAATCAAACTCAATCGGATCTTCAAGGGAGTGCATGGCCCGCCCTGTGCCTTTCATGGCTTCAAAACAAGAGGCGAGTAAGGTGGATTTACCACTGCCGACTTGACCTGCAATGATGCAAGCGCCAGAAGGGCTGTGCAAAAAGGCTTTTAGGGCCTCAATTTGCCCATTGGTCAATCCCAGCTCATCAAGTGAAGGGATGGTTTCTTCTTTGTTGAGCCAGCGCAGGACACATTTGCCACCGTCATCTTTACAAGGCGCATAAGCGGTTCGCCAGCGTGTTTCTCGCTTCTTGGTCTCACGGGCCTGGCTATCTTGAACCATCAGGTCAAGCAGTACTCGACCATTATTGATGTTTTGTTGGTAGAAATCGCCATCGGTGTCGGTGGCAAGATCGTTAAACAGATAACCAAAGAGCTGCATACCGTAGTCTTTGTCTGGAATGCGGGCTTGCAATTCAATAATGCGGCTGTCCACACGGGCTAATAGTCTGGTTTCATTTCGGTACACTTCGATATGAATGTCAGAGGCATTAAGGGTGACGGATTTTTGAAACAGCTGCTTGATGAACTTGGCGACGTCCGAGTTGCTTTGCACGCTTTGTGAGTCCTCCTCGATGCGCGTGGCATCAATGAGCCCTCGAACCACGCTTTTTTCAGCGAATCGAACGTTGCTGACATGACCATTTAAGGTGGCCGGGTGGTCTTGGCAATACGTTTCCAGTAGCGCAATGGCTGGGCTGTCAAAGTCACACGTTAGAATGTCACCAGGCTCTATCAATAGGCTGTCTTGATGTTGGTAGTAAATGGATTTGAGGGTGTCATCTAAAAGGACGTCATAAGTTTGCATTGTCGCTCTCCTTTTCTGGTTTTAGGGGCTTTTTCAGATAGCGAGTGGTTTGTTTGCCGTCTTCTTCCAGCACCACGCTGTTGCGATGGATGGCTTTAACGGTGGCCCCCATAATTCGAGTACCAACGGTGGCTGGGATGAATTCATCTTCAAGCGCGAGCCAAGCGGTGGAGCGGTTTGGGGTTTGAGTGATACTGCGAACCTCAAGCAGGGTTGCGATAGTAAAATCATCGTTTATGTGTTTCGGTTGCGTTTGGAGCGTGACGGTGGGTGTTTTTAACGCTTCTAGGCTTTGTGCCTCGCTGATTTGTTGGCGCTCCGCATGTTGTTTGCGTGCTTTGAGGGTGAGCAGGGCTTCTTCTTCCATCGGTGTCAGAACTTCAGAGGCATTGTCGGAAAGAGGTAAAATGAGTTTGGATGGCGCCGAAGCCTCCGGTGTTGGTGCATAAGTGGTGGTAACGGGTACTGTCTCAAGGGTAGGCGATGTGTCTTGAGACTTGTCTAGAAATTGGACCGATGTACTGACATTCACAGGTGCATCAGACGCTGCAGTGAATGACGGCGACGTTTGAGTCTTATCGTTATTGAGTGCATCCCAAGCGATGGTTCCGACGGTGGCAAGGAGCAACAGAGCAAAAAGTGCAAGTAAGCCTTTTTGTTTAGAGGTTAAGGGGGTGTTTGTCTTCATGATTAAGGGTTAACGTCAGCGAGGCGGATAGAGCTTTGCTAGAGTGTGCCTCTGTGGTGAGTTGGAGCAGCGCGTTGCCATCTATCTCAAAGTGAGTCAGTGACAGCGCAGGACTGTCTGTCAGCTCGGTTAATGCAGGAAGTGTCTCGAAGAAGCGGTCCGTCTCCAGTCGCCATTCAGTGACCGTTAGAGGCTCGGCCTCTTGCTGACGCTCTCTGACGGTGTACCCCATTCGCTCAAGTGTGTGCTTAAGTGGGGTTTTAAGCCCACTGACGTCATAAATGTGCGCCGTGCTGTGCGTCTCAAGGGGAGTGGTGAAGTGAATGATGTTGCCGCCAAGGTGAGCGCTTTGATGAGCGTGGCATTCCATGTGGCGTCGCTGGGTGACAGGGTCATGCTCTCGGGTGTTAATCCATTGGGCAAAAACGGTAAGTAGGCCAGCACATGAGAGAGGATACGTAGCGCATCACTGGGGGTCACTTCTGTTTGGTATACTTGCATTCTTAACTCATAGGCACTGGGTGGCATTGGCGGTGACTCTGGGGAGGACCGTGGAAAAGTGCCATAAGGCCGCACTCCCCAACATCAAAGCCACACTGCTGGCGGCAAGCGCCATAGGGGTCGACGTGCCTTTGCTAAGCTTGCACGTTTTTTCGTCGATGTCGGGCTGGCAAATAACAATGGGCTCGTGAGCTGTCTCAAGGAGTGATGATAGCGCTGGTAAAGTCGATGTCATCACCGGCGTGCCTTGGTGCCAGTCAAACGCCAGGGCATCATCCAGCTCACTCCATTCCCCCTGCCACTCTTTGGCCACGGTAATAGCGGTGCTGTTTTGCGGGTGCAGTTTAACGGCGTACCATTGATCCTCTCCTAAGTGTTCGAGGTAAAGAAAAGGCGCTATCGAGTCAGCAAGGCCCAAATGATGGAGCTGAGACTGAATGCTCTGTTTCATTCCCTCTCCGACGCAGAGCGCATTAAACTCATGGCTGTGATAGAAATGATACCCATTGGTGTGTTTGATTGAGCGATGAAAAGGGGCGCGATGGCGCTTTTTGAGACGCGAGAGTTCGGCCCGGGTACGTGCCACACTTAAATGCGGGAGTACCCAAGGCTTGTCTGGGTTTTTCATAGGAAAAGTTCCTTGGTGATTGAAATTGGAAAAAAGGAGGGGAGTTTGACGGAACAAATACAAACGCAGTAATCTAGTTGTCATGTCGTCAATTGAAAAGGAAATCCAACATGAAAATAGGGTCAATATTACTTCTGTTTTTTGCGATAAGTTCGCAATCAGTTTTTGCTAATAGTAACCTTTATCAAATATCCAACGTCTCTCCTGTTGTGGATAACATGACCCGAATTACTTACATCGAAGGTGACTTTGAAAACACGTCACCTAAAACGCTTCAAAATATTTTTGTCAAAATCAATTTGTACAAAAACGATAAACTAGTTGGTAATACACTCGATCACGCATCAAATCTCCCAGCCAATACGATATGGCGCTTTAAGGCAGCAGCACCTATGGGGGTTGACCGTTATCAAATTATTGATGTAACTCTTTATTAAGTAGCGCCTCATGAATTCGGAGTAAACCCTGATGAATGATGTCAAGCTTCTCATCGGTCTTTGAAGGGGCTTGAGTGACGGTGCATCCTGCTAATACAAGGGTTAAAAACACGGCATAAAGGACAACGTTCATTTTATCTCCTTATTGCGTTTTGCGAGGGGTGAGCAGAACGAGGGTTTCGGTGGTGTTAGATTTAGAGCCGGTGATACCAAAGAGCGAGGTCCAGAAGTTTTTGGTTTGCTCTGCTGTGGTGGAGGTTAGTTTGACCGAGGCAATCGCCATGGTCTGGCCGTATCTCAATTTGTTAGCAAAGGTGATTTCACTTTTTTCCACGGTGAGAAATTTCAGGTTGAGGTTTTCGACCGATTCCGTTTTTTCTCGAACAATCTTTCGCAGCTGCCCGGCTTTGTTGCGTAATTCGATGGAACCAAATCAGAAAGTTACGATCTGATCGGCTACATCAATTAATCATCGTAGCCTTATGCCGAAACCTCGTTACAAAATAACTAACTGGAAACAGTACAACAAAGTCCTAATCAGCCGTGGTTCTCTGACCTTTTGGGTTGATGAGGAAGCGATAGCCGAGTGGAAGCAAAACAAACAAGGCAAGCGCGGCAGGCCTCGCCGATTCAGCGACTTAGCTATTACTACCGCGTTGATGGTGAAACGCGTTTTCTCTATGCCATCGAGAGCGCTGCAAGGTTTTTTAGACTCAGTATTTAAGCTGGCTAACATTCCGCTTGTTTGTCCGCATGACACCTGTATAAGCCGTCGAGCCAAGGAAGTTGAGGTTTCATTTAAAACTAAAACCAGAGGTGCGATACAGCATCTGGCTACTGATGCCACTGGTCTCAAGGTTTATGGCGAAGGTGAATGGAAGGTCAAGAAGTACGGTACTGACGAGAAGCGTAGAGTCTGGCGCAAGCTACATATCGCAGTAGATGCCAACCTCCACGAAATAGTCGCAGTAGAGTTGAGTTTATCTAACGTAACCGATGCCGAAGAGCTTCCCAACTTACTTAAGCAGACACGTCGTAAAATCATTGAGATATCAGGTGATGGCGCTTATGACACAAGAAATTGCCATGATGCCATACGGATAAAGCGAGCGGTTCTGCTCATCCCGCCAAGGGAAGGAGCAGCCTTCTGAGAGCAAGGGCATCCTCGCAATCTGGCGGTAGGTTGCCAGAAGCTCCACGGCTCAAACAAGAAGTGGAAAGAACGATATGGTTATCATAAGCGTTCACTCTCAGAAATAGCCATGCATCGAGTGAAGCAGTTGTTAGGTGGGAAACTAAACCTGAGAAACTACAATGCTCAGGTTGGTAAAACCTACGCCTTGATTAAAGCACTGAACAAACTCACAGGGCTTGGTATGCCTGAAACTCAGTATGTTGTATAGGAATCACTCACTTTCAGGCGATTTGGTTTCCTGTCCGAATTACGCAACAAAGCCTTAAGTGAGTACAATCACTAACGAGGTGAATAATGACAACTAAGAAAACTAGAATTAAGCATTCTTCTGAATTTAAAGCAGAAGCCTTGAAACTTGCAGATAAAGTGGGAGTAGCTGCGGCAGCAAGACAGTTTTCTTTACATGAATCTCAAATCTACGGATGGCGGAAGAATTTGAAAAAAGGCATCAATACTAATCTGCGAGAGCTCGCCAAGCTCAAAAGGCAGTTGGCTGAGCAAGCAGAAGAGCTAGAAATTGTAAAAAAGCCGCCACCTACTTCGCGAAAAATCTAAAGTAAATTGCTACGAATTTATGCTCGAACATCTGCTGTACTTCAGTGTCGCTCGTATGGCTAAGGTGTTCAGGGTATCCCGAAGTGGGTTTTATTACTGGATTAAGTATCATCACAAAGCTATTCAGCGCGATGCAACTCGGCAAGAACTTGATGCAAAGGTAAAAGAGGCTTTTGACAACAGCAAAGACCGAGATGGCTCAAGGCGCATCCAGAAAGAACTGGCAGAGAACGGTGATAGCCATAATGTTAAAACCATTGAGCGCTAGGAGTTAACGCCGAAAGCCGCACGCAAGTTCAAGTGTACGACAGACAGCAAGCATAAGATGTCTGTTGCTCCGAACCTGCTGGCTCAGGGCTTTAACGCAGTGGCTCCGAATCAAAAGTGGGCGGGCGACATCACCTATGTCGCTACAAGCGAAGGTTGGCTGTACTTAGCGGTAATTATTGACCTTTATTCAAGACAAGTAATCGGTTGGTCCATGGATACCGGAATGACGGCTACGCTAGTCTGCGATGCGCTATCAATAGCCTTATTCCGTCGCGGATTCCCTGAGTAGGTTATCGTTCATAGTGATTGAGGTAGTCAGTGCTGCTCAAAAGATTATCGAGACCTCATAACTACTTATAATCTAAAGCAAAGTATGAGTAGGAAAGGAAATTACTGGGACAATGCTTGTGTAGCGAGCTTCTTCCATTCAATGAAGGTTGAAGCGATCCAATATGAGTTGATGATGACGAGAGAGTCAGATGCGCCAAACGATCTTCGAGTACATAGAGGTTGATTATAATCGGATGAGAAGGCACAGTGCTCTAGGGTATCTAAATCCAGTTAACTTTGAACAGCAAAATGTCGCTTAATGTGGTGTCCAGTCTTGCTGGAGCAGATCACTTTTATGCTCTTCCAGTGGATCGAAAAATCCGGATGAAATCGGGAGGAGGGGGGGCGAATTATGTTCTCGGTTCGTTATAGCTATGAGCTAAGCAATTGGAAGTGTGTATATGAGAAAATTGAGAAGTTACAAACTAGTTATTTTTGATTTTGATGGCACGGTCACTGATAGTTTTCCAGTTTTTCTTTCAATATTGAGCAAGGTAACGAACAAATACAACTTATATTCTGTAGATGTCAATAATCACAAAGAAGTTGAAATGTTTCGTTCAATGAATACGTTAAATATTCTTAAAAAGCTTGGGGTAACAAAGGTAAAGCTTCCCTTTGTAGTTAGTTATACGAGAGCGTTAATGTATGAGCATTGTGACAATATAAGACTAATTCCTGAGGTGATTGTTGCCGCTAAAGAGTTAAGCTCATATGGAGTAAAAGTTGCAATTGTTAGTTCCTCTACGAATAGCTATATCGCTTCTGTTTTAGGCGAGCACGACATGTCAATTTTTGACGAAATTGCGTCAGGTGTTAGCATATTTGGCAAAGCCTCGAAGATAAAAGCTATATGTAGGAGGGCTGGTATTGAAGGTAAAGATGCGATCTTAATAGGCGACGAGGTAAGAGATGAAGCCGCAGCTGCAGCAGCTAATATTCACTTTACTGCTGTTTTGTGGGGCTACAACAATGCAAGTAGCTTTAATGATAAAACCCCCTTTTTGGAAACACCTCATAATTTACTAGAGTTAATTTAAGAGTAATATCGTCGCCCGCAGAGATGCGGACCCTGTTGCAAATCTTAATCTAGGAGACCAAACTTTGCGACAGAACTTTTTTTGTGATGCCTCCCCCTGACCCATATGTGTTTTTACGTTGGACATAGAGGTGCTTCTAGTTGAATCTATGTTTAGAGTAGTAAATGTCCTGATAAAACAGGTTAGTAGTCTAATTACTAAAATTAATGTAATATATTTACTTTATTTAATATGAGCATTTGAATTATGAGTGACGTTTTTAAGACACTATTAAACCTGCGTTCTTTGCGCGCTATTGCACGAGAAGAATTTACGTTAGAACAACTTCGAGAAGCTCTTGAAAAATTGCAAACTGTGGTTTCTGAGCGTGAAGAAGCTGAAGCAGAATGTCGTCAAGCAGAGAAAGAAAAAGAAGAAAGATTACAAGCCTACCGCGATTTGTGGCTCCGTTGCAAAGTTTACGGGAGATCTGATTACTCAGAGGTTTCACCTCCTAAGAGGTGAACAGTTCTTCGATTAGGCGCACTTCGGCCAGCGGACCACGACCATATAACCACATATTAAATTGGCCCTTTCGAAACATTCGCATCACTTCAAAACCTCGGATTGTGGCAAATGCCGTTTTTAGGGACTGGAACCCTCGAACCGGATTGATAAGTCGCTTCAACTTTCCGTGATCGGGCTCTATCCGATTGTTCAGATACTTGACCTGCCTTTGGACAGTACCATCGGCACACACCTTAGTTTTCCTCAAGGCAGTCAACGCTGGTGCATACGACTTGTCCTTATCGGTATTAATTGTCTTCGGGTGGTTATAAGGTTTGATACTGCGTAAGGCCTTACCAAGGAAGCATTTCGCTGTCTTTTGATTCCGGGTACGAGAAAGATAAAAATCGACAGTATGACCTTCTTTGGTAATGGCGCGATATAAGTACATCCAGCGACCACCTACTCGGACATAGGTTTCATCAACCTGCCAGCTGCTACTCCAACCAGGCTTCCAACACCAGCGTAGCCGCCGTTCTACCTCTGGTGCATAACGCTGTACCTATCGATATAAGGTAGTGTGATTGACGGAAACACCCGCTCCAACAACATTTCAGCTAGCTCTCGGTAGCTGATACCGTATTTGCAGTACCATCGCACCGCCCAAAGAATGATATCGCGAGTGAAGTGGCGACCTTTGAAATCTGACATCCAGCTTATCCGTTAGTTTTTTAACTAGCGTGCCAGAATCTTCAAACTTTTCAACGGAGCCCGCTTTCGGTGTTTGTAGGTGAGGTTTGACGGGGTACAGACGGGCTTATAACGTAGTTAAGAATCATTAATTCATCGTTGATATTGAGGATGTTATCACAAGTGCATTGCATATAAATGAGTATGCTTGTAGAGCGATACTTGGTAAGATGACTGTGTTGAGTAAAAGGTGTTGTGACCGATGAAATCAAAACAGAAAGAGCAGTTTTATCAACACATTGTTAAGGCGTTGGCTGAGTTAGGGACAGAAGAAACCTTGAGTTGTATGGCTCGTTTTATGTCAGCAGTGGCGCATCAGCAAGGTACTAAGTTGGAGCTGGATTGCGATCTGGCTTATATTTATGTTGACCCCAAAGTGACGGCGTTGCGTCATTGAGATTACTCAAATATTTTTTCAATAGGTCAGGATGCTGGGTTTGATAACCACGGACATTGAACTGATGTGTCCCGCAGCCATCGATGGCTCTTTTTTTGTTGTAGTTCTCTCGCCTTTCCGCTTTGCGGCTTCTCGTCCACAATGAGGGCAACCGATGTCTCTGGCTAGAAAGTTGTTCGGCAGTACCCGAAATTCTCCATGGTGAGGGCAAATGATAGTCACTTGTGCGCGGTTGTGCTCGTATTGAATGTTTGAGTAATCATAGAGGTCCCCAAACTTTTCTTTGGCCCTAGCTAAAAATTGTGCCGCTCTTTTTTCCTTGTCCATCATGATTTTAATGTTTGGTTGCTGGATGGAGGAGTAGGTGGGCTTGGAACGTGTCACTGTTCCATTCTTTCATTTCGGCGATGAACCAGCCATGGCGGTTGATAACGTCAATGAGCTCAGGGGCGCGCTCTAACTGGATAAGCATTGATAACGGCGCCACTTGTGAATCATCATGGTCAAAGCAGTATTCGATATGCTCTTCTAACAGGTATAAAATGCCTGGCTCCGCTGTTTGACCTTCTTCAAATAAGCGGGATTCAATTCGCTCTTCATCGTAGAGATAGACCAACAACGAATAGAGCTTTTCTGCTCCAGCAATTTTAGTTTGTTTAGCTTTTTCATTTATTTCATACAGTTTCATTTCCAAATTACTTCCCTTGCTTCTAGCGGTTTGGATCATTAGCTTGATGTCTTTTTTGATATTCGACAAGGCTTTATCATTGAGCTTTGGTTTGAGATATTTCAGTAAAATCTCATTTCGCCTTGTGACAGGGACATAGCGAGAAGACGTCGATACTTGAAACAAAAGATGGAGGAGGGCATTGCTGACTAAGCTGTGCAGATTTTTATAGTATTCGAAGTCTTTTCTGATTTGCATACTGGCTTTAATGTCTATTGATAGAGGGTGATTGCCACGTTTTGCTCTACGGCTACATTGGAGTCTTTTTCTAGTGTATTAGAAATCTCATCGAAGTCATGGTGCTAATTCAGGGGGAAAGGTCAATGGGGGCGCTTAGACATCATGTTGGCAACGTTGATAAAGGTAGTGGCAAGGGCGAAGTAATCCCTTGTCACATGACCTTATCTTACTTTGCTTCGTAGGCAAGAATTATGTGAAGGTCATTGGTCTTACTCTTATAATGAAGCTCGCACAGCGAGTCTCGGAAGAGCGCGGTTAATAACACGGCGGTACAACAGAACGCCAGCAGCGCCACAAGGGCGATGTTCTTCGACATAAAATTTGCCTCTGGTTAAGTAAGAGGCTATTATCAAGTTGTCATACATTGATGGGCCTCGTTTGAATTTATAGTTCATTCGGGGCTTTTTCATATCTGCATTTAGGCAACGCTTAAACACAGAAAGTCTAAGCGCCCAGAGGTATTGTATCAGAATGGGTTGCGATGGCTACTTTTGGTGAGGAAGTGGTATTAACAGCGAGTGGCTAAGATAGGGTTTTGATTACCTTGCTGATTTTTAATAAGACCCGCTCTAGTGCATTCGGCTTGAGTCACAGGATACTGCTTGTCCCAAGCGTTCATTAACTGTCTTTGTGCATTACTCATTGAATAGCGAGGGTAGACCGCTTCAAAATAGAGGTAAGTTCTCGCGATTTGTCCTCGTGCGCGCTCAGGTGGCTGCGCTTTTCTATCCTCTATGCGCATATCGCATTGTCCAAAGTTGCTGGTCGCTTGGGGCAGCATCGTGAAATTGTAATTTTGTCTAGCGGCATTGACGCTACCAATGGCCGGGTAAAGGTTGTATAAGTCTGATTGCATCAAGCGATAGTCTGTGTTGGTTTTTTCTGCACATTTACGCCCTTTAAAGGCTTTGCCTTTTTTATCGATACAGTCTGGGTGTCCCTCTCGCCATTCGCTAAAAGTTCGTCCAAAGTTTTCGGCGGGTACGACATGCTCTGCTTCCCAGCGCTTTAGACGATTTTTGTACTTGGTCGTCGTAAATCCGTTTGGAAGGGTGACGTTTTTCTTGGCATCAAATACCGCGCCGCAATAAAGAGTGTGTTGCATTGAGGCGGTGGTATAAACCTGCGTTTGCATGATTTTCTTGGCTTTGCTGAATGATGTGATGGTGGTGTTGCCTTGTGCATAAACACTACTACTTCCAATAGCAAAGAGAAGAAGCGCAAGGCTTTTAAGTGGTTGTGTTGGTATCACAATAATGTCCTTGTGTGAGAGTGAAACAAGTGCACCTGAGTTTAGTATCCTTAATTAGGTGTCCCCAAATAAAATCCAGTGTATGGAATAGCGGGTATGGGTTGCAATGCTGAGCAATCGACGCATATCAGGACTGGACTCCTGTTTTTCGTATTTGGTTAAGGTGTTGCGACTTATTCCAGTTAGGGTGGATAAGCGCAGATTGGGGACTGAGCGAACGACCATGGTTAAGCGATTTCGGTAGGCCTCAAGTTCAAAGTCTCGGAATTCTTGAGAAAGCATCATGTTTTCTCCTTAAGCTAGACCGCATGCATCAATGAGCGATATTGTAAACACAGCGGGGCAAACGGGATATCGTCGTCGAAATCCATTGGTGGTTCATTGTATTGTGGCTTCTGCTGAGCAGGCTCTTGTTGAGCGGGTTGATGCGCAGGTTGCTGAGGTTGTCCCCAACCTTGCTGTGGCGTTTGAGTTCCCCCTTGCTTGCTGCCTAACATTTGCATTACGCCTTGATACCCTTGTACCACAACTTCAGTCGTATAACGGTCTTGTCCGTTTTGGTCTTGCCATTTACGTGTTTGCAGCTGGCCTTCAATATACACTTGCGAGCCTTTACGAAGGTATTCTCCGGCCACTTCGGCGAGTTTGCCAAAGATGGCCACACGATGCCATTCGGTTTTCTCTCGCTGCTCGCCGGTCGCTTTGTCTCGCCAGGTTTCAGATGTTGCCATGGTGATGTTTGCCACCGCACCTCCGTTAGGCATATAACGGACTTCGGGATCGTTGCCTAAATTGCCAACTAAGATAACTTTGTTTACGCCACGTGTTGCCATTATGCGTTCTCCTTTGTGGTGATAGGGGTAATAAGATAACCACGATGGTTGCGGTCTTTGATGTAGGCTCTGGCTTTTGCTGCATTTAGTCGCCAGCGTCGCCATTCGTTACCGATAAGCATCTCCAGCTCTATCATTTGTTTTGCAGGCATAAAGATAATATTGGTATGGTTAAATCGACTTCGCTCTGAAAGCGGGTCTATCTTTTCATGCCGTCGGCGTTGGCGCTTTTTATATTGTCGGTGATTGGAGATAGGTTTAGGTGATGTCATCTTCAATACTCCATAATTTGTTTAATTCTCTTTCTTCTAGGATCTCTTCAATCCTTCGCTTAACCCTCGCTTGCTGCTTTTGACTTTCGCTAGGTTTTTTTGGGGGGTCTTTACGCGTCTTTGTGCGCAGAGTCCAAGGCTGTTTTTCGAATAGATCGTTGTTGTTTCTCTCGCTCATAGTATCTCGTTTTTTTGATAGATTAGAGGGTGGATAGTGCCGCTTTTAAGCACTGAAAGGTTATTCGTAAATTTCTCCCTTATCTTGCTCTTGGGAAATGACGGCTTCTTCAATGTTTCTTTGTGCTTCTTGTTGGTTATCGTGCTCTTGTTTGGCTTTCTGTTGCGCAAGTTCGGAGGCAACGGTATCACTTTGCATAGCTTGCTGCATTTGTGTGGTCTCCAATTTCATTTGAGCGTCGTTCTCAAATTGCGCTTTTTGGGCAGACGTTAACACTTTTCGCTCATCGGTATTGAGGTGTAAACTTGGAGCAACATATTCATGGTAAACGGCTTGCTCATAAGCGGTATTCACCGCGCTAGAGTAAACAATATTGCGTTTGTCAAAAGGCGTGCATAAGTCACGCATCTTGTCGAAGTGCAATTAAGTCACGTGATGAGGTCGATGCCTGGGGGGGCGTAAATAACTCTGCAAATCATCTAACGCTTGGATTTCGCTCGCAGAAACAACGGGGCGCGTGGCGGTTTGGTGACCAAGAGAGACACCATCTCGTAATGTATTCGCACCATACGAGACGTTTTCCTTTGACACGGCCACTTTTTGTTCACCTAAGTCTTTGGCTGAAATCTGTGCCATTTGAGCTGAGGGAGCACGAAAGAAGAAACGGGTGTTGAGTAAATCAAACATCTCATCGGCCGCATTCTTACCGTACGTTTTGACTAGTTGGGCGTAAGATTGGATGCTAATCAAATAACATCCACCAAACTTTCGTACTTCAGCAATGATGGAGCCCAGCTCAGGCAGTTTATGAAGACTTGTTTTGCGATATCAATGCCAAATACGTTACTTTTCATGCTGGATACTCCCAATGTCGATAGTTCACTAGATTGAACTATACTGGGCACTGTGATGCCGTGACAGGGAGTATCCTTCCTCACCAATCGAATCATCGTCAGTCTCCGTAGGTTGGGGAAGTGTTCATATCATTCGTTCCGTTGCACCTTAGACCCCATTAACAACTCACCTTGACCATTATTCAAGAAAATTGATCATAAATCAGCAAAGAGTTTTTATACAATCAAGAAAAACTAAACGATTGTGGGGAAGCCCGTTAAAGATGCGGATTCTGAACTTGAATCTGAGTCGCTCACTTTAAGTATCGGGGATTAACCCACTCTATTGCGTAAATCTAAGAAAGCCCCTAATGGGGCTTCGCAAAAACTGTTCAGAGGTAGGAGCAGTTATTTAGTGTCAGAAGAGAAAGCGATCCCAGCACTTAATCGCGCTTGCTCGATAATATTCATTACAGAGACCGAATGGTTTAGGTGTTGATAGCATTGCTCAAGATCTTGTTCTCGAAACAGACGCTTGAAGCTTTGGAATTCTTCGACCATGTGATTCTCATGATCCGCTTCATCAAACGTTTCGGTATGCTCTCCACACACAAATGTTACGCTTGGACAGAAGTTTGTCGCTCCTTCAATCTTAATGTAGCCTTTCTCACCTTGTATAATGGCAAAGTTTGGGCTGGTTGAGTCTTTTGCTGCCGCACATGAAGCGATGAAACTTGGGTACTGAAGGGGGCAGATACCCGATGTATCGATGCCGTTGTCCCCTCGATTTGCCAGGTAGTGCACATCGCTTGGCGTACCAAACAGTCCCATCACGAAATGAATGTTGTAAACATTCATTTCGTACAGCGCACCACCTGATAACTCAGGACTAAAAGCAGGAAGAACATTGCCGTCTTTGTACTGAGGGTAGCGACTCGAAAACTGAGAGAAATTACACTGCACCAGTTTAATATCCCAAGCTCACCGATCTTGTCTTGGACATATCGATAGTTTCTAAAGTGCAGCAGTGTGATGGCTTCAAACAGGTATAAGCGTTTTTCCACAGCTATGCTTGCCAACTCTCTGCTTTCACTCGCTAGCGATGTAAAAGGCTTCTCACAGATGACGTTCTTGTTTGCTTCAAGCGCCTTTTTGGTAAACGCATATCAGACATGGTACCTCTGGTTCCAATAAGTATCACAAGAGTGTGACAGATCCTCGAAAGGGGGAATCTATGTCATTCAATATACTCTACGAATGGGTGCGACCAATCACTAGAAAACGCCGTTTGAATCACTAAACATCAAGACCCGAAAAGGTCGAAATATCGACCTTAAGTATCATTCAAATAATTGCCTGATCATAGGAAAGGGACGGTTTTATCCGGGAATTGAACTAAGGATGGAAACAGGGTTTCCAAGCTACCCGTATAACCGAACCACTGAGCCAGCGTTGCATTTACTTGGTCTGCAGCGATCTCGGGGATCAGTCGGCCATTGTTGTAGTCATACTCACTACCAGGAGTCAGATCTGGCCAGTTACCGTAGGCTCTGCCACCTTGAACGGCGCCACCAACAACTAACTGGTGACCGGCCCAACCATGATCTGTACCAGAGTCATTGGCCATGATCCGACGACCAAAGTCCGACATAGTAAAAGCTGTGACATTATCGGAAATTCCTTGTTTCTTCATCTCAGCGTGAAACGCAGCCATCGCATCGGATACCTGTTTGAGTAGTTCACCGTGTGGATTTGCTTGATTTTTGTGGGTATCAAAACCACCTAGTCCGACAAAGAAAACCTGACGGCTGTGTTTGAGCGATAAATCATTTCGTATAGAGATGAGCTTGGCTGTGGTATGCAGTGCATCACCAAGGTTAGATTGAGGAAAACCATCCAAATCACCGACGGCAGAAAAGGCTTCATTTAGAGCTTCGTTCTGATAATAACTATTAGCTATGGTGAGGGAATAGTTCTCGGTAAATAGGTTGTCATACTGTTCATCGAAATGGCGTATCATACCCGCTATACGATGGCTGCTACCCAGACCACTGTAGGTCCCCACTCCTGTTCTTGGCATCACAAGAGGCTCCACGTGATTATTGCGTAACCATTTTTGCTCACCATTAAGGGAAAATAGTGGCGGCAATGAACCGGAAAGGTTCATGTACTCAACCATCCTTCCGGCCCAACCAAACTTATCGCTCATATTTTCTGCTCCGGACTGCCACATTTCCTGTTGGAGGTTATGGGCCATCAGAAACTCCGGAAAACGAGGATATACATTGTTCTGTCCGATAATCGGTTCCACAAGCTGACCTGAGTTAACGATAACAGTCGCATCCCCATCATTAAATACAGGAACTAGGCTCTCCATCTTAGGGTGAAGACCCAAGTTAACCTTATTGTCGCTGGCAATACCAAGCGGCAGTAGCTCGTTTCTGCCGATCGCCAGTCCGGGTCTCATTGCCAGATATTTATCGTGTTCACTGCTGCTGTCCGGGATCACCATATTATAGGCATCATTCCCCCCGAATAGAAAGATGCAGACCAGCGCTTTATAGTCATCCTGACCTGCCTGAGCCAAGTTAATACCAGTAACTGCGGGAGTAACCGAAGTTACACCCAACGCAGCGGTACTTTTTAAAAAATTACGGCGGGATAATTTCATGTTTTACTCCTGGCAGCGGAATTCTGGGGAACACTGAACAACAAACAAGGTGTCATATATCTTTCTGTTTTCATCGTAGTTTCCTGCAGTTAAGTCTTCCAGCATCTGGCGGATATAGTCAGCAAGATCGTTAGACATCAATCCAGCAAAGATCCGCTCGTTGATAAGCGCGATGTACTCTTCAGGCCGGTTAACCTTTCGTTCAAATTCCGCGCGGTTCCAAGACCACTTCTTCGGATCGCTACTGTCGAAATAAAAGATCTGGGCCCAAAGCTGATTGGAAATACGACGAATGTTATCTAGAGTTAGGATCTTAAATTCAGGTCCAGTAAGCTGCTTGTTGGCAATCTCTCCTCTTGGCGCATACTCCGGCTCGTAAAAATTGAACACACTTGGTGACCGAAGAGGGGCTTGACCAAAATGATGCTGAGTACCTGCAAAATCCCACCACCGTTTAGGGTCATTGCTTTTTACGTTAAACGCTCGACACAGGTTCGCCATCGCGAGAAGCGGCTCTTTGACTTTACCAAAGTTGCGTTTTCCTTTGCCTCCATTCTGGTAGTCTGCCATGGCCTTACCTTCGATCAGGTCCTCATCCAACAGAATAGCTTTTATCACCGCGACCATATCTCCCCGCACGCCTTGACCGTTGTCCTTAAAGATATCCGCCACGCGCTTAACGTATTGACGTCTCGGGTTACTGATAGTCAAACGCTTAATAAGGAGGATGGAGATAGTTATTGGGGTATTGTTGTGGTTGAACAGCAAGTCCATAGCCTGGGCAAGATCTTGTTCAGGAGACTGCCCTTCAGTGAACTTCTCACCCAGCACTATCTTTTCACCATAATCATGACGACTACTATCTGCGTACATTGGTTTAAAGTCGTTCTCCCGCCGCCAGCCTGTGAGCACCCTAGCCAGTTCTTCCACATCATTCTGAGTGTAGGTGGGTAGCTTGTTGCCTGTACTGCCCAATTTCGGAGTGCCATTGTCTTTTAATTGCCACAGCCCCAGACTGAACAGCTGCATCACTTCACGAGCGTAGTTTTCATCGGGGAAAGTATTTTTTTCAGGATTCGCTACCCGGCTCCCCTCCAATGTCAAGTACTTGCCCATCGCTGGGCTGAGAGTAACAGCTTCCAACAGGTCGCGGAAGTTGCCAAAGGCATGTTTGAGCAACAAATCGTAATACTCAGCGATAGCCTCGGAATTCGGGCCACCAACTCTCGATACCACAAAAATTTGGCTTAGCGCATATGCCACCCGCTGGCGTAGCTGGTCATCAGCTGTCAGGCTTCGTTGCCACCAGGCACTCAAGCGGGCATTCTCGTTAAAGCTGTCTCCACTGGCGGCTGCAAATCTCTCTGCCAGGGAGCGGTGCAGCCGCCAATTACGGGTAAACTGATCGTCCAACCAAGCTTCCACTCCCATCTGCAACAGCGCTTCAACATCTCCCTTCTTGGGACCAAAAGTGGCCCTATACAGAAACTTCGCAGCCTGAGTCGGGTCATTGATTAAATTCGTCACGTTGATCTTCTCACTTTCATTGGAGCCTGAGTATATCTATTACAAAAAGCCCTGGGTGAGCAAAACATAAACAAAAATTTGGAATCCAGACTCCACGCTGTAAATAAATTGTTGCTTGAAATACAAAAGGAATGTGGGGTCTATCATACGACTATCAATCGATAGACAAGAAAATTTGCACCTGCTTTGATGCATAAAAAGTCTGCCTATGCTTCGTAGCGTATGGACGAGGCCTACATCAAAGTGAAAGGAAACTGGCTTTACTATAATCGAGTCGTTGATAGAAATAATCGATAGAAAATGTTTGAATTATATCGTTGAGTAAAATTTCGCTGAGTAAAATAGAAACCCAGTAAGGCTTTGTTGCGTAATTCGGACAGGAAACCAAATCGCCTGAAAGTGAGTAATTCCTATGCAACATACTGAGTTTCAGGCATACCAAGCCCTGTAAGTTTGTTCAGTGCTTTAATCATGACGTAGGTTTCCTGAGCATTGTAGTTTCTCAGGTTTAGTTTCCCACCTAGCAACTGCTTCACTCGATGCATGGCTGTTTCTGAGAGTGGACGCTTATGATAACCATATCGTTTTTTCCACTTCTTGTTTGAGCCGTGGAGCTTCTAGCAACCTACCGCCAGATTGCGAGGATGCCCTTGCTCTCAGAAGGCTGCGCCTTCCCTTGGCGGGATGAGCGGAACCGCTCGCTCTATCCGTATGACATCATAGCAATTTCTTGTGTCATAAGCGCCATCACCTGATATCTCAATGATTTTACGACGTGTCTGCTTAAGTAAGTTGGGAAGCACTTCGGCATCGGTTACGTTAGATAAACTCAACTCTACTGCGACTATTTCGTGGAGGTTGGCATCTACTGCGATATGTAGCTTGCGCCAGACTCTACGCTTCTCGTCAGTACCGTACTTCTTGACCTTCCATTCACCTTCGCCATAAACCTTGAGACCAGTGGCATCAGTAGCCAGATGCTGTATCGCACCTCTGGTTTTAGTTTTAAATGAAACCTCAACTTCCTTAGCTCGACGGCTTATACAGGTGTAATGTGGACAAACAAGCGGAATGTTAGCCAGCTTAAATACTGAGTCTAGAAAACCCTGCAGCGCTCTCAATGGCATAGAGAAAACGCGTTTCACCATCAACGCGGTAGTAATAGCTAAGTCGCTGAATCGGCGAGGCCTGCCGCGCTTGCCTTGTTTGTTTTGCTTCCACTCGGCTATCGCTTCTTCATCAACCCAAAAAGTCAGAGAACCACGGTTGATTAGGGCTTTGTTGTACTGGTTCCAGTTAGTTGTTTTGTAACGAGGTTTCGGCATAAGGCTACGGTGATTAATTGATGTAGTCGATCTGATCGTAACTTTCTGATTTGGTTCCATCGAATTACGCAACAAAGCCGAGAGAAGTAGCCATAAGATGTTTTTAACGTTGTAGCGTGATTAAGCAACTAGGTAAAGAGGTGTTGATTGAAATGGTCATAGGTGTGTTGCAGTTCAGGGTAAGCGGTTTTGGTGGGTTAGCACTGTCGTAAGCTGGCGATAAACACCATCTAACAATGAGCAAGGTGACACGGTATGGTGAGGGCATGTTTATCAACTAAAGAATTGACCTTATGCCACGAACTGTCGACGGCCTTTAAAATTTGACATCCAACTTATCCGTTAAGTTTTTTGATTAGCGTGCCTGAATCTTCAAACTTTGCAACGGAGCCGTTTCATTTAAACCCAGAGCTATCCATCGTGGACTACTATGTTAATGATAATCGGAAAAATATTATTAAGGACTTTTATATCCTTTACTTAAATTCCTATCAATGATAACTATTTAAATAATCACGAATATCATCAGAACTCATTATAGACGTCACACGCTATAAAAAGCAAGGAACAATTTGTGTGCAAGCCTAATTTATTTACTCAAAATATATACTAATATGAAGTTAAAATAAACGATTTAATCAATTTATTATCGAGAGGTTTTGATTTTCTCTTTAAAATATTAGCATTTAACGAATTATTTAATAGCTAATAAAATGAACAATTAAAACGCAAATTGCTATAGGGTCGTGACGGAGCTTCAGAATACCTTCCTTACCTTTTACTATTGGGCTTTCCCCAACATACGTAATAGTACTTGGTTCTTTGCTACATAATGATGCTTAAGAGCTGCGCACATGTGTAGTACAACGACGATGGCCAGCATTGCACAAGCATACCGATGTACTACAAAGAAAAAATCATTAATTTCAGTAGAAGTTAGTGGATTCGGAATCTCTACTAACCAAAAGAGCTGATAACTCTGTTTTAGCATTAGAAAACCACTTACAAATACGACAAACATAAGCTGATAAATAATAGCATGTGTCATATGAGCGATACTTAATTTCCAGCGGGGAAGACTGCCATCAATAACTTTATTGGGTTTAAAGTGACTCCAGAACCACCGAGCTACAAATGCTACACTTCCTAGTGTTGCCAAGGACATATTCATTATAGAAAGAAAATTGAATATTGATGGATGGGTATCTATAACTAAATGCATTACATATCCAGCTATTGTTGCATAGATAATAATCACTGCCATCACCCAGTGGAGATAGCGAGTTGCCTTATCATGGTTTTGTCGTTTCATTTATAGTAAGCCTCCTAGTTATGAATATGTTTAGTGTTTTCTTGGCAATTATATTAAAAAATATTCATCAACCCTAGAGTAAAGCTTTTTAATTGAGATTTAGGCTCCATGTATAATGCAGAAGTTACAAGTGGTCTCTGATTTTCAGGCATGATTTTAAGTGATTGATCTGGGCCTGTTGTAAAAAATAATGGGAAGCATTCTTCGACCATGTATCTCCCATTTCTAGTTAAAAATCACCTCAACATTGAACAAACGGTTCATAAAGGCGGGGTTGTTGCAAAAACTCAGCTCAAGGTTGAAACTATCATCGTCTGTGGTGATGATTGGTGAGTTCGATGACCAACCCTGAATTCAAATGGAAACACTTTGCCCCTGAAATCATTCTTTGGTGCCTTCGTTGGTATGGTTCAACGACAATGAACTATGCCAACCTCTGCGACATGCTGCAGGAGCGTGGAATTTCGGTCAATCGCTCAACCATTTATCGTTGGTTCATTGTGATAGGCTCTCTCGCCTTGATGAAGAAAGTGGGTTCACATTAAAAGAAATGCTGAACAAAAAGGAGCTCAAGGTTATCAGTCTAGATTTACCGACTAGTCATATTGCCTTCTCTCCTCAAATTACGGATGAATTTACAGGGTCGATGATCAAGACCATCAATAACATGATGATGGATATGTTGGCCGCTATCGCGAGAAAAGATTACCAAGACCGTCGCCGACGACAAGCCGATCAAGAGCTTCACGAAAAAATCTACCAGCTAAGAGTCATCAATAAGTTAAGTATCAGTGATACTGCCAAATTAACCAATGTGTCGACAAGAACAGTGATCCGAGTAGCAAAGAAACTAAGCAGCCAGCGTTTCGTTGAGAAGGATAACCCTGCTTACTCAATGGCTGTAACGTGGGAAGGCTACGTCTCTGAATGCTTCAGTGCTCCTATTGTCGCCTGTCGCGAGAAAAGCGACGAGTCTTCTAATGAAATCCGATGAATAAAACCCAAATGATGATAAGACTAAGGATTAGAATTTTAGCTTTATATCCTGTTTTTATTCTGCTTTTTACTATGACTCTAATTCCATACCTAACAATATAAAAATTATATAATTATACCCGCACTGATAGCCGAGTAGTATGCCTCCATGTTCATAATACAGACAGATGGTTGGAATGATGGGCTTAATTATTGGAAGTGGGCTAGCGCTTGCTTACCAAAGTGCGCACTATGCGCTTTGGCTTGTACTGATAGCCTGGTGCGCTCTCATACTGGGATTGTTGCAAAAAATGCAGTAAAGACTCAGAATTTGTTCTTTCCCCATCTAATCCAGCTAGTTAATGACTCACCCCGAATTCAAATGGAAACACTTCGCTCCTGAAATTATCCTATGGTGCATTCGTTGGTACGGTTCAACTCCAATGAGCTACGCTAACCTCAGTGACATGCTGCAAGAGCGAGGAATTTCGGTTAACCGCTCAACCATTTATCGTTGGTTCATTGAGTATGCCCAAGCATTACACAAGAAATTACGCCGTCGTCAATTCATCCAAACCGACTCTTCGTGGCAGCTCGATGAAACCTATATCAAGGTGAAAGGAAAATGGCATTACCTGTACCGGGCTATCAACAAACAAGGTGAGACTCTGGATTTCTATTTCTCTCACAAGCGTAATAAAGACGCGGCTTATCAGTTCCTGAAGCGGTGTCTGCGCCACTATCCAACTGAGTTACATCCACAAACATTAAACACCGACAAGCATTCATCCTATGCTCATGCGATTGCCCGTCTAAAGAAGGAAGGACGACTGCGAGAGGATGTCGAGCAACGGCAAGTAAAGCCTCTTAATAATGGTATTGAATCCGATCACGCCCCCATCAAGAAGCTCGTTGTAGGCACCGGTGGTTTCAAAATACGAAAGCGAGCCTGGTCTACCATTCAGGGATTCGAGTCATTACGGATGTTGAACAAAGGGCAATTTGATTTCTGGCTACGTCATGATGAACGTGGAACCCTTGTGCGGGAGAGATCCGCCTTCATGAATCGTCTATTCAATGTTGAGATAGTTTTCCAGTAATCGTTAAATCTACGTTGGATAGATCTGGAGCCTTTGATTTTTTGCAACAATCCCCATGGAATTACTAGTTACGCTGTCACTGAATAGCTAGATTGAATCGATCTTCTTTGAACGATATTTGAGTGGTTTTAAAGGTAGGTTTTTTGGGGGCCACATTGTAAATGTATTTAGAAGCCGTCCCAACAGCGCCACTCGTTTATGCTATATGATATCATCATCACTGATGACCGTGATGTCCACCAATGGGTAAGGCTCACTGTACAGCGCTTTCGCGAGCTCTGGATTAATAAATTCATCCAACCAATTGGTACTGTATGGATACGGAGACTTTTTACCATGATAAAACAGCAGTGGCACCACCAAAGGCAAATGCTCATGTCCTGCATCGAGGTGTTGTTGCCTCGCCGCTATCGCGCATCTCGTCAACCGGAACGCCATATGCTTATCTGGGCGGCTTTGATGCTCAATGAGCGAATACACATATCCGATGCCATCTTCTGTTTTCATCGCGTACAGCACATCCGAATAGTAACCCCGTAAGTCGTCTTCTAAAAACGAACCCGATTGCAGCTCTAATGTGTTTAAATCACACCGTGCTTTGATGTGCGCCGGTAAATGCGCCTCCAGAAAATCCTTCGTCGTCTCTGGGACCGTTAAGAAGGATTTAAATAGACCGTCGTGTATCGATGTCGGTGTTTTCATCGTCTATGAGTGATTTGTCTGCCATTTGAGTGAGGAAATGTGTGATTGAATCAAACCTGAGCTCTGCTTCAATTTCATCATTGTATTTTTTAATCAGGTATCGTTGTAGCTCTTCCCAGACTAATTCGATATCTGCTGACATTGAGAGTAAGTTGTGCCCTGAAAGCAAGGTATAACAATACTCAAAGTCATCTTTCATCTCTTTTTGATTATTAAACGGAAAATACAAGTCGTTATCACGGTTTGCTCGATGTTTGTTGCGTTTTGATTTCTTCTTACTCATCGTGGGCACTCTCTTGTGACTTACAGATAACGGAAGTATACCGCCATCAATGTCTTGTTGGCGGTATACTCATTGAATGTGGTTTTTTCGGACGTTGAACCGCCACACCTTGCTTAAGCTGAGTTGGAAGTCGTTGATACCAATGTTTTGCTCGCTTCTTAATGGATTCATCCATGTATTTGCTTTTATCTCGAACTTTTACATCGATACCTAACTCACGGCGGATTGCATTGAGCGTATCTTTATTCATGCTATCTCCAATAGTTTTACAGAGTTGAAGCGCATAGCTAAGTTATTATCAAACTGCTTTCATTAGCAAGTGTATATTAAGGGGTGTGCATAGGTCATACTTTTGAACAAAAGTTGTCTGGCGAATTGCGATCTTTTACTTAAACATGTGTTTGAAAATGATGGCAATCTTCGCTAATCGCGCAACAACGAGAGGAAGGTGCTCGAATTACTTCAGATGAAAGCGGAAGAAGGTGATGTTCTCTTGCTCAAGATGCTGGACCGACTAGGCCGTGATACCGCAGAGATGATAAGCCTCATCAGCTTATTCGATGAAATGGGGGTTGCCATCAAGTTTCTAGATGATGGGATCAGCACTGAAGGCGAAATGGGGAAGATGGTGGTCACCATCTTATCTGTTGTTGCCCAAGCTGAACGCCACCGGATACTCGAACGAACCAACGAGGGACGAATAGAAGCGAAATTGAAAGGGATTAAGTTGGGCGTAAACGAACAGTGGATCGAAAACGGCTCAACGATTTGTATGCTCAAGGTTTAGGAGCGACTGACATCGCACGGCAACTAGGAATTGCACGCTCGACAGTATATAAAGTACTAAATGAGGCTAATACTGCGTAAGTATTCTGTCGTCATGCATTGGACAAGAGCTCTTTTGATGCCAATTGTACGTCCATATTTCCGCTCAAATTATTAGAGCCGTCGATTGTTATTTAGGCGTAAATTAATTCGCTAGACTCCCCCTTATTTACAAGGATAGGATACTTGGGGGAGTCGGTTACCTTTTTAAAATACAAATATATAGCTCTTTAATATCGATAAGTTCAGCTATGGTTAAATTCGTACCATTAATTAGTTCATTTAATTTTTCAATGCTCGTCGGTAGGGTGTTCGGCACAATTACGTTATTGCTCTGATGTAAGTTTTCTACGAAACCTGCACCCAAAGGATGGCTTATGACTACAACTCCATTGCCACTTAACATATTTGACATATTTTTTAATGCAGAAGCTTGATTTAATAAATTACCAAAACAAGCATTGCAATATATAATGTCATACTGTATGGGATTAGTAAAGTTTGATATATCACCCTGAAAGGTATCAATATTAGGGTTTTTTAATTTAACAACTTTTAGCTGATTATAAGATAAATCTAAAGCATGTATACAAGTGTTCGAGAATGTATCTTCTATGTATTTAATTAGCACTCCAGAGCCTGTACCTACATCTAAAACTTTCAAGATACCTGACTGATCAGTATTTATATACTTTTTAGGGCTTGTAACGATCTTTTTTAATCTTAGTTCTGTGAAGTTTGGCCTAGATTTTCGTGATGCATACCATTGAGATTCCTTGTCAAAGAACGATGCTTGAATCTTTAAAAAATCCTCATTTGATATGTCGTTACCCACGTGTTGCGTATTAAAGTTAGAGTGTGTATTCAAAAGCGATTCTATGTGTTCTTTTTCTACCGACATCGTATTCCCCCTGATGTGATTCTATTATGAATAGTAAAAACTAACCAATTACCTAAGTATTCTCATTTACTTAGGTATTAACTAAAAAATGAACTATACCAATCTAAATAAGCCCGTGAACGAGCGTTATAACCAGTTAATCATTACGGTTTGTTATATTATACTCAATGGAATTTTGCCTTACTGATGGCTCATTGATACCACTACTTTGAGTGAAAATTGCTAAACCACTAGTATCGGTTCTGCATTTAAATAAGATAGTATGTGAAGGCTTAGTTAAAGGTAACGATTCATAACCTTCGTATAAGCTAATACCTTTTTCCGCATCAAGAATTTTATATTTATAATAGCCTTCAAATGTTCCTAGGTCACGGTTAATAAAATTGGTTACATACTTATCTTCCGAATACGTTACATGTGCAATAGCTCCCGCATTTGGATTGATTTCGTTGTAAAGTGGAGAGATAAGATTGATGAGTGTAATACCATTTAAATCAGAGGGGACTTGGCAGTTAGCTGAAACATTCATCGATGAAAAGATAAAAAGAGACATTAAAATTTTCTTAATCATAATATTATCAACCTATACGTTATTCTTGATATTTAAAGAAGTTGTTCGACTAAAGGAGCCAAGTAGATGTCTTTAATATTATATATGGTAATAGGTGTTTTTCGGTGATATAGCTTGCAAATTATATCACAATTTACTTACATTTTAGTTGGTAGTAAATCAACTGTGAGCATTGTTCGACTTAATGGTCTCCGGTGGGTTGTGTCGCAAAGTTTGGCATTCTAGGTTAAGATCTACCCAATATCTACTTAACACTCTGAATATTAATGTTTAAAGGTTGCCACTTCCCCTCTGAAGTTATTCTTGAAACCATCCGTTATTACCTAGCTTACAAGCTCAGTTATCGCGAGATTGAAGAAATACAGAAGGAGCGTGGCATCACCATTGACCATGCGACTATTAACCGGTAGGTCATCAAATTCACGCCGATTTTGGAGCATAAAGTCAGACGTAAAAAGAAGTCGGTATCGAGCTCGTGGCGGATGGACGAGACGTACATCAAAATTAAGGGCGAATGGTTTTATTACTATCGAGCCGTTGATAAATTTGGTGACGTTATCGATTATTATCTGAGTCCAACTCGAGATGAAGCAGCCGCCAAAGCCTTTCTGAATAAGGCGATAGCTCAACACGGCTTACCAGAGAAAGTGGTCATTGATGGAAGTAAAAGTAATTACGCTGCGCTTGATGCAATGAATGTACAACTTTGGCTAACTGGCTTCTTTATGTTGTCACTGATAGAGATCCTGGATATCAAATACTTAAACAATATTATGGAACAAAGTCATCGTTGGGTAAAACTGAAGACGCGTCAGGCTCTTGGTTGGAAGTCATTAAAAGGAGCCACAGCGAGCCTTCACGGTCGAGAGTTGTGGACGATGATTAAACGCGGTCAAGTTAATCTAACAGGGGAAACAGCCTGCGAAAAATTTTATTCACTCGTAGACTAATTGTATCTGGTGACCAGCATTGACGCGCTTTAATCTATATTTGCGACAGAACCGACTTATGCCATTAGCCTTTCACCAGTGTATGGACGTATTGGTTATATCGAACGTTTAATGAAGGAAAATAAGCGAGAAGACGCCCAAAAAGAACTCGATATCCTGACAGGACGTTTGAATGATGTGAGCTGGAAATGGGCACAATTACATCGTGAAATGTCCAATCAAAAACAACGAAAAAACCTCCCGCTTGAGCAATAACTTGCTCGACTCGAGCAATGGATTGCCCAGTTGAGCAATCCATTGCCTAGTTAAAATATCATTCGTTAGTCAAGGTGTTGATAAATAATAATAATATTTTATGGCATGCTTCTTGATGTAGCTATGTTGCATACATTCATAAATTAAGAGGAATATTGCTATGCCAACTCCATGTTACATCTCTATTGAAGGCCAAACTCAGGGGCTTATCACGGCAGGCGCTTGTACACCAGACTCTATTGGTGATGCTTACGTTGAAGGTCACGAAGACGAAATGCTCGTACAACAATTTGGCCATGTGGTGACGGTACCGACTGACCCACAATCTGGTAACCCATCAGGTCAACGTGTTCATAAACCTCTTCAGTTTACCGTTTCACTCAACAAAGCCGTACCACTGATGTACAACGCGCTTGCGTCCGGTGAAAAGTTGAAAAATGTGGAGCTGAAGTGGTACCGCACTTCGCTGGAAGGCAAGCAAGAAAACTTCTTCACAACAAAACTGGAAAACGCATCGATTGTTGACATCAAATGCGAAATGCCACATTGCCAAGATCCAGCAAACGCGTGTTTCACTCAAAATATTACGGTTTCTCTGTCCTACCGTAAGATCACTTGGGACCACATTAATGCCGGCACGTCTGGTGCGGACGACTGGCGTAAACCTGTCGAAGCATAAGGTTTAACTCGCGCCATCACGTTTGTGATGGCGCTACCTTTGGGAGAATAAGATGGCACAAGGTGCATTGGTTGGAGATATGGGGTCTGGTCATGCTGACTACCCAGCAACGGTCATTATAAGTGGTTCACCGACCGTTAAGATTGATGGTAAGAGCGTGGTGCGCCAAGGTGATGCCATCAGTTGTGGTGGTGTGATCGTTGGTGGTTCAAGTGTCAATATTGGCGAATAAACAATACTCAATCATGTAGAGGTCAACATGGCTCTGTCGTTAGCATTTACCCTCACCATTGACGGACTGGATGAGAACACGTTTGTGGTTCGTGACTTTGATGGTCATGAGAGCCTGTCTCATCAGGCGTCGTTTTTTTCTGATTGCCATGGCTTTCATTATGATATCAGTCTAGCCAGTCGTCGCTCGGATTTGAGTGCGTTTGATGTCGTGGATCAGTTTGCACAGCTGCACATTATTCAAGACGGGGAATGTGTTCAACGCGTGCACGGGGTGGTCAGTGGGTTCACACTCGGTGACACCGGGCATAATTATACGTTTTATCGACTTTCTTTAGTGCCATCGATGATGCGTTTATCGCTTCACCATGACCGCCGTATCTTTCAAAAGCAAAGTGTTTCCGAAATCATATCAACACTGCTCCAAGAAGCGGGTATACAAGATTATGCC
This sequence comes from Vibrio maritimus, assembly GCF_021441885.1. Lineage (NCBI taxonomy): Bacteria > Pseudomonadati > Pseudomonadota > Gammaproteobacteria > Vibrionales > Vibrionaceae > Vibrio > Vibrio maritimus. The sequence continues at coordinate 267,080 of NZ_CP090440.1, forward strand.
TTTGCTCTGACTCGAGATATGCCACTTCGAGAATTTTGTATGCAATACCGCGAAACCAACCTGGCGTTTATTGAGCGTCTTGCCGCAGAAGAAGGGTTGGTGTATCACCATGAGCATATTGCAGGCAAGCATACGGTCGTCTTTAGTGATGCCTCTGTGATGCTGCCGATGTTGTCAGAGCCTGTCACCTATCACCATAATGGTGGCGGGGTGGCGCCTTCGACGTTCATTTCCACGTTTGAACAACACACTCAACGAGGCGTGGCGGAGGTGGCGCTCGAAGATCGCAGTTTCCAAAAACCGGATTATCGTTTTACCCAGTCGGCTCATGGCCGTGAACTGGATTATCAACGAGACGACTACGCCTACTTTGACTTTCCCGGTCGCTATAAGGATAACCAACAAGGCAAAGCCTTGAGCCAAATACGGTTGGATTACTTGCGCCGGGAAGAGCATACCGTTTCAGGTCAAAGCAACGAACCTTTGCTTCGTGCCGGTTATCGTTTTTCGCTGACCGACCACATGGATGCGTCGAGTAACCGCGATTGGGCGGTGGTCAATGTTCATCACCAAGGGCGTCAGCCTCAAGCGCTCGAAGAAGAAGGAGGAAGCGGTGCAACGACGTATCACAATACCTTTAAACTCATTCCTGCCGATAACACTTGGCGTGCGTCGCCAACGTTAAAGCCGCTGACTCATGGACCTGAAATTGCTGTGGTGGTCGGGCCTGAGGGAGAAGAGATCCACTGTGACCAATATGGGCGAGTGAGAATACAGTTTCCATGGGATCGCTACAGTGCCAATGATGACAGCGCCTCCTGCTGGATACGTGTGGCGCAAGGACTGGCAGGTTCACAGTACGGGATCATGGCATTGCCTCGTGTGGGCGACGAAGTGGTGGTGTCGTTTATTCATGGTGACCCTGATCAACCCATGGTGACGGGGCGCACTTACCATGAAACTAATGTGCCTCCTTACCCGTTACCAGAGCATAAGACTAAGACCGTCCTTCGTAGTAAAACCCACCAAGGCCAAGGCTTTAATGAGTTGAGTTTTGAAGACCAAGCGGGACAAGAAAAACTGTATTTACACGCACAGAAAGACATGGAGACCGATGTTTTAAATGATCAGGTGGTGAGTATAAAGCACGATCAACACACCACCATTGACAATGCGCGTTTTACCCATACTAAACAGGATGAACATCATACGGTTGGTGGTCATTATCATCAACAGATTGAACAAGATCACTCGCTGAGTGTCCGTGGCGATATGCACCATAAAACCGATGGACGTTATGCCATGGAAGCCAAAGACGAAGTCCACCTTAAGGCTGGGCAAAAAGTGGTGATTGAGGCCAGCAGTGAGCTGACATTAGAAGTCGGCGGCAGCTTTATCAAAATCGATGCTTCCGGTGTCAGCTTGGTGGGTACGGGGATCAATTTAAACTCTGGAGGTAGTGCCGGCAGTGGGAAGGGAGTGGCAGGTCAATTACCTTCCTTACCATTAGGTATTGAAAGCCCAGCGATGCCTGATGAGGCGCTGCCCATTCAGGTCACTGAGCCCGTGCTACTTACGATGGCCGCCACCAATGTACCGATGGCACCGATATGTGGTCGTCAGGTGGATGGTTTATGTACTCGTGAGGATTGTCAGTGTGAATGATAGAAACGTGATGATGAAATACTGGTTAGTTGTCGATACCCTTCGTGTTCCCAATGCGATGGACGTGCTTAAATCTCACGGTCCTGTACAACAAGCGTTTGCATTGTACGCGGGGAGTGCGTTTGATTATGCGTTGGACAAAAGCCCGATGGTTATCGATTTAGGAAGTCATCGTGAAGTGGCGCTCTCTCGCTTATCGCTTCCGGGTTTTGCGACCAGTGCGGTCGTTTTTGATGTGGGGGAGTCTATCTCTGTCGAGAAGTGGCGGTCTCATCTGCAATCGATTTTTCTGGTCGAGATTGACCGTCAACCCATCATGGTGCGCTTTTATACCGATGCCTTTTGGGAGGCTTATGCACAGGGCTTAAATGACTCGGATAAACGCGTCCTACTTGGTGAAGCCAGTGCGGTGAATTGGCTCAGTTCAGATCAGAGACTTCAAACATTGTCTCGCCCTGAGGGCGAAAATGCAACGCCTCCCTATGCGTTGACCTCCTCCATTTTTAAACATTAGGTCAAAGATATGTTGTATAAAATCAAGCAAGGTGACTGTTTATCTCTTATAGCGGAGCGTTTCAACACGACGCCTGATGCGTTAGCGAAACTCAATAGTGAGCAAATCAAACACCTTGACCTTATTTATGAAGGTGACACGCTCAAGATTGCACTTCCTAAGCCCATTGTCACCGATGGAGCACGGATTGATTTGTCGACCACCCCAACAGAAATGAATGGTGGCAATGACACTTGCTCATCCAAGCCGCGCGAGTGGGCTGACATATTATATGTGCCATCTCACCCGAAAACGGGTAAAAAAATGTGGTATCGCGTGTCTGAATTGGCCCGAGCCGAACTGTTAAAGGAAAAAGAGCGGGTGTCGGCGGCGATTGTGGAGAACGATACTCCTAAAACCTTACAAAATCTCACCCAGCTCGGATTAATGTCGAAGTTCTCCGCGAAGCTGCATGAGCAATTTATGACAGAAGATGAGACGCTCATCTATCGAAAGTTACTTTGGGTACAGAAAGTCATCACGATGGAAACGTATGGTGACAAGAGTGGCAATGATTTTTTACTCTCGGCAGCACAGTTGGTGGACATCGATTTGGAAGTTACTCGGTGGGAGCTAGCGGAAGAAGAAAAGGCGAACAATCGAGCGTTATACTATGGACCTTTTTCGTCGCTTTACCATGCTAAATTCGATGAAATGAGTCAAGAAGCGAAAATGTACTTTAATGCATCCATCAGCCAGCAATTACGAACCTTGGTCCTAGATAGGCTGCAAGAGCGCATTGATGATATGGAAAACAATGCAGAAAAGACGGCCGGTCAACGTGTTGCAGAAGACGGGACCAAGTTTGTTTACAGTTCATCACTTAACTACTTTACCACCCAAAAAGAGCAAGCGATTGATACGCACCTCACTCAGTACCATACGGCCAAAAGCGCCTTGAAAACGGAAGAGGAGATAGCACTGTTATCGCATGAACAAGCGCGAGAGTATGTAGAAGGTTGGCAAGCGAGCTTACAAAGTGCGCAGCAGACACGACTTGCGTTAAAAGGGGCACAATTTGCTCCGTCATTCTCTATAGAAGCGTCTTATTACTTACAATGCGCATCAGCGCTGATAGCCTTGAACCAACGCGGTGTGGTGGTCAAAGAGCAATGCCTTCGTGTGGATGAACTCGAAGGCCAGAGCCTTGAAAGCCAAGGACCACAAGCTTTTCGTACGTTATCTTGGCGCGCAACACAGGACGGTCAAGCCAAACCCTTGGACATAACAAACCCGGACGTGGCGGAAAAGATAAGCGCCGCCTACGTAAGCTTATTTGGTCATTATGATGAACGCGGCTCCACTTTTCCGATGGCAACCATCGTGAACAGCAGAGAACACGCTTGGTCTTACTACCCGGCGAAGGCGCTCATCGCCGTGATTGATGCGAGCATTACCAAGTATAAAGATGAATTTACGCAATTACTTGGTGAACAGGGGTTAACGCTGTTTGATGACACCGTAACAAAATTATTATGGATAAAACGCTTTGCAAAAGCGCGACTCACTGAGCTTCATCATTTGGCTCAACAACGCGCCGAAAAAGGCCCATCAGGGCTTATCCCTGAGACGGTGTTAGAACATTCGAATACGATGCCGGCAGTCCTCACCTTATTGTGGGACGAACGTGCATTTACCCCTAAGAAGGTCAGCAGGTCGGGATTTCTCAATCAAGCGGGCTACAACGACATTCAAATCGTAGAATGCAGCTTACTTTCTGATGGTGAAGTGTTTTATGTTCGCGGCCCCGATTGGTACATGCCAGAAAGCAGTGAAGACCATTTGTGTTATAAAGGCGCCTTTCATATCGAGGTGTTGAGCAACCAGACCTTCACCACGATGAATACGGGAGGACAACACATCACACATCCCGACTCCTTATCAAAAGCGCTGACAGCTTTGTCCAACCCGAAATTGAAAGTGAATCTGGCGTCACTCACCAAAGAATCGGTCTTCTGGCAAGACAGTTATCATGTCTTGGATGAGAGCGGCCCGACCTCCCCATCGTCCTATTCGGTAGAGGCGGGGGCGCAACTATTTCGCTTGGTCATGAAGGCGGAGAGCGAGCTTAATGCCTCCGCCTATAATCCAGTGACGAAAAACTTCATGGGCAGTCACAATGTGTCGGCTCAGTTTTCCGCCTTGCAAGGCCAAGTGGCATTTACCTACTGGCTGCCGCAAGAAGGCAACCAACATCGCCAGAAAACCAACCTCAATGGTGTGGGCTTACAGCCCATGGCATTGCCGTACCAAAAGCAAGAAGAGAAGAAGGAAGAGTCTTTCCCATTGGGGGGCTTTGCGCTGTGCGTTTTTGGCTCATTGCAAGGACTGGCTGGCGTTTCTTGTCAACTTGGGCAGCGCATCGAATTTGGCCCCACCAACATCGATGAAGGTTTTGGGATTAGGGGCAACACCATCATGCTCGACAACCCGAATATTCATGATGCTTATGCGCTTGGAAATGGCAATCTGCGTTCAGCCGAGCAGGCTAAACTTGCGGGGGAAGTGTCATTAGAAATGAATGCCTTTGCGGGTGTAGAAGCGGGCGGGAATCTGGGTGGAGCAGTCTATTGGCAGCCTCCTGAAAGTCCAACGCTTCAAACGCCGCACAAGCTGGGCTCAATTGAAGGTCAACTGTCGGCAGCCTGGGGCGCGGGGGCGAGAGCCATCGCCGAACTCAAACTGCAAGGCGGTGTGCTGCTGTTTATTGTTGATGCTGCACTTGCCGTAGGCTCAGGGTGCGCGGGCAAGGTGGCGATAGAGCTCAACGCTGACGCCACGGACGCCTTTTTGCTGCATCTGTTTTCGTTATTAAAGCGCAATGACTTTCGTCGACTCTCCCTCTTTGGGGAAGTGGACGAGAATGGCCACAATGAGAGCTTTGAGTTATTAAACGATGTGATGACCATTGCGATGGCGACCGGCTTGACGGTCGCCAGTGTGCTACTGATGCCGCATCACTTATGGAAGGACTACAAACGGGGCGCTCTCAGTCGGGAGTATGCGCCTGCGATTGCTGACCGTATCAATGGTGGGAGAGACGGCAAGACTGAAGACATACAACAATGGATAGTCAAACTTCCTCCTGAAACCTTATGCCATCTCCTCAATTGTTTGTGTGAGGAGCAATTTTTCTCACAAGAGAAAAACCACCTACAGGCACAAGCGATAGTTCAAGTAATGCAATGGCTTGCTGATGACGATAATGAGCAAGGTGAGGCCAAGCAGCGTCAGTGGAAAGAAGCATTGATTGCGATGGGGAATTTACCTAAGAGAGAGAAAAACTATCCTCTGGAGTGGCAAACCTACAAAGAGCAGTGGCTTAGGTTGGCGAGCTTTGTGAAAGAGTTTGGTGGGCAATATAGCTACGTATTAGAAAATCTCTTTAATAGAAGTTCGAAAAAGTTATGTAGGAATATGGTGCTGACTCGCTCAATGGAGCAGGTTCATCTGTACAACGCCCCTTCCCCAATCGATGTCAATCGCTACGACGCTTATCCCGTCAGCATCGTTTCTAACGCAGCAGAAATCGGAGAAAAGGCGCTTATCACTGTGGAAGAGAGATTCAAGTCAAAACAGAGCCAAGCAGAACAAATCATTATAGCGTGGAGTATTGATGATGTATTTTAACCACGCTCTCCGTAAACTCGCTGTGGTGGCGAGTTTGGTATTGAGTGTCTCAGGCTGTGCGCCAAATCCTCAGGACGATATTCCGCTGTTTAAAACCTTCATCGCGGAGAATATCGATAAAGTGTCAGAAGATCCGTATATTTCCAGTACGGTAAGGCCAGGGGATGCCCTTTATCGTTTCTTTGTTCAGCTACAGCATGGCCGCGTTAAGGAAGAAGTATATGAGCCATTAAAAGGTGGAGATAGTGAAAGTAAATTGTGGTACGCAAAATTATCACTTCCCTATAATGAGTTGCGGGGAGAAGTCTATCAGTTCTTAACTGAGTCCATGCAAGCGGGTAATCCATATGCGGCGTTAGAGTTGTCAGAACAAGGTGAGTTTTGTCAGCGCTACGGAAAAGGTTCCGCTCGTAGTAAGTTATTCAATAAGATGGGGTTGAGCACGATTTACGAATCAGACGTGTGTGATGAGGCGTATTTTGAGTTAGCGGTGGAAGGGTTTGAGAAGCTCGCCCAACAAGGCGATTTACGTGCTCAATATTTTTTGCTCAAACAAAAAAACTGGGACCAGTCGACGGAGACTCGAGCAGAGTATATTCAGGAAATCATCCGCTTTGCAGAGGCGCATTACTATCAACCTTTAATGGATTATGTTGGTACGATTTTGTTTTACTCGAAAGAGGAAAATAAAGATATATCGAATACGCAAGAACAGCATGAATTGGCGATTAAGCTTCTTACGATAGCGTCTAACAATAACTATATTCCGGCCATTTATAAGCTATATTTTGCCACAATAAATAAAGATGAAAAAGAGAAGCTAATAAATAAGTCGTTTGTTTTAGGTGATATCAGAATGATTAAATATCAACTTTTTAAAGAGCAGGACGGGTCTCCTGAGCAATACTACTATAACGCTATTATTAAAGAGCTTTCAGGTCATTATCTTTTTTCACCAGAAAAATCAGGGAAAGAACCTGATGTACAATTACAAGCAGAAAAATTTGCAGAGTCTATCCGCTCTAGTGTTTACATTGATGGGTTTACAGATAGCGGAGATTGGAACTGAGTACAAACAACGAAGACGCACTAGAGTAATAAAACGTTCTTCGGAGTATGAAGTTTTGCTGTATAGTAACAAATTTTAACTCCTATTTTGTTACAGGCTAGATTCTCAGTAGTGATAGGTGATGTAACATTTTTAAGTAAAATTAAGATGCAATTACTGTAAAAGTCTCTATTTGGTAGTGTTTAGAAATCGGTTCTGTCGCAAATATAGATTAAAGCGCGTCAATGCTGGTCACCAGATACAATTAGTCTACGAGTGAATAAAATTTTTCGCAGGCTGTTTCCCCTGTTAGATTAACTTGACCGCGTTTAATCATCGTCCACAACTCTCGACCGTGAAGGCTCGCTGTGGCTCCTTTTAATGACTTCCAACCAAGAGCCTGACGCGTCTTCAGTTTTACCCAACGATGACTTTGTTCCATAATATTGTTTAAGTATTTGATATCCAGGATCTCTATCAGTGACAACATAAAGAAGCCAGTTAGCCAAAGTTGTACATTCATTGCATCAAGCGCAGCGTAATTACTTTTACTTCCATCAATGACCACTTTCTCTGGTAAGCCGTGTTGAGCTATCGCCTTATTCAGAAAGGCTTTGGCGGCTGCTTCATCTCGAGTTGGACTCAGATAATAATCGATAACGTCACCAAATTTATCAACGGCTCGATAGTAATAAAACCATTCGCCCTTAATTTTGATATACGTCTCGTCCATCCGCCACGAGCTCGATACCGACTTCTTTTTACGTCTGACTTTATGCTCCAAAATCGGCGTGAATTTGATGACCCACCGGTTAATAGTCGCATGGTCAATGGTGATGCCACGCTCCTTCTGTATTTCTTCAATCTCGCGATAACTGAGCTTGTAAGCTAGGTAATAACGGATGGTTTCAAGAATAACTTCAGAGGGGAAGTGGCAACCTTTAAACATTAATATTCAGAGTGTTAAGTAGATATTGGGTAGATCTTAACCTAGAATGCCAAACTTTGCGACACAACCATGGAAGCTTGTAGCAGCGCTCATTTTTGGGCTCGAGCTTTTGAAAAAGTTGAACATGAAGTTCGATTGATTGCTCCGAAGTTTGTCTCCCCTTATCGAATGTCAGGTCGAACAGGAAAAAATGATGCAGCTGACACCCAAGCGGTTCAACGGCCTCACATAAGATTTGTCAACATCAAATCTGAAGAGCAACAATCCATCCAGTACCTACATCGAGCTAGGCAAGGATTGAACGAAAAAAGAACGTCAGTGTGTAACCGTATTCGAGGCTTACTCTCTGAGTTTGGGGTTATTGCTCCGCTATCACCAGAACGATTACGCAGTGAATTCGAAGCAATGAAAATTCATCTTCCGGCTTTAGCTACCACCTGTATCGATGAGCTATTTCTTCATATGGATAACATCGAACGTAAGCTTCTGAAGTTTGATCGACTTATTAAGACAACGGCAGAACAAGATGAGCGATGCCAACAGTTGAGAAATTAAAAGGGGTTGGTGCGATGACCGCTAGCGCTTTGGTTTGTGCAATCGCAGATGGAAAAGAGTTCAATAATGGTCGTCAATTAGCAGCTTGGCTTGGTTTAACTCCTTCACAATACAGTAGTGGTGGTAAACAAAAGTTAGGGCGGATCACAAAAGCCGGTGACAACTATATTAGAAGTCTGCTTGTGCAGGGGGCCAGATCAATTATGGCTAGTGCAGGCAGAAAAGACGACCCACTAAGTAAATGGGTTTGTGATGTCAAAGATCGCCGCGGTTATTGGCGAGCAGCGATAGCTTTAGCGGCCAAAAATGCTCGTCACTGCTGGGCAATCCTTCACTATGGAGAGTCATTCGAAAGTTGTTACTCGACATAGACAAACAACTGACCACTCATGATGCCAACGCAAATATGATAAGGGTTAAGACCCCGCAAGAAGTCCCTGTGAAAACATTAGGATATGAATATCCGATTAACGTATGAGGTTCTTGCGAGCGTCTTTCATTTTGGTCCGAAGGTTTTTTAAAACTCGCTTCAATATGGCCGTTTATAGTACTGCATCTTAATCTTCATTATTGCTGCGTTAAGAATACCTGTTTGACAACGGGCAGAAGTCCTTATAGCTGTTTTCTGTTCCATTGATGCCCAAACCCCTACTATAAGGACTTCCGCCCGTTAGTGTCTTAGATAACTAAAGGGAGGGGTTTTACGGCGTTTCTCTGTAGACAGTATTTTATCTCTTGTTTTGCTGTCTAAAATATTTTGATATATCAGAAAGTTAACCCTCTTAACGTACAGAACCGTTCCATTGGACTTCAAACCCCGAATCTACGTACATAGAGCCTCACTTATTCGTATTCAATATTTAACATAACGTACATAATGCGAAGTTGTGTTGTAAGCGCAAAGTTGTAATGTCACTATTTACCAAAGTTAAAATGTCTCTTTAGCTCGTGGTCACTAAGCTTTACTTACAACCAGCTAAGGATGCGTTTAAGATGCTAGTGACTATGAATGATTCTGATATCAATCGTTTTAAAGTAATCCAAGATGTTTGCGATCGTAGGATCCGACGAGTCGACGCGGCAGACATCCTTGATTTGAGTGTTCGCCAAGTTCAGAGGCTTATGAATCGCCTGAGGGAATTCGGTGCTGTAGGATTGACTCACCAAGCTCGAGGTAAGCCAAGTAATAACCGCTATCCTAGTGACTACCGAGACACAGTTTTAAAACTGATTCGTGATCACTATTCTGATTTTTCTCCAACGCTTGCTAGAGAAAAACTATTGGAGTTACATAGCCTTCCAGTATCTAACGAGACCTTACGAAGTTGGATGATTGCAGATGGTTTATGGACGCCACATTCGCAACGCAAGCCTAAAGTTTACCAACCTCGCTACCGACGTGATTGTTTGGGCGAGCTCGTTCAAATTGATGGCTCTCACCATGATTGGTTTGAAGGACGCGCTGACAAATGTTGTTTACTGGTCTTTATCGATGATGCGACTGGCCGCCTGATGAATTTAAGGTTCAGCGAAACCGAATCGGCCTTTGATTACATGCTAACAACGAGAGAATATCTTAATGAACACGGCAAACCCGTAGCGTTCTACAGCGATAAGCATTCGATTTTTCGGGTGAATCAGGAAAAGCAAAAACAAGTCGGTCAAACTCAATATGCCCGTGTATTAAAAGAGTTAGGTATTGAACTGATATGTGCGAACAGCTCTCAAGCTAAAGGTCGTGTGGAGCGAGTAAACTTGACGCTACAAGACCGACTCGTCAAAGAGATGCGCTTACAAGGAATTAACACCATCGAAGAAGCGAATGCTTGGCTTCCCTACTTCATTGCCGATTTCAATCGACGCTTTGCTAAGCCGGCAATGTATCCGAAAAACATGCATCGAAAAGTGCGTGAAACCACACAGGAACTCGACGATATTTTCAGTTGGCAAGAAATACGTAAACTCTCTAAATCGTTGACATTTCAATATGACAAAGTGGTTTATCTTATTGAGCCAAATGAAGAAAATACTCGCTTAGTTCACGAGCATGTCAAAGTCTTAGACTATCCCAACGGAGACATTGCGATTGTGTATGGCCACAGAAAGTTGGAATTCAAAATTTTCGATAAGCTTGAGCATGTTCAACAAACCCAAATTGTCGACAACAAGCGATTAGGTCAAGTACTAAAGTTTGCTCAACAGCAGCAAGAAGAATTCGAGCGACAACAGAAACGCACACGGAGCAAAAAAGCCCCTAAACGCAGAGCTCAACAAAGAGCGCTTCAGGAACAACTAAGGGCTATAAACCCAGTTCTCATCACACCAGAAACCTTCAAAGCATCTAAGAGTAAAACCTAACTCACCTACTCTATTTAGCTCATAAAGAGACATTTCTACCTGGGAGAAAAGAGGACATTTTAAAATGGGATTGACAACTTTTTACCAAAGTTAAAATGTCCTCCTAAGCTCAGCCCAACTAGTCTTTATCTATTGTGATTTGAGCTAAGGACCTACTAAACATGTTGGTGACTATTAGTGATTCAGAGATCCGTCGTTTTAAAATAATCCAGGACGTTTGTGACCGCCGTATACGTAGATCCGACGCTGCTGAGATACTCAACCTCAGCGTCCGCCAGGTTCAGCGCCTTATGAATCGGTTACGTGAGTGTGGTGCTGCGGGTTTAACTCACCAAGCTCGCGGAAAGCCCAGCAATCATCGTTACCCGAGCAACTATCGAGAGATGATTTTGAAGCTCGTCCGTAATAACTACGAAGACTTTTCACCCATACTTGCTCGAGAAAAATTAATCGAGTTGCACAACCTATCCATATCTAACGAGATATTACGTAGTTGGATGATCGCAGATGGTTTATGGACGCCACATGCCCGTCGTAAGCCTAGAGTCTATCAGCCTCGTTATCGTCGAGATTGTCTTGGCGAACTCATTCAAATCGATGGCTCACACCATGACTGGTTCGTTAGCCGTCAGATTGAGCATATTGTTATGCCTTGTTGCTCGCCATTAGTGACAAACCAAATCCGACAAAGATACCGCCCGTTGCTTTGTTAAAGGCTTTTCTAACATTCTCCCTTGTCAACCATCCGCTTAAACGGCTTGCAATAACTGCATACATTAGCAGAGCAGTAAACGATAATAGAGCAAACGTAAGAGTTAACGTTGTAAACTGCTGCGTTAATGAGTTTTCCATGTCGATAAACTAAGGAAAGAGTGCCGAATAAAATACAAGGGCTTTGGGGTTAGTGATACCAACCAAATATGCTTCAATAAACAGATGTTTATTGCATTTTTCTTTACAGCTACTATCCAAATTATCTGTATCTGGTAACGTCGATAGCCAAGTTTTTATACCTAAATAAACTAAGTAAACACTACCTACAATCTTCACAACTACGAAAAGTGACTCTGATGCTGCGAGGACTGCACCCAACCCCAAAGCTGATAATGAAGCCATTGTCATCATCGCAGCAACGTTACCCAAGATTCCAGTTATAGACCTACCAACACCATAGGATGCGGAATTTTTGATTGCCAGCAGAACTGCTGGTCCAAGAGAAAATGTAGCCACCACACAAATTGTAAAGAACAATAAATAATCCATCTTCGACCTCAAACTTGAAACTGTTCGAAAGACATAACGAATGACATGGATTCCCCTCCCGAGGATCTGCCATACTCTTGCGGTACTTGTTAGAGCCGGAGGCACCATGTCCGATTATTCGTATTTTGGCGGTATCGACTTAGCTAAGAACCATTTCAGTCTTCACGGTTGGGGGCTATAGGCGATGATTAAACGGGGTCAACTAACGCTTGATGATGACACTGCCGTAAAACAATTTTACGCACTCGCAAGCTGGTTGTGTCTGAAGAATAGCTTTTCAACATCTCGATCAGAATTTGCGATAAAACCGGTTCTTGTGAGTGTCTTTCGTTTATTAGCATTCACTTTAACATGACCGTTGATAGTACAATTTCGTTCCATTGGGCTTCAAACCTAACAACTTATTTGAGTATGTGACACAGCCTTTGGTACCAAAGCCATGCTCTGTTTTTTCATAATTGAAATAGGTGATAGATGTTTTGTTTCGCTCTGCTTCAACAACAAAATTACCCTGTTTATCAATAACTGCCGTTGGGGCAGTCTGCTCAAAGGTTGTTGAGTTGATTGACATCACCGTAAACACATTTTCAATGGCACGTGTCACAAGGTGCGATTTAATAATTGAATAGCGATTAGCGTCAAACTTTTGTTGTACATCACATAAGCTCACGATAGCGACATCGACCTGTTCTTTATAAAGTTCTCTAAAGTACTCAGGGAATCGAATTTCATAACAGATTCGAACACCAACCTTGATACCCTGAATCTCGACGACGCCATTAAAATCACTCCCTACGTTAAAATTCTCTGCATCCCAACCCCACAGGGCTCTTTTATCGTAGTAATACACCTCACCTGAAGGTTTGATGATCGCAACCGAGTTCGCGACTTTATCTCCAAACTTGCGAATAAGACCTAAGAAAAGAGTGACCTGCGTTTCTTGGACCAAATCTACAATCTGATTAAAAGCAACGTATTGCAGCTCAAAATCAATATCGGCAACAGCGTCTATTTCAATTGGTGGATAACCAGACAAGGCGCATTCTTGAGTGACTAACACATCTGCACCACCGCGCTTCGCTTCGCAGAGAGCACGCTTGATTTGTGCATGGTTCTCGGATGATTGGGCACTAACTGGGAACTGTAATAATGCAAACTTCACAGTGTCTACTCCTTGAAACTGTCTTTGCCGCTTAGCAAAGAGGCCGCGAACTCGCGCATAAGGCGCGTATTGTCAGCGCTCTTTTCATTACCGCATACTTTGCCGTAGTACTTAATATCCGGAGATGAATAGATTGGCAGTTGATTCTCAGCGTAAGTCATAACAGTACCAGCATCACCGCACAACGCTCCTCTGGCGTATGACCTAATATATTTATGAAACTCAGGTAGCAGTCCCCCTTTCAACCAGTAGTCTGGCGTATCGTTATGCCATGCCCAGGCTAAGTGACCAAGTTCATGCTCTAAAACATGCACGTCACTATCTGAGTTTAAAATCAAGAATCGACGGCTAAAGTTCACATGGGCCGTCCCTACCGTTCCATTTTCTGTAAATTCATGGCTGCTCGGGAGCACTAATACATAGTAACTACCAGCTTGTTTGAGTTTTTCATGGTCATTCGATGTCATTTGCTTCAATAGCTGTTGATGTAATTTCCCAACCTCATGCCCTTTAAATTCGCCGGTATCGATATTAGAGACGCCCGCCAAAGTGCGCTTAAGTGGAACGCATGAGTTGCTTAATACTAAGTTTGAATAGTCAATAAATTCCTGTAACCGGTGCTCATCAGTAGAGTCATCGGTAAAGAAAAACACTGGAGTTTCAGCAACTTTAGTTAGCTCACATTCTGGCAAAGACAATTCTTCTCCACTTCGCTTACCAAAGTAAAATAGTGCCGCGACGACGACAATCGACCCCACTACTAACACACTTTTATTCATCTTTTTAATCCAAGTTGTACTGCACAAAACACGTAATTAAACGGCAGATTCCATTTGTTACTACCGAGTAGACGACACCTGTTACCAAGTGTCGTCCCTCTAAGAACCCAACGTGAAGGCTTTCGCCGCACTAGGTTCAAGCCTTCACGAAGGCGCCTATTGGCACCTAGCCACCTATAAAGCAGCGAGAACAGGCTCATGCCAAGAGTTACGACATTGCCTCTTTGACTTTCTCTTTGCCAAGTAGGGGGTTTGCGCCCATTTCAACGAAAAGTCCAATGTAAGCTGTCAGCCCTTTATCTATAAGGGCTGTAGAGAAGGAGGGGTTGGGGAAATTCTTAATTTTTAATGATCTTTGGGGATTTTAATACGACCATCACTGATCCCTTCAGCAAGAAGCTCCATCAATTTAGCAAAACGATAGAAGCCTAGATATTGTTGACATATGTAGTCCATTTGCACTCTGGAGGTGCTATCCATTACATATTTAAAAGCCTTCATGTAGTCATAGCACCTCTCTAGCAATAGGGTATCACCATCCTTAGTCAAAGGAAACTGGTTAGCATAATCGTCAACTATTCTTGTCAGTTGTAGTTGCTCTAAGGTCAAAGCGTTCATTTATTCTCCCACAGCTATACCGTAATTGGCTTCTTGGCTCTAGAAAGGTATCCCAAGTATTCCAAATTTGTATTCAATCCCCATAAATACAAACACGAAGAAAATACTTAAAAACCCAAACCTTAAGCATTCTGCATTTAATCGGTATAGCCAATAAGTGGTACCGAGTTCTTTTTTGATTCCACTGCGCCAATGCTGAATCTCTTCCTTTGAGTGGCGGTGAAACCAGCTAAACGCAACCTGACTGGATCGAATCCATGCAAATGATGGGAAATGAGCCCAACCCCGCACTTTCTTCGGGGCGTAACTATCAAGCTTATCGATCAAGTAGTCCTTTCTATGTCTGAGTAAAAATAATGTAATAGGCAAAGTTATTAAGTTGCCGAACCCAAATAAAATCACACCAATACCAGAAATAACAATGCCTCCCCATAGAGGCAACCACAGCCATGCTGGAACACCATTAATCATTGTTGAGCTCCGTTGATGAGCTCGATAGTATCACCATATAAATCAAAAATAGCGTACTCCACCCCGTCACCTATAGCGTTCGACACATTTCCCCCATATAATCCCCAAGCGTATAAACCTCCAGCCATTGGAATAATTGACAACCCATACGTAGTGGGTGCAAACCTAGTACCTAAGAAACCTATGCTTTCCCCAACACCAATATTCACCGCAATTGAAAACGAATTTTTCACACCGGCTCGCACACATGCCTCGGAGAACCCTTCATCTTGAGCACACGTCTTGGCAATATCAATAAAGTTATCACGTACCCCAAAAATGGTCGCAACCCATGCCGCCCGACCTAGATATTTACTAAACTCCATCGATTTCTTGTACAGAGCCGTCATTTCAATTCCGCTAATAGCTTTTGAGAAATCTTTCGCCTTATACAATTGCTTCTTACCAACGTTCAGATAGTTATTAACCTTGCTGGCCTGAATGTTCTTGATGTAATTCGGAGCACCAAACTGGGTTGAAATGGCTTGAACTTCACTTTGGAAGCTACGAGCTTGTTTGCGCCACTGCTTGTAGTCTGGATTCGACTTTAACCTATCACCCTTGATACCTTTCGTCGCTTCTCCTACATATTTTGAGTAATTCTCAAACCGCTGAAATTCCTTCTGAAGCCTGTCAGCTTGGGTTTTCATTCCGGCAATACCAGAGCCCACTGAAGCAATCATTTGGTTAGTGAAATTGGATTCTTCCACCTGACCGTCATTGACTTCATACAGGGTTGAGTTTGGCATCGCAGTGGACGTTAGCATAACACTTGCAAATTCTTCATGGTGCTCTGAGAACCATGCTTGTTGCTCTGGGGAAAGCGTAAAGAACAGTTCTGCGAGCTCTGAAACCTGAGAAGTGGCATCGGCTTCATCTGGGTGTACCGTTTGCCAAGGGGAAACCACGACAGGCATGCCGGTGATTAAGAAATGGAACGTTCTTTTTAAATGAGGGTTAATGTTTATGATGTGCTGAATGACGTCATCGGCATCATTCAAGTAGATTTCTTGAGCAAAGCTCTTCAGATCCGTCTTTTTATCGGCAAAAATGATATACACATCGTCGATATCTATAGGCTTGTCTTTTTTCTGTTGAGCTTCATTGAAACGATAAGCCTGTTGGTGTGCCTCAGGGGGCATTGACTTTGAAACGTTCTCAGCGGTGAGTGGTGTTCCATCAGCGAAAGAGAGTGATTGTTGGTTGTTGATATCGATTCCTACTGTGCCATCATCATACCCAACGAAACTAAATCGACCTTTAGGAGTGACGATTCGATTAGACCCTAATGGACAACCACATTCAATGACAAATTCTCCCAATGCTGCATATTGATGTTCTATTTTAATTTCGTGCCATGTATTGCGACAGATTATCCCCCAACCTTTGTCACATCGCGGGCAAGTTGCTTTTCCTCCCACTAAAGCGGCGGGTTTCCCATCACACAATACAGTTGAACAACCTTCAACAATTACTCCACCTGTTGTGGAGGGATCATCTAAGACGTCCAATGGAAATATTTTTAGCATAAATAAGCCAACCTTATCGTATGTTATTTATGATGATGTCACCTTTCCTAAGTGGCGTATCACCATGGGGTTCGAGAGGTGCCAAGACAACACCTTACGGCTATACCAGTCGATAATGGCAACAAGGTAGAGGAACCCTTTAGCCATCGGGATGTGCGTAATATCAATAGCCCAAGCTTGGTTCGGGTAATTAACTTCGATATCACGCAACAGGTAAGGATAAACCTTGTGTGCTTTGTTCGCCAGTGTCGTTTTTAGCTTGGGATAAATCGCCCCAATTCCCATATTGCGCATGATCCGAACGATACGTTTTCGATTAATATAGTGGTCTTTTTTAACCAACTCAGTTCGAATTCGCCTACTGCCCATGAACGGATACTGAAGGTGAATTTCGTCGATCATACGTCGCAATTCAATCTCCTCAGTGGAGAGTCCTGTGCGCTGATAGTAAGCCGTAGAGCGAGCAATATTGAGAAGCTCGCACTGACGCTTTATCGGTAGTTGGGTGGATTTATCCAGCGAACTCTTTCGCTGTGCTCGATCTAGCGACCGAGCACTTTGGCCAAAAAATCATTTTCCATGGTCAACTGACCGATCTTGGCGTGAAGTTTGTCCACTTCTTCGGAATTGTCTTTGCCCAACTGACTCTCAGAGGCAAAGATCATGGCTGCATTTTCAAGCAGCTCTTTTTTCCACGTTGATATCTGGTTAGGGTGCAGGTTGTACTTCTGCGCTAACTCAGCGACAGTTTTATCGCCTTTAGCTGCAGCAAGTGTCACTTTAGCTTTAAATTCAAGTGAGTGGTTTCTACGTTTTCTAGTCATAATCTGCTCCGGTATTTCTGGGTACTATCAAAATAGATCAATCACTTAAAGTCATGTCCGAAAATAGGGGGCCACTTCTCTTCCCTTCCTCCAACACAAATCGTCCCTACGCTACTTGATAAGGGAATTGACTTAGGCTCTGAGTCTACGTTTTATCGCACCTTGAAAAAGGAAGGCCAGGTTGAGCACCGAGGACGTCAACGCGCTCGCAAGAAAGTAGCAAAGCCAAAGTTATACAGCGACAGCACCGAAACAGGTACTGACGTGGGATATCATTTACTTGCCAGCAATCGTGAGAGGCCAACACTACTATCTGTACCTTATTGAAGACATCCAGTCGGAAAATCGTTGGCCATGAAGTCTATGAGTAAGAGAGTGGTGAAAAAGCGTCTCAGCTCTTGCAGCGAACGCTCATGCGAGAGCAATGTTTTAATCAGGCGCTTGTGCTTCACTCGGATAGCGGCAGTGCGATGAAGTCTTCAACGATGAAAGCCAAGATGGAAGAGCTTGGTGTGACGCCGTCTTACAGTCGCCCACGAGTAAGCGATGATAACCCCTATGTAGAATCGTTGTTCAGGACGTTAAAATATGTCCCGAGTTGGCCATCGAAAGGCTTTGCAAGCTTAGAAGAGAGCAGAGCTTGGGTAGACAGGTTCGTAGAGTGGTAGAACAGTGAGCATAAACATCGAGGACTGAACTACGTGACACCATCAGAAAGACATGCGGGTAAGGATAGTGAGATCTTACAAAAAAGAGCCGCAGTTCTAAAGGTACGCCTAGAGCAAAACCCTGAACGTTGGCCTGGAGAACTCAGGAACTGCAAACCAGTTGGTGACGTTCACCTAAATCCAGAAAAAGAGGTTGCTTAATTAACAAGCAACTAGTAACAACTGCCTTGAAAAACGCCGCTGTTCAGCTCAACCTAAAACTGTAATGATAACTGCGCTAAAGGTAAGCCCGGCAGTCATTATCAATACTTTAAAAGATGGCCGCTCTTTGAAGACAGCGATGCTACCTATCAATGAAAAAACACTAGACAATCGTCGAATAGAAGATACATAGGCGACATTCCCCAAGGCTGCCGCTCCATAGAACGCGGCCAAAGTGATAAAATGGGACATCGCTGGCAACCATAACTTCGGCATCTTTTTTAGTTGTATATTACTTCTGTCCCACATCAATGCACAGCTCATCAATATCATGAAACTAATCAGACATACATACGATGTCCAGAGTAGTGCACCAAAGTGTGAGGCACCCTGTTTATGCAATAGCGAGCTACTGCCCCAGCACAAACTAACACCCAACATATAAACACTTGAATTATCTTCAATAATTTTGTTGACAGAGAAACTGTTGCCATAGAGAACAAATGCAATAGATAGCCCAACTCCTAAAACCCCATATATTGAAGTCACCTCTCCTAAAAAAACATAAGAGAAACCAACTTGAAAGACTGGTATAAAAGCCAACAATGGCGCTGTCGTTGACAAGTTTCCGCCACACCTTAAGGATTTTGAATAGAAGTAAATAGCTAAAGTATCAATTAACGCTGCACTAATGAGTATCAGTGATAGATTAAAAGTAAAGGAGAAGTTCCTCTCCCAAGCAATAACTCCTATCGTAATTGGGAGGAGTAAAGTTAGCATGGCGACAGAACTAAAAAGAGAACTACCTTGAGTAGCTCCCTTTTTAATCGATATATCTCGAACAGATAGCGCCAATGCAGAAATAATAGATAACGCTATCCACATACAGCTACAGAGCCTGTCTCTTTCAGACTCATGAAAACATCATGCAGTCGTTTCAATTCTTCTTCAGTGTGCAAAGCGGTCACCGCAATACGTATACCTGGTTCGGATTTTGCGACTGTTGGGAAGAATACAGCAGAAGTATAAAAACCATGTTTATACAAAAGGGACTCTGCAATGCGGATAGAGTCTTCAGCAGAGCGAGTATTTAGCATTCGAATAGGCAAGATTGAACCTTTTTGATCAGTTTCGAACAGTAAACCAAAATCCACATGACGCCATCTCTCAGCATCGAATTTAGGATCACTACCATCTTTCTAACGCACGCGATGATAGCCACTTTTTTGGGCTTTCCAGCGTCGACAAATCGTGTGTAAGTTGCTTTAAAAACAGGATTGCACTGCATAGCAGACATCATCGCCATATACAGAACTGTTCTGACTTGGGCTCGACCACCTTGGACAACTCGCCTACCTTTATAGCGCCCACTTTCACGGGTAATAGGTGCCACTCCAATAAGAGAAGCAGCCTGCTTATTGGTGATATAACTAAGCTCGGGAACGTTGCTAATGATTGAAGCTGCTGCAATGTTTCCAATGCCTGGGGCACTTTGCAAGAGAGTGTTTTTGCTTTGATACTCTGTGCTGTCTTCAATGAGCTTTATGAGCTTGCTTTCAATTTTAGCAATTTGGTTTTTCATTGCGGTTAGTATTGGCTTAATGGTCGATTGTAGTGATTTGGGAAGGATTTGGATGCGATTCTTTTCCATCGTTTGCATGGAGAGTAACTGATGTCTCCGAATGACTAAGTCACTCATTAGACGAATGTTTTCAGCTGTGATGACGGTGAGGTCGGGCTTGATTGCTTCAGCGAAGTGGGCAATAAGTTCAGCATCCAATCGGTCATTTTGGGCTCTACGACCTATGGCTCCAGCGAAGCGTTTAATGTGTACGGGGTTGGCTCTAACTATTGGTAAATTGGCTTCGGCACACGCTAATACAAATGGCATTTCAAGGCGGCCAGTCGCCTCAATGACAATGCGTTTAGGGTTGTGTTTGTTGACGATTTTCAGAGCTTCCTTGATGCCTTTCTGATTGTTTTCAACCGAGAAAAAGAGCTCTAAAGGTGTGGTGTGGATATCTAATTGTGTTTTCCCTGTATCAACTCCAACGTTGATGTTTTGCTTCATTTTCGTATTCATAATAAGCTAACTCATGCTTGCGTAATGCGGGTTCGAGACCCAGTCGACTATTCGAGGTTCATGCTTGGAGTCCTATGTAGCGTTCTTGTTTGTTATAGGTCTCTCGACTGAGGAGTCAATGTTCAATCGGACTACTACACAGAAAGCTTTAGTTGCAGCTAAAGCCTGGGTCTCACATTACCCGAAATTGGATAAATAGGGCTATTTGGATAGGGGAATTATCCACACAATTTGTTCAAGCAGATAGCTAACAGTCAGCGCCTTTGATTCGGTTGAGTTTAGTGATTATGGTGGCTTTGTTCGGATATAGTGGTAGTTAGCTGCTACTTAACAAGGCGTTACTTTTCCATATCTATGATAATTCGTTTTAAGCTAAATTAGCAAAGTCACTGACACGTTTTGTCCGTACGACGTGAAGTCGCATGAAGCGCTGTTCTGTGATCACCAAGCGATTCTGTCGTACCTTAATTACCAAGCGACTTTGTCATATGTCCGCATTTCAGAGGGCTACGAAAGAAAATACGCCGTAGCCTTCAGCCCTTATAAATAAAGGGCTGAAGGCTCACGTTGGACTTTTCGTTGAAATGGGCGCAAAACCCCAAGTATTCTTGGTATTGAGGGTCAAAAGGCGTTGCGGCACCCCTGATTTTCACATATCTCTCTATCGGCACCTTGGCTATCTGAAACAGATTGAACTGACAATCCATATTCATGACCTTCTGCCAACCGTGAAATTGCCATTGACCTTGATGGTTGATGAAGTATTTAAGGGCGATCCAAGTTCTAGATTTTGTTGGATGATGCTTTTTAGCCCAGTGCCATAACAGGTTGATACCAGTTGAGTTTCATAATGAATGGCAGCAACATGGATGGAATACAAAGACAGAAAAAGTCCGTCTATAAAGCTACATGGACTTCCTCTTTTGTCAACAATAGCTCCCGCTAACAACAGTGGATCTGACAGCAGCTCTACATTCGGTGTTTAGTCGGAGAAACTCCGTCACCCTGATGATATTCGCTTGATGCTGACCTCATTCGTTAGGCAGTATTTGATTGCTTTATAGTCAGATTTTAGCATCTCGGTCTGACCGTATTGTCATCAATTGCTATTGTGTTGACTTGTTGAGGGCAAACGATTTACATAATTAGCCTTGTATTCATTTTCTGTTGTTAATAGCGCCCAGATAATTCTCGCGTTCTTTGCTGCTAGGGCTACGGCAGCTTTCTTGTATCCTCGTCTTTCGACAATTTGTTGTAACCAAAGACTTGTTCTATCAGTTTTAGTTTTGCATTGCGCGATTACAGCCCTAGCTCCGTGTACAAGCAGAGTACGAATGTGTTTTTCGCCTCTTTTTGTTATATGTCCGTGGTTTGTCTGTCCCCCGGTTGAGTATTGTTTGGGAACTAGGCCAATCCATGCAGCAAACTGACGGCTTGAACCAAATTGCTTTCCATCATTAATTGTTGCAATGATGGCTGTAGCAGTATGTTCTCCGACGCCGGGAACTGCCAATAGCTTTGAAGCTTGCTTCATCTCTCTGCTTAGCTGAAAAATCTTCCTGTCATAGCGAAGGATTTCATCGTTGAGTTTCTTGATGTTAGACATTAAATCGTTGAGTAACTCCCTCGCTAGGAACGGGATACCGTTGTTTGCGTCTTCTAGCATGCTTGGCACAGCTTTTTGAAGTGAGTAACGGCCTTGAGGAATAATTACACCAAACTCTGACAATAACCCTTGGAGTCGGTTAATTGTGGCAGCACGATTTTTTATTAGGCTATGTCGAATGCGGTGAAGGCAAAGCACAGCTTGTTGCTCTTCATCCTTGATAGAGACAAAGCGTGTTTTTGGTCTTGATACGGCTTCACAAATTGCCTCGGCATCATTAGCGTCGTTTTTCTCATTTTGTCTATAAGAAATGATAAACTTCGCTGCCATGATCTTTGGGGAGTGACCTAACTTGGTTAGTTCTCTAGCCCAGTAATGAGCACCAGAGCAAGCTTCCATACCAATGATACAGGGTGGAAGATTAGCGAATGTATCTAACAATTTGTTTCTTTTGACTGTTTTGCGTAAGACGCACTTGCCATATGCATCAACGCCGTGAATACTGAACACATTCTTGGCGAGGTCAACGCCAATAGTTTGAATGGTGGACATAGTAACCTCCAGCTTTTCAGCGTGTACACGTTTAGTATGACACGCGGGCTACAGGGAGAGGGAGTCCATATCATTCGTTAGGCTACTAAACGAAACACCGGCCCTAGTGGAACGGGTAGTGAGAGTAATTTATGGAATATATTTACGCAGTGGTCCTTTTTGCATTGTCAGCATCTATACCCCTGGGCCAAACACCGTAATGGTCATGTCATCGGGACTAAATTTCGGTGCTCGAAAAACTATCCCTCTAATGGGAGGCATTTGCATAGGGTTTACGGCAATGGTATTCCTCGTAGGTGTCGGATTTTCTTCGATATTCTCTACTTATCCAGAGCTACACTTTTTTATAAAGTGTGTGGGTGTGGTGTACTTACTGTATTTAGCTTACTTAATAGCGAGCTCAAACGATTCAGTTAAAGATAAAAAACAAAGTAAACCATTAAGTTTTGTACAAGGTGCTCTATTCCAGTGGGTTAACGTTAAGGCTTGGGTTGTTGCCACTGGTGCTGTTGCAGCATTCACAAATGGTGCAGAAGAATTCTTTGTTCAAATTTTGGCTCTGACAGCAATTTTTTTCTTAGTTTCTTTTCCAAGTGTAGCAGTTTGGCTTTTATTTGGTGTGTTACTAAAAAAACTACTTGGCTCACCTAAGACTAGAAAGTGGTTCAATATGGGTATGGCTACCTTATTAGCGTTGTCAGTTGTACCTATGGTTACCGAAATTCTACGAGAAGTAGCCTAACAAGATAATTGGACTCCCGCTCTAATCACAAGCTAACCTTCTTAAGTTAGCTAACACTTTGGGAGAACAAGATGAGAACCACGATCATTGGTGTTGACCTAGCCACTAAGGCTATCCAAGTATGTGTTTATTTAAACTCAAAGGTGCTTTCCAATAAAGAACTGACATCTCAGCAATTTAGGAAGGGGCTTTTCGCTCTTTTTGGTAAAAAGCTACAGCTGCATCTTAGATTTTGTATCTATACCCAACACTTAACAGAACTTCGTTCCGAAAGGTACGGTAGTTTGCACCGAACAAAGCATTCTTGTATGTGCCATTAACTGATAATGTTGCTCCAATATTTAAACCACTATCTTCTGGGTACCAGAAAAATCCTCTATCACCAAGTTTCTCACTCGACTCATACCAGTTTGTATAGCTACCGTAGTAAGTTAGATCTACTCCGAGTCCAGCGATTAACCGCCAATCTGATTGAAAATGATGAGTATAATTTGGACCGAAATTACCGTTAGCTTTACTGACGTTGGTATAGCTACCTAAAAGAGTGGGTGACTGAGCATCGTCCTTGTTATCGATAGTACCCATACGTTGGTCATCTTGGCCAATGCCTACTCCAAAGAAAAAACCATAGCCATTATCATTGGTAACACCGAGTTCAAATCCAGCAGTTTCTTGACTACCATATAAACCCTTTAGATATAGCCCATTCAACCGTTCAAATGAAAATGCAGCGGGTGAATGAATAGACAGAATTAGTAAAGTTAATCTCATAATTTGCTCTCTTTAGTAGTAAAGAAATGATCTGAAAACGCCCCAAGAAAGGTTTTTAACTCCAATATCGCTGCAGGTCATTAACAGGCTTTAAAATACAAACAATAATAATAGCGTAAAAGTGTTCCAAGAAAGTAGTTACACAATAAATATTGGTTTTATATAAATAGAATATTTCCTCTTGTCTTACTTTCTCTGCGTAATAAGGGGATTTAGGATTCGGGCCTATTATGTGAGTGAATGATTGTTTGGTTTTCTCGGCCAAACCTAAACTCCTTTCTAAGTGTTTGTTAGGAAGTATTTCATTAGCTTTCCTCATGATTGGGGCTTGTTGCAAAAAATCAGCTCAAGGTTGAAACTATCATCGTCTGTGGTGATGATTGGTGAGTTCAATGACCAACCTTGAGTTCAAATGGAAACACTTTGCCCCTGAAATCATTCTTTGGTGCCTTCGTTGGTTCATTGAGTATACCCCGACATTACGTAAGAAACTGCGCCGTTATCAGTTCATTCGAGTAGACTCTTCGTGACAACTCGATGAAACCTACGTTAAGGTAAAAGGGAAATGGCATTATCTGTAAGCAAGGCGAGACTTTGGACTTCTATTTCTCTCATAAACGTAATAAAGACGCGGCTTATCAATTCCTGAAGCGATGCTTAAGATACTATGATGCAGATACGCAGCCTAATACATTAAACACAGACAAGCACTCTTCCTATGCCCATGCGATTCTTCGTCTGAAGAAAGAAGGACGACTTCGAGTGGATGTCGAGCAACGGCAAATGAAGTATCTCAATAATGGTATCGATTCCGACCACGCGTCCATCAAGAAGCTCGTTGTGGGCACTGGCAGTTTCAAAATCCGAAAACGAGCTTGGTCCACCATTCAAGGATTCGAATCATTACGGATGTTGAACAAAGGCCAGTTTGATTTTTGGTTGCATCATGATGATTGTAAAACTCTAGTGCGGGAGAGATCCGCTTTCATGAATCGTCTATTCAATGTTGAGGTGATTTACCAGTAATCGCCAAGCCAATGATGGCGCATTCTGCACTCTGTGGTTAGTTGCAACACCCCCTCAATGACAACATGAAGAAACCCGTCAACCAGAGCTGCACATTCATTGCATCGAGTGCCGCGTAATTACTTTTACTGCCGTCAATCACCACCTTATCTGGTAAACCATGTTGAGCTATCGCCTTATTCAGAAAGGCTTTGGCAGCCGCCTCATCGCGATTAGGGCTGAGGTAGTAGTCAATGACGTCTCCAAACTTATCGACCGCTCGATAGTAGTAGAACCACTCTCCTTTCACTTTGATGTAGGTCTCATCCATACGCCATGAATCAGCGACTTGCTTCTTTTTGAGCCTGGCTTTATGTTCCAAAACTGGTGCAAATTTTATCACCCGACGGTTAATGGTAGCATGATCCACCTTCACTCCACGCTCCCTCTGGATCTCTTCAATTTCACGATAACTGAGTTTGTAAGCGAGGTAGTAGCGAACAGTTTCGAGAATAACGTCTGATGGAAAGTGGCAACCTTTAAACATTAAGGTTCAGAGTTTAAGCAAAGACTGCGTAAATCTTAACCGATAACGCTAAACTTTGCGACAGAACCCGATCGCCACCTGGAGATGACGCGAGATATCAATGCTGGTAAAGCCAAAGCATTAGAAGCCGTTGGAGGGCAAGCTGTGTTTCCATCGTTTCCTGATAGCGCGTACTATCCAGCCCACCTGGAGCCGATTACTCCTGAGAACTACCGAAATCACGTGAAAGCAACAAAAGGAGCGATGGACAAAACGCACTTGCTAAGCCAAGAGCAACTTCAAGCTTTAGACAGTATGAAACCCTATACGGACTTCAATGATTTGGCCTCCAATAACCCGTCAAGCTTAGCAAAACAAACTCAATAAGCACTTGCAGAGCTCACAAACAAAGTGACATCACAAAGCAAACGATAAGGGCAATATAATCCTTTCCAACGCCCCACACTTCAAATACAATCCCCTACCAACGCAGCATTCAAGCTTTATATATTATTTATCAATGAGATATTTATTTAGTTTCACGGTTTGCAATGCTGCCCCTTCAACCACTTACCTATGACTCTTACTCAAACTACTAACAATCGATAATCAATTCGAAACATCATCGTTTAACTTTCACGCGCTTTCACTGATTTTGAAGGTAGTTTAGAGCTTCTTGGATATAAACTACACATTCTGTTTTACCTATCGAACCCTCAGACAAACTAGCAGCAGTTACCTTATAAACCTCCGTAGACCTCCCCGACTTGTCCAATGAAATCACCTGCATTAGTCCAAAAAATACTTTTTTTGTGGAGGTACTGTCCTGAGGCATCATTTGGCAGTCATAGCAAGCTAACAAGCGAGAATGTATCTCATCAGGAGAAACCTTTAAACATCCAAAAATCAACCCTACACCTAGCAAAACAGCAATTATCTTCACGTCGCATGCCCCTTTTCTATTTAGAGTAGTTGCTCATCACTAAACAGGCACGGTCGTGTTGACCAATATTAGCTAATGTTAGAAGCTCATACAGTTTCGTTGGCCACTACATCTCTAGTCTATAACTGAGGTATTCATGCGTACTGAGAAGCAAATGCTGGAATTAATCATGGGAACGGCAAAGAATAGCGAGCGCATTCGTGCTGTGATCATGAATGGTTCAAAAATTAACCCTGAAGCACCCAAAGATATATTCCAAGACTATGATATATTGTATGTGGTATCTGATATCGAGCATTTTACTAAGGATCACTCATGGATTGACCTATTCGGTGAAATCATGATAATGCAGATGCCTGAAGATATGATTTACCCTCCTCCAAAGAAGGATGGGAGCTTTTCTTATTTAATGCAGTTCAGTGATGGCAACCGCTTAGATCTAACCTTGTATCAGCTCTCAACAATACATCAGTTTAAGCATGAAAGCCTTAGCCAAGTCTTATTGGACAAAGACTTGGCATTTCAATATTTAGAAAGTCCCAGCAATAAAGATCACCTACCTATTAAACCTTCACGTAAGGAGTTTATTGATTGCTGCAATGAATTTTGGTGGGTGAGTACGTATGTGGCTAAAGGCCTATGGCGCAAAGAAATAACTTACGCAAAACACATCCATGAACAGGTGTTACGAGAACCATTATTCAAGATGCTTGATTGGCATATTGGTGATACAACTGGCTACACCGTTTCTTCAGGTAAGTATGGAAAATACTATTCGAAGCTTTTAAGTCCAGAATACTGGCAAATGCTCAAAGGCTCGTACAGTGGATCGGATATCGAGGAAGCATGGGATGCACTCTTCGTTATAGCAAACTTATTCAGAAAAGCGGCTATCTCAGTAGCTAATGCTAACCAATTTGGGTATCTCAAAGCCGAAGATGAAAAGGTGATGGCGCATTTAAAATATGTTCGAGGGTTACCATCAGATGCACTAGATATGTACCCTAGTTAATGGGTCAATATAGAAGTGGCACTTGCTGCAGTTAAAGGCGATAAAACTGTCGCTGAGTTAGCGCAGAAGTACAACCTGCACCCTAACCAGATATCTACGTGGAAGAAAGAGCTGCTTGAAAATGCAGTCATGATCTTTGCCTCTGAAAGTCAGTTGGGCAAAGACAATTCCGAAGAAGTGGATAAACTTCACGCTAAGATCGGCCAGCTGACCATGGAAAATGATTTTTTGGCGAAAGTGCTCGGTCGTTAGATCGAGCACAGCGAAAGAGTTCGCTGGATAAATCCACCTAACTACCGATAAAGCGTCAGTGCAGGCTTCTCAATATTGCTCGCTCTACAGCTTACTATCAGCGCACAGGACTCTCCACTGAGGAGGTTGAATTGCGACGTATGATTGACGAAATTCACCTTCAGTATCCGTTCATGGGCAGTAGCCGAATTCGAACTGAGTTGGTTAAAAAAGGCCACTATATTAATCGAAAACGTATCGTTCGGATCATGCGCAATATGGGAATTGGGGCGACTTATCCCAAGCCAAAAACGACACTGGCGAACAAAGCACACAAGGTTTATCCCTACTTGTTGCGTGATATCGAAGTTAGTTACCCGAACCAAGCTTGGGCTATTGGTATCACGTACATCCCGATGGCTAAAGGGTTCCTCTACCTTGTTGCCATTGTCGACTGGTATAGCCGTAAGGTGTTGTCTTGGCGCCTCTCGAACACCATGGATACAAGCTTTTGTATCGAGGCTCTCGAAGAGGCACTTCAATACTACGGACCACCTGATATCTTCAACGCCGATCAAGGCAGTCAGTTTACCAGCTCTGAGTTCACGCAGAAGTTGCTCGAGCATGGTATATGGATCAGTATGGACGGAAAAGGCCGCTGGCTCGACGACGTTTTCATTGAACAATCATGGTGAAGCCTGAAATAGGTCACTACATGGTGTTTTATAATGAAGAGCGTAACCATCAAGGACTCAATGACCTTACCCCTGATGAAGTCTATTTTGGCAGGCAGAGATACGCTGCATGAGCTGGATCAACCACTTAAGGAATTAGCCTTATGTGTCCAACCATTGGGATCCACTGCTGGCTTCACGGATATATGACGTCAGCACAAACGAGTCCATAATAAGATTCACCCGCGCCGCGATACGAGTTCAAGGTGAGCAAGTCGCACAAAAAACGCTTTGAGATGGGGCCTCAGAATAGCCAAAATGATTCACGTAGGTATCGCGTTTAAACGTGTTGTATGCCTGGGAAAAGTTGACCGTTTCGACGCTGCCGAACGCTATCACGCTCGATGGGTCTTGTTAGATGGGTCCATCTACAATGTTGATATCCATTATGGTAAGCCTTAATGCTACTCTCCTCTTCATAGGACAGCTGCTCGGCGGAGAGCGCGTAAGAGAGCGCCCAGAACACATCACTGTGACCGATAGACTCGGCCCGTGATGAATCGAAAGTGATGTTTTTTCTGGCTTTGGTGGTAATGCGTTTATTCGACTGAAGAGAGAAGGACGACTCCGAGTGGATGTCGAACAACGGCAAATGAAGTATCTCAATAATGGTATCGAATCCGACCACGCGCCAATCAAGAAGCTAGTCGTTGGCACTGGCGGTTTTAAAATCCGAAAGCGAGCTTGGTCAACCATTCAAGGATTTGAATCATTACGGATGTTGGACAAAGACAAGTTTGATTTTTGGTTGCGTCATGATGATTGTAAAACTCTAGTGCGGGAGAGATCCACGTTCATGAATCGTCTATTCACTGTAGAAGTAATTTACCAGTAATCGCCGGCTTTGTTGCCGAATTCAGCGAAAGAGTGAACGCTAGTTAAATAGTTCCTATTTTAAACAACATACTGAGTTTCAGGCATACCTATCCCAGTTAACTTGTTGAGTGCTTTGATCATGGCGTAAGCCTCACCAACTTGTGCGTTGTAATTTCGAAGCGTGAGTGAAGCGCCTAGTAGTTGTTTTACGCGATACATAGCGGTCTCCGACAATGACCACTTGTGGTAACCATACTTCTGTTTCCACTTTTTGTTCGAGCTATAGAGCTTTTGGCAGCCAACTGCCAAATTACGTGGATGACATTTTTCCCAGAAAGCTGCACCCTCACGTGGAGGGATCAAAGGTGTCGCTTTCTTAACCCTAATCGCTCTGTAACACTCTTTGGTATCGTATGCACCATCTCCCGAGATTTCCTTAATGGTGCGGCGTGTTTGCTTGAGTAGGTTGGGGAGCACTTCCGCATCGGTCACACCTGATAGAGTTAGTTCTGCGGCGATTATTTCATGTGTATTTGTATCAACCGCAAGGTGGAGTTTACGCCAGACTCGACGCTTGCCATTAGTTCCATGCTTTTTCACTTTCCATTCTCCCTCACCGTATACCTTGAGACCAGTGGCATCAATGGCCAGGTGTTGGATGGTACGTCGTGTTGAGGCTTTGAAATCAACCTCTACATCCTTAGCTCGGCGGCTTATACAGGTATAGTGAGGACAACCCAATGGGACATTCGCCAATTTAAATACTGAGTCTAGAAAACCTTGTAGCGCCCTTAAGGACAAGGAAAAGATACGCTTGACCATGAGAGCGGTGGTGATAGCTAAATCACTAAACAATCGCGGTCTACCACGCTTGTGCTGTTTAGATTGTTTCCACTCGGTTATTGCTTCTTCGTCAATCCAAAACGTGAGTGAACCTCGATTGACTAGAGAGTTGTTGTACTTGCGCCAGTTGGTGGTTTTATAGCAAGGCTTCGGCATGAAATCAGAGTCAGTGAATGAATGTCCCTGATCTGATCGTAAGATTCTAATTTAGTTCATTCGATTTCGGCAACAAAGCCACTAGGAGCTACAAACAATCAGGCTTGGTAAAGAATAAATGGTGTCGATATAACCTCATATATGTAGCTTGAATGACCAAATAGCATCAAATACACTGTAAGTACAAAAACGAAAGATCTTAAAACACAGTTTTTTAAGTCGACAAGACGTGACATTATAGGTAAGCTATTTTTGAGTGATATCATTATTATCGTACTATCTACATCAATTGATACTTAAAGTTTTTTGAGCAATCAGACGTTTTATCATGAAGTTACTTATTTAAATTGCTTCTAATCATCTTTTCAGACCGTTGAGAGTTTGTCGTCACTTTATTAAAATCCACTTCAACATCTTCGACTTGACGTTGTTAACGGTTGAATGAATCATTTTTTATACGTAGAAAACGAACTATTATAGCTAAACGTTCAGGACCTAATATTATCAAACCCATTAAAAATACAACAATTAGCTCCCCAAAAACTATGTCAAACAATTATCATACTTTTTTTGCTATTTGTTCAAAAGTCAATCTCTCGTTTATCGTTACTACCATTTTGAAGCTCTGTATTTCTAATATTTAAATTAGATGTTGTCTCTTGGTCTTTGATAGCATCTTTAAAACCCCTAATTGCTTCTCCTAAGTCACCTCCTGCCCCGCGAAGTTTTTTAGTTCCGAACAGTACTACAATGATAGTGGCAACTATAAGAAGTTGCCAAATGTTTATACCACCCATTTTACGTCCTTTTATTTTCTAGTCTTGATTGCGTCAGTTAATATGACATATAAACTACGCTTTCCACAAATTCATTGACTAAATATACAAAAATATCAAAGATTATAAAATGATTTTTCCTGAGAAGTTAGAGGTTGGTGTCCAAGTCATAAATTTACTATTTGGTTGAATCTGTTCGTTGCTTAGTCTTGATTTTATTAGCGAATAAGTACTTATTGAGTAAAGATTCGGGAACATAGGGTGTCTAATTCCTGTGTAACTTCGTTTGTAATTACTATAACAAAAATATAATTGGTTAATCTGGAGGCAGTGTCTCATGGTTGCATTAATTAATGGTTGGCTTTTTGTAGCCGTGTTAACCTTTAATAATTAAAAGCATTATAGTGCTTCGAAGTTAATACATCTAATACTTAAAACGATTTATTAATATCTCTTAAGGAGTAAAAAGTGAAACTAAGTTTTTCCGACGCTTCACGCGTTTTACAACGTACGACATTTGGGCCCACTATTGAGAATATAGAAGAACTACAGTTCATTGGGCTTGACGCATGGCTGACGAATCAGTTTAGACTTGATTCTTCAAGTCATTATGATAGATATCGCTATATTCAAAGTTACAGAGAAAATATAAGTGGCAATCGACAAGAACATATCAACTATCGAATTAATGCGTGGTGGGACCTAATAGTCAACTGTGAAGATCAGCTCCGTCAACGCGTGGCATTTGCTCTAAGCCAATTGCTAGTTGTATCAGAAAAAGAAGCTGGTTTAGATGAGAATGACCATGCTGCAGGGTTAGCAAAATATTATGATATCTTGGTAAATAATGCATTTGGTAGTTATCGAGATATCTTGTATTCCATCAGTAAGTCTTCGGTTATGGGGATATATCTAACAATTGACGGAAATTTACCCGCTTCAGGAGATGATTTACCAGACCAGAACTATGCCCGCGAGATAATGCAACTATTTACTCTAGGAGATTGGAAGGTAAATCTAGATGGCAGCCTTATCTTCGATGGTGATGGAAAGCCTATTTCTTCACACAGTCAAGAAGATATAGAAGAGCTAGCACGTGTATTTACCGGTTGGAAAGTAAAAGATAAGTACCGAATCGAAGATATGATCAACGTTGAAGGTGATCATGACGAAGGCGAGAAGTTCTGGCTCGGCGAATCAATTCCAGCAGGTCAGACCGCTGAACAAGAACTCAGTTTTGTTGTGGATAAGTTAGTTAGTCTAGACGAAACAGCAGTGTTGGTCTCACGTCATCTCATCCGTCAACTCGTATCATCAAACCCTAGTTCTGAGTATGTATATCGGGTCTCTTCGGCATTTAGAAGCTCTAAAGGTGACCTCGGAGAGGTAGTTAAGGCTATCATCACTGACTCGGAGTTTTTGAACACTTCTAAATCCAAAAGAAAAGCAAAGGAGCCTATTTTGGCTTTTTCTTCAGTGTGTAGAGCTTTAGATGCGAAGATGGGCAAAGGGTACCCACACCACAAAGATACATCAATTGGTTTTGGATATCGATCTCAGTACAGTAAAAGTGGACCTTTCATGCAAGGGCCTTTGACAGCTCCCAGTGTTTTCAATTTTTACAGCTTTGATTACCAACCTTTGGGGCCATTGGCCGACAATAATCTAATAGGTCCCGAATTCGAAATCATGACAGCCGCAGACTTGGCTTCTATTTGTAATCTCATGAGCTACAAATTGAAAGATCATTTAATCGTTGATGGTACTGACGTAAGCAGTCGTTCGGACAAGTGGCTTTGGCTTCAAGCTAGTGAGCTTGCTGCCCTGTTCAATGCAGAGAATAAAGCCCAGTTTATCGACGAGTTGAACAAGCGGTTCTTCAATTTTGACGCTTCGCCTAAAACTCTCAATTACATTTCATCGATGTTCGATGCATTTGTATCTAACAAAGAAAATTTGTGGAAAGTGATCTGGATGACGGTTATGTCACCAGAATATTACGTACAAGGATGATTTCATGAGTATTACTAGAAGAAGTTTTTTGAAGGGGACTTCAGCGTTAGCAGTTTCAAGTGTAGCTCCAATCTCTATTGCGATACCTAAAAGTGCATGGGCAAACAGTACGCAATCAGATTATAGAGCACTGGTGTGTGTATTGCTCCATGGAGGAAATGATTCCGCCAACATGGTTATCCCCTATTCTGGGGCAATGCACAGCGCCTATTTAAGTAAGCGGCCCGATATCGCTTACTCTAAAGGTGAACTACTACCAACAGACTGTCGTGATAACAATGATGTAGAAGTTGGTCTACATCCAGCAATGGAGGGTGTCCAGCGCCTGATGCAGCAAGGACTAGCAACATCTATCATCAATGTTGGTCCTATGCTTGATAGTAATACTCGTCCCCCTGGCTCACGCCGTCACAACTCTATGAGACTTGCATGGCAAAGTAGTTACAGTGACGACGAGCAACGAAGTCTCCATGATTTTGGATGGGGCGGTGGAATCATGGACATACTATCAGAGGGGCATGTTTTACCTGAAACAGTCGCTACGGCATCTAATCGCCTCTTAGCGGGTAGACAAACTACCAGCCAAAGAATCAACGAAGATGGCGAGTTCATGCACTTGGATTTCTTCAAACATAGTCCAAAAGGGGAGGAACTGTTTAGAGAATATATAGAGCAAGAACACAGGGATTGCCCGTTTGAATCTCAGTATGCTTTTGAATTTGATCTCTTTTTTGACGCATATGACGAATATACCGCGATCATGGACTCTGTTGATTTGGACGATAACATTAGTGGTAGCAGTAGTCTTAGTCGCCAGTTACGTGGTGTGAAGCGTGTTATTGATGCTAGCGAAAAAATGGGGATTGGTGGACACATTTTCTTTGTCCAACAAGGAGGTTACGATACACATCGCAACCAGTTGAGTCGTCACAATGGCTTGCTCTCTACACTAGATAGCGCTCTAACGGAATTTACGGAGGCCTTGATTGCAAGTGGCGTAGGAGAAAACGTAACAACATTTACTATGTCAGATTTTGGTCGTACAACTCACAATAACTCTAACGGTGGTACTGATCACGGTCATGGTGGGCATCAATTAGTTTTAGGCGGAGCTGTAAATGGTGGTAGAGTTTACGGTGAGTTTGAAAACATGTTGGAAGCGGGAACAAGTCTACAAGCGACTGTTGCACATGAGTCAATGGCAATGACACTTGCTAGTTGGTTTGGAGCTTCTGATACTGTGTTAAATGAAGTGTTTCCAAATGCTGTTCGAGAGTTTCCTCGAAATCTTGGCTTTCTAAAAGGAAGCGCAGTCCCTGAAGATGAGCTACTTCCTGTTTCAGAAGTACGGGCTAGCCACGAACACAGAAAACAATGGGCCAAATATGCAATTGACGGAAACGTCAACACTAAATGGTCAGGAAAAGGTAAAGGCGTTAGTTTCGAAATGGACTTTACTCGAAAGTCGACGATTTCTTTACTTCGATATCGTTTGCCACATACAAGTTGGCGTCAATATATGCTTAAGATTGAAGCGATTGATTCTAACGGTCAATCAAGTATCTTGAGTGAGACTTTAACGCCATTAACCGAACAGGATTATGACTGGGTCTATACAAGCTCCTACCGACTAGTGTCCGATGTCAAATCTATTAGGATTACCCATTTAGGTAATACGGACGCTAGACCAGACTACCAAGGTTTTGTTGGTATTGCCGAACTGGAAGCATGGGGAACCTAACCGATAATTTCTAAATGGACTACATTAATATATAGCCCCTCTTTATAAGGGGCTATAATAAGCTTCGCTCATAGTCAAATATAAATGCTGATTTAGGACTATCGTTGTAGTCGATTTAGTTAGCTTTCTAGTAATCTGACTCTAATAAGCTCGATGTCTTTCAACCTCCATTAAATAGGAGTCAACCTAAAAATCTCACTATGAAACTATATAATAATTAGCAGAAAACGAAATGATATTATAATATGAGAGGGATTGTTGCAAAAAATCAAAGGCTCCAGATCTATCCAACGTAGATTTAACGATTACTGGAAAACTATCTCAACATTGAATAGACGATTCATGAAGGCGGATCTCTCCCGCACAAGGGTTCCACGTTCATCATGACGTAGCCAGAAATCAAATTGCCCTTTGTTCAACATCCGTAATGACTCGAATCCCTGAATGGTAGACCAGGCTCGCTTTCGTATTTTGAAACCACCGGTGCCTACAACGAGCTTCTTGATGGGGGCGTGATCGGATTCAATACCATTATTAAGAGGCTTTACTTGCCGTTGCTCGACATCCTCTCGCAGTCGTCCTTCCTTCTTTAGGCGGGCAATCGCATGAGCATAGGAGGAATGCTTGGCGGTGTTTAATGTTTGTGGATGTAACTCAGTTGGATAGTGGCGCAGACACCGCTTCAGGAACTGATAAGCCGCGTCTTTATTACGCTTGTGAGAGAAATAGAAATCCAGAGTCTCACCTTGTTTGTTGATAGCCCGGTACAGGTAATGCCATTTTCCTTTCACCTTGATATAGGTTTCATCGAGCTGCCACGAAGAGTCGGTTCGGATGAATTGACGACGGCGTAATTTCTTGTGTAATGCTGGGGCATACTCAATGAACCAACGATAAATGGTTGAGCGGTTAACCGAAATTCCTCGCTCTTGCAGCATGTCACTGAGGTTAGCGTAGCTCATTGGAGTTGAACCGTATCAACGAATGCACCATAAGATAATTTCAGGAGCGAAGTGTTTCCATTTGAATTCGGGGTGAGTCATTAACTAGCTGGATTAGATGGGGAAAGAACAAATTCTGAGTCTTTACTGCATTTTTTGCAACAATCCCTCAATGAGTCCACCCCCTTTAGTATTGATGGTCAAAAGCATGCCTGCCGTATCAATACATTCAAAGCTCGATTTTCAGCAAAATACTTCCGTAAGGGTAAAGGGGTATCCGCCCTAACGTTGGTGTCAAACCATGTGCCAATCAACACCAAGATCATTTCAGCTAACGAGTATGAAGGACATCATGCTTTTGATTTGCTCTATAACAATAGCAGCGATATTCAGCCTAAAGCGTTAGCAACCGATACTCATGGGGTCAATAACGTCAACTTTGCGATCCTTGACTTATTTGGTTACCAATTCGCGCCACGATACGCCAAATTTAAATATGTCTTCCATGATTTGTTCGAAATAGAGCATGGAGAAGCCGTATCATTAAAGCTGCGCCGACCGTTTAACACCTCACTAATCAAACGTGAGTGGGAAAATATTCAAAGGATCATTTGCTCATTAAGTCGTAAGACAACGACACAAAGTACGATCATTACCAAGCTGTCGAATGGCAAACGGAACAGTCGAACATTAGCCGCATTTAGAGAGTATGACCGAATCATTAAGTGCCTTTATGTACTCGATTATGTTGACGATAAAGTCCTGCGACAGTTTGTCCAGCAAGCTTTGAACCGTGGCGAAGCCTACCACCAACTACGTCGAGCTATTGCGTCAATCAATGGAAATCAATTCCGTGGAGGCAATGATTATCAGATAGATCAATGGAATGATTGTGCGAGAATTATTGCTAACTGCATCATTTATTATAACTCGGCCTTGCTATCCAGTCTGATTGAGAAGTTTGAGCAAGAAGGTAATCAGGAAGTGGTGAATCTGATAGCGGGTTTATCTCCAGTCGCATGGCGTCATATCCAACTTGCCGGTAATTACACCTTTGGTATTCAGAAAGACAATATCGTTCTAGAGAAACTACTTGAGAACTTAGAGCCTTGGAGAGAGGAGAGCATGGTCGAACTGGTGGCCTAAGAAGGATATTAGAAAATAAGCCATTCCCGTCATCCCTTATAAATAAAGGGCTGTAGGCTCACATTGGACTTTTCGCTGAAATGGGCGCAAAACCCCAGTTAGGACATAACTAAGTACCCTCTTGCTAAAGCACTATACTTAGCTAATGAGGGTTCTAAACGATAGCCACTAATGTCTGTGCACTGAGAATCTAGAGAATCAGTCTAGCTAGTATCAGACTCATCCATTCCTCCGCTAATACTCTGACTAAAAGAAATATAATCCTTTAACGTTAGTTCTTGAGACAACTCTTTTACTATTGCAGACCCACCGGATACAACCGAGTTATTGTTCGCGCTGACAACACTTGCATCATCTGCTTTAATCTCCCATAAATAAGAAGAAACATCATGAAAATTACCATTTTCATTTCGAACCTGCCCTTGTACTGATAACATCTCGCCTAGAAAGAATTCTGCTCCGGTACTTTTGGACGCACCCAAAACAGATCCATCATTTAAAGCGATATCCAAAAATAGAGGATCACTTCTTAGACGAGATGACAAAACGCAATTTACTTTATATTGGATTTAAACCCCTACCAACCATAGTAACTTTTTTGAGCAAAGCAAGTTGCCATTCTCAAGTCATCATGGTCGGCTTCAGTGATTTTTTTAGCCCAGACATCAATACCTTGTGTTACTAATGGAACGTTCAGATTCGGCATTTCATTATTCATATATTGCGCATAAGCATTAAAGTAAGCGACTCGCTGAACTGGGCCAGAGTGCCATTTAGCAGCTTGGTTACACTCTAGGCCACCATTTACAATATTGGTCACTGTCCCCAATCTATATGCAATAACAGATTCGTTATGAGATTCGCCTTCCTCCGTAGGAATATTACCTCCATCATTACGTTGAGGTAAACCTTGCTCTGAGCTGTATGTTGATACGTGAGTCATATCACCATAAATGACATCGTGGGATGAAGGTTTAGCACCTTGCGGGGTCATCCAGAACCAGATCCCTGATAGAATTGAAAGTGAGCCATTTGTTGCAACATAGTCTGGTCTTTCTAATAACGTATCTTTATGGGTTATCAACCCTTTCATTAATCCATTGCTGTATAACCACTCACTAAATGCACCGTAGTTATAGTTCCAAGAAAGCTGAATAATACCTCGACCGTAGTATGAGCGATTTGGATAAGGACTATACGCAGAGCCTGAATCTACATAGTTGATGGCTGTACTCATACCGTTTTCATCGGTGGTATAACCCACCTCTTCAACCCAATATAATGCGCCTTTCCAAATGTCACCTTCAATGTCTTGTTCTTGTACAATCCATGGCGCGAGGGCGTTACTCCATGAACCGGAAGTCTCACGTGAGGATTTAGCCCAAAAAGATAGAAACTCCAATGCTTGCTGAGATTTAGTCCCTTCATTTAGGAACTGTTTATACCCTTTAGATGCTGCCCAAGCATTGTATTCAGTTACAGCATTTTTAAAAGCATCAAGAGTGAATATATCGGTAGAACCATCTGCTTTAGCAAACGGTTCTGTATTGCGAGTACCTCCTTCAGGATTGTATCTCCCTGAACGCATTGGAAAAAACCAATCCCAGTGCTCCGCAGTTAGCTCTCTCAAGAATGCGTAACCAGATTCTGGTAAGTTCGTATCAGGTTCTAATGCCGGTTTTTCTGGCTCAATCGGTGGCTCTGTTGGATCTGTGTTAGGGTCAATTGGTTCTGGTATAATTGGCGGTAGTGTAGGGTCTCCAGGGCTTGTTGTATCGTCGCAATCTTCATAACAGATTGGAGGTGTGATTTCATCAAGATCTGGTAGTTCATCTGGCGTGGGAATATCAGTTGATAATTCTTCAACGTACTCCCAAGGGGACGTCCAATCTTGTGCTGTCACCCCGGCTATACCACTGCTCTCTGTTAAAATTGGTGCATCACCTTTTGTCCAGTATTTCGCTTTAAAATTGTATTTAGTGTCGTCAATATAATGAATGACTTTATCTCTGGCATTATATATCGCTGTTTGATCCCACTCTATAGTGGTTTCAGATTCACTAAGATAACGACCATCTCCATCAGTTTGAGCGATAAAACTCCACGGACCAGAACGGTCTTTAAAGCTTGGCGTGTCGCCTTGTGTCCACCATTTATTTTGGAACACGCCGTATCGACCACTTCCATCGGTAAATTTTACAACATTCCCGGCCTCTGTATAGACAGTAGTTGGGTTGTATTTATTAAGATCACTATAACCCGGGTAGGATGTACTCTCAGCGTCTAAAGAGACATTATCTAACATTAGACGATAACTTTTGAGGTTACGGTTAAACTTATCTGTCAGATAGTTCCAATCTATGTCATGCGAAAAAACGGAATTGGCTCGTGCATCCATTAGAGTGCTTTCAATGTAGTCTTTTTGAGCGGTTACATTCATTGCCGGGGCTGTTAAATTGGGATTAGCCTGAGAACCGGATGAATTATCATTTTGATTATCGGATGGATTGTTATTACACGCAACAAGTGTCCCTACCGTAAGAATGGCAAGACCAATTTTGCTTTTATTCATAGACTACTTCCTTAAAAAATAAACTAATCCAGCTATACTGGAAACGTTATTGGGCAACATTTTTTCAACGTTTAAAAAGCCAGTGGGGCATAGAGTCCCATATGCAAGAGGTCTGTAATTCGTAATCACACACCCAGAATAGGCGCCTTCTATCCCCATAAAATGGAAGAGATTCTCGACAGAGCACCATCGCGGCAATTAGGGGCGATTTATGTGTACAGAGGAATACAGCCTCCTTTTGCTAGGAATGTCATTAAGGACGTCATTAAACTTGACAGTACCCTATTAACGAAAAGCAGAGTAGCGCTTACATTATGACAAGTAGATATATAAAATTTTTATAACAAACCTCATTAGAGATAAGACTCACCCTGGTAGGGCTAACTCTCCTAATATTAATGAACACCAACCTAACGGAGAACACCAACCTAACGGACTTGTTGCAAAAAATAGTGGGAAGCATTCTTCGACCATGTATCTTCCATTTTAGTTAAAAATCACCACAACATTGAACAAACGGTTCATAAAGGCAGACCGCTCCCGTGCTAAAGTATTTGGCTCATTGGTTCTTAACCAAAAATCTAGCTGACCCTTATTCAGCATTCTTAGCGATTCGAAACCTTGAATGGTTGACTAGGCTCGCTTTCGAATTTTAAAGCCACCAGTGCCTACTACGGGCTTCTTGATAGGAGCATGATCGGATTCGATACCATTGTTGAGGTACTTTACTTGCCGGTGTTTAATGTTTGGGGCTGTAGCTCCGTTGGATAGTGGCGAGGACACCGTTTCAGGAACTGATAAGTCGAGTCTTTATTACGTTTGTGGGAAAAATAGAAGTCCAGTGTATCAACTTGTTTGTTGATAGCTCTGTACAGATAATGCCACTTTCCTTTCACTTTGACATAGGTTTCACCAAGCTGCCACGAAGAGTCGGCTCGGATGAGTTGACGACGACGTAATTTCTTGCGTAATGCAGGGGCATACTCAATGAACCAACGATAAATCATCGAGCGATTAACCGAAATTCCTCGCTCCTGCAGCATGTCACTGAGGTTAACATAGCTCATTGGAGTTGAACCATACCAACGCAAACACCATAAGATGACTTCAGGAGCAAAGTGTTTCCATTTGAATTCGGGATTAGTCATTGAAAAGCCTGATTAGATGGAGAAAGACGAAATTCTGAGCCTTTGCTACATTTTTGCAACAAGCCCGCGTTAACACCTAATACTGTCTATTTCTTGTCTAAGATACATCTATTCTAGTCGATGACCCTCAGGCAACTCTCACCATGACAAATCTAATAAACCATCAAACCTCATGACCTCATGACCTCAAAAAGCCTAAATCCTGAACTGTGAAATTAGCGAGGTTTGGGAAGATATAGTCCATCGAACTTTTACTATTTACTCCCATCCACTTGGCAATCGTCGCTCCAATTTGTTCAACAGACGTCGTCGGTATCATTCGCCCTTTATTAAAATCATTATCTCCATCAAGGATTAATGATGGCCACTGTCCATATAACTGGCCGCCATTTAGTGCGCCGCCCATTATAAGGTGATTGCTGGCCCAGCCATGGTCAGTACCGGTACCGTTGCTCGCTAAACGTCTTCCGAAATCGGACATTGTCATCGTTGTGACTTTATCACCAAGCCCTGCGGCTTCCATTGATTGATTGAAGGCTGCTAACGATTGGCTTAATGCGCTCATTAGCTGGGCGTGGTCTTCCAGTTGGTTGGCGTGGGTGTCAAAGCCACCGAAGCCGACAAAATAGACTTGTTTTTGGTGCCCAAGTTGGTCACTCGATTTAATCAATCTTGCGACTGTATGTAATTGCTGAGACAGAGAAATATCTGGAAAATGTTCCTCTTCAGGAACAGACTCAATGGCAGTGGCTAGCTGATCTCGTATTGAAATGGAATCACCCTTAACTCGGTCAAACTCTCGACCAAATGCCGTCAATGGGGAGAGGCTCATCACTTGATCAAAACTCTTACGGCGCTGTGCATTGCTGACCGCATTCACTTTTGGCAGAGATGAGGCATTAATGAGGTTTGCACTTTGTACGCTGCCATTGAGTAGCTGAGCATAACCATTGAGACTAAACGTTGGACTAATCTCATCAGAATCGCTACTGAGCACATCCATCAACCGTCCGGCCCAGCCAAGTGTTGTCGTGCTGCCCGACCAACCCCGCTGCCATTCTGTTTGCTGTGAGTTGTGTGAGAACAAAAACGGAGGCATAGCATTTGTGCCGTCTTTCAAACCTTCTTTTGTCGAAGGCTCAATCAACACGCCACTGTTGGCAATAGGAATGATTTTTCCACTATTGAACAGGCTTTGAATCTCGATCATCGATGGGTGTAATCCCAATGCCAAGCTAGAGCCAGTACTTAATAACAACGGCAATAAGGATGCTTGCGGAATAGCAATAGCAGGACGAGCGGTCGCGTACTCGTCATAGTGTGCGTTATCGCTGGGCACCAACATGTTAAAGCCATCATTGCCACCAAATAAAAACACACAAACCAGTGCCTTGTAATCACTGTTTGGTAGAGCATGTGCAGTGCCAGTACCCAATATCGAAACAAGTGGTGTCGACGCCATAGCCACTAACAATTGACGACGTGAAATCATTGTGCAAGCTCCTCAATATGAAATTCTTGACTGGTTACGACGGTGTAGAGAGCATTACGGACCTTCAAGCTTTGTTGCGTATCACGAAGATCTTCCAACCCCTCTAGGACAATCGCTTTAAGTGGCTCACTCATTCTTTGAGAAAGCAGTCGCCTTTCAATCTCTTCAATCAATGCTTCATGGTCATTGGCTATCGCTTCTAGCGGTGCGGTATTAATGACGATGCGCGCTGGATTATCTTCTCCGTTGTAATTTGTCCTGCCCGTTGCCGACCAAAGCTGGTTGTTAGTGAGGATGAAGTTGTTCCAACTCAATATCTCAAATTCAGGTGCTACATCATTTGCATCGGTTATCTCCCCGTTCGGGGCATAATCTGGCGAGAAAAAATTGAACACACTTGGAGAGCCGAGCGGCGACTGCCCATACGCTCCAAAGGTGTTGATCGAGTTGTGAAAACGTCCAGAAGGATCAGCGGATTTCGCCTCGAGAGCTCGGAAAAAATTGGTCATCGCAATTAGGGGCTCTTTCATCTTAACGGGTGAGCGATCGCCGCCATTCAGTGCCTCACTATCAGTAAGGATCCCACGGACTACGGCTTTAAGATCGCCTCTCACGCCGCTACCATTATCGTCAAACAGTGCGCTCACTCTTGCGACATACGCAGGAGAAGGATTAGATGTCACTAACCTTTGGATAAGATGGCGACTGATAAATGGACTTGTGTTTGGATGGTTTAGCAACATATCCATGGCCTGCGCCATATCCTGTTCGGCGGTCTGACCTTGAGCAAACACCTCTCCCATCACCACTTTTTCTTCAAAATCATGACGTTCTGGATACGCCACCATTGGCAACAACCAGTTGCCATCTTTAGAGCCCCACCAATTAGGATGGTTTTTCTCAGCGATGTGCCAGCCAGTAAACACACGAGCCAGGTTCTCAATATCATCCTGCGAATACGTTGGAATCAACTGCCCTTGGCTGTCAAGCTTCTCCGAACCATCTGGGTTTAGCTCATACAGACCGATACTAAACAGTTGCATCACTTCGCGC
Organism: Vibrio maritimus; assembly: GCF_021441885.1. Classification (NCBI taxonomy): domain Bacteria; kingdom Pseudomonadati; phylum Pseudomonadota; class Gammaproteobacteria; order Vibrionales; family Vibrionaceae; genus Vibrio; species Vibrio maritimus. The sequence continues at coordinate 310,294 of NZ_CP090440.1, forward strand.
GCATAGTTTTCGTCAGGATAACGATTACTCTCAGGGTCTGCCTTTTGATTTGCCATCATCGACAAGTAATCCCCCATGGCAGCATGCAGGGTCACCGATTCAATCAACTCTCGATAATTAGCAAATGCGTGTGTGATGAGCATGTCATAATAACTGGTCATCTCCAAAACGCGGCCATTTAAGCTAGCGCCGTATCGCGAAATCACGAAGATCTCGCTGAGGGCGAACGCGACTCGTTGCCTAAGTTGATCGGGGGCATTCAAGCTAAGATCCCACCATACTGACACGCGATCAGATTGGTTGTAACTGTCTCGCCCATCCTCAAGTGGATACTGTTTGAGGCGGGTTAAGTGCAAGCTCGGAGCCATAGCGAGCTGCCTATTAAGCCATTTTGAGTAGCCGAGGTCGGTTAATTCTTGATAAGAATTAGGCTTCGGACCAAATGTAGAGCGATAGAGAAGGTCGTAGCGTTGATCTTGTGTCAATGGATTAGGTTCACCTCCCGAGTCCCCCTCTCCACCACATGCAGAAAGCAATGAAAGTGTGAGCAAACAGAGGCTCGATTTAAATGCGCGACGCTTTACTAGGGGGAACAACTCAAAAACCTTACTACGACAGAAGACTTAATCGGACACTAGCGAAGAACATTAAGTGCAACAATCTAGCCCGCCATAAACTGTGTCATGGATTCAAAATATTTCAACAATTCAGGGCTTGTTGCAAAAAATGATGAGAGGCGAGCCTCGACTATTCACTTTCCATTTCTAGCTAAAAATCACCTCAACATTGAACAAACGATTCATTAAAGTGGAGCGCTCCCGTGCTAAAGTCTTCGGCTGTTTTTCTAGAGGGTAATAGAGGGTAATAACGCAGACAACGTCTAAGGAATTGATAGGCTGAGTGGCGATTGCGTCTATGAGAGAAATAGAAATCCGGTGCTTGGCCGTGCTTATTGATGGCTCGATAAAGGTAAAGCCATTTACCTTTCACTTTGACGTAAGTTTCATCCAGCTGCTAGGAAGAGTCTACATTAATCATTTGATAACGCTTCATTTTCTTAGGAAGTAGCGGCGAAAACTCAATAAACCAACGGTAGATAATCGAACGATTTACTGAGTTCCCCCGCTCTTGCAGCATATCGCTGAGGTTGGCGCAACTCATTAGAGTAGTGCCGTACCATCGAATGCTCTACAAGATGATTTCCGGAGCAAAATGTTTTCATTTGAACTCGTTCGTCATTGATTTAACCAATCATTACTACAGACGATGATAGTTTCCGCTTAACGCTGATTTTTTGCAACAAGCCCGTTCGATTGAACGCTGGCTCCTCAGTTGAGAGACCGATAACAAACAAGGACGCTACATAGGACTCCAAGCATGAACCTCGAATGGTCGACTGGGTCTCGAACCCGCATTACGCAAGCATGAGGTAGCTTATTATAAATACGAAAATGAAGCAAAACATCAACGTTTAAGTTGATACAGGGAAAACACAATTAGATATCCACATCAGACCGTTAGAACTCTTTTTCTCGGTTGAAAACAATCAAGAAGGTATCAAGGAAGCTCTGAAAATCATAAACAAACACAACCCTAAACGCATTGTCATTAAGGCGACTGACCGCCTTGAAATGCCATTTATATTAGCGTGTGCCGAAGCCAAATTACCAATAGTTAGAGCCAACCCCGTGCACATTAAACGCTTCGCTGGCGCCATAGGTCGTAGAGCCAAAAATGACCGATTGGATGCTGAACTGATTGCCCACTTTGCTGAAGCAATCAAGCCCGAACTCACCGTTATCAAAGCTGAAAATATTCGTCTAATGAGTGGCTTAGTCATTCGGAAAAATCAATTACTCTCCATGCAAACGATGGAAAAGAATCGCATCCAAATCCTTCCTAAATCACTACAATCGGCCATTAAATCAATACTAATAGCACTGAAAAAACAAATTGCCAAAATTGAAAGTAGGCTCATAAAGCTCATTGAAGACAGCCCAGAATATCAAGGAAAAAACACCATCTTGCAAAGTGTTCCAGGCATTGGAAATATTACAGCAGCTTCAATCATAAGCAACGTTCCCGAGCTTGGTTATATCACCAATAAACAAGCGGCGTCTCTTATCGGAGTGGCACCTATTACACGAGAAAGTGGGCGCTACAAAGGTAAGCGAGTCATCCAAGGTGGTCGAACCCAAGTCAGAGCAGTTTTGCATATGGCGATGATGTCTGCTATGCAGGGCAATCAACCGTAGACCAACCGACCTGACCTCCTGCTAAAATTTCAGTCGATTTTGCACTTTGGACGAAAAGAACTTTATCTTTAACCGCGTTCCACTTTTGCCATTCCCCCAACGACAAATGACGTTGTGGCCACAAGTGCAAGTGTTGAGAATACTATGCTCACAATTTGAATTATTTTGTCAACCTGCATTCTTTAAACTCCATATCGAATTTATGTAAGATCAAATTTATAGAATAGGCTATATTCAGTATGAACACTTTCTTGCTGTGACTGAAAACCGATTAACCTAACGCCTCAAGCAGCGGTGCGGAGCATCCGCTGCCTTGACTTGTTATTAGTTTACTCTCGATCTAAAACTTTAGTTATGCAGTGAACCGACCCGCCATTTTTGCACAACTCTTCGTAAGCACCTGATAGCATTGTTACATTAAAACCATGTTCATTAAATATAGAGGCCACTGTTTCATCTAGCTTTCGGCGATTTATACTTCCAGGTGCAACAGAGGAATAAGATGGTACATAAACATTCTTAGCTTCCCCAAAAACTTCAATTATGCAATTGTTATAACTCAAAAATGTACCTTGCGAATTTGAAATATTCCATAAATCCAACGGTATTCTAACTACTTCAAATTCAATGCCATTTTGACTATATCCAGACAACCATTCTGCAGTTTTGTCAAAAGAACTAGCAATTTCCACCAACGGTGATTCTTGTTCCAGAACGCTTTTGGCAAGATTGACATCGCCAACAAATATTAGCTCCCTACCATTTTCAGATTTCCCTCCAAGGGTAATATACATGTCGATGTGAAATATTGGTTGATATGTTCCTTGAAATACATCAATTGGAAAGTTAACTGGATTATCGAATCCAAGCCAAATGATGTTCTCGACACCGAAAAGCTCTTGAAAACCTGAGGTGATTTGTTCATCAGTCTCTCCTGTTATTTTTCTGTTGTAGTGTAGATAATCACTGCCAACTATCACGTAATTGTCTCCAGCTAAAATGTTCCCTCCCTCAATGTGGTACTTTGTTACCTCTACTTGAATATTTGTTCGGGCTGCTATCTGTTCAGCAACGAAATTATCACCGTTACGAGTGAAGTCTAACGGTTCTATTAAAATTGAATTTCCCTCATCATCTTTCAAGCAGCAATATCCATCCTGAGCCCAAATTGAATGCCAAGAGCTTTCTAATTCACATTCCCATATATTCCCTGAGATTTGTCTTATTAGCCTATTTACATGTGCAGGGTAATTGACTCTAGCATTTATCAAGTTTAAATTGGTGTCAGGATCTAAACCGCTATTTAGAGCTGTTTGCTTAATAGATTGATGCGCTGAGTTATCAGCAAGGATTATATATTCAATATTATTCCCCAAAGATTCAAAAATACCTTTATATCTCTGTAGAGTAATATCATTTGGTAGCGGGTTTGATTTTGGGTAAGTCAAGAGCATTCTCTTAATTTCCCCATAAACTGATGACATTGGCTTTTTCATAGTAATTTCCTCTATTGTTGTTAATTAGTAGGGTGCTACTTACTTATAATATAGATTAGCACACACGACGTGCCCCTAACTTCTCCATGCCACTGTCCCTATCTCAAGGCAATGAGACGCCTATTTAGAAAGAAAATTCATCGGAATTAATGCCTTATGTTACCTTTTATTGTATCAGCACTAACAACGAGCTATTGTCAAATGTGGTGTATGGAGATCATGCGGTAGCCTGTTGATGAGTCTCCATTTCTTTCACTCCATCGATGAAGCAAACATCTTTCACAACATCAGTGAGGAGTTTAAAACCTCTTAGACGGCGCCATTTCGCCTCTGCACTGCGCATTAACTTATAAGCCATCATCAGCGTCGTCTTTCTGTTTCCACAGTTTTTCGTTTTGTTCGTACGTAAGCGTACTGTGGCGAACATAGATTCTATTGGGTTCATCGTCCTAATGTGAACCCAGTGCTCTGCTGGATAATCGTAGAACGCCAGCATTTCAGCTTTGCCTTTCGCCAAGCAGTCCGTTACCTTCGGGTACTTGGCCTCGAAGCGTTTTTGGAAGGTTGGGAAAGCATGATAAGCTTCATCCTTGGTTTCTGCCATCCAGATATCTTGCAGCGCTTCTTTCACTCGTGATTGCACGCTTTTAGGCACTTTGCTAAGTACATTCGCCGTTTTATGCACCCAACAACGCTGTTGTCCAGCTTGCGACCAACACTTAGCGACGGCTTTCCAGAAGCCAAGCGCACTATCTCCGGTGGCGAGCTTGGGTGCTAATTGTAATCCTTGTGCTCGTAACTGCTCAATGAGCTCAGTCCAACTTGCTTCGGACTCTCGATGACCATCTAGAACACCAAGGACTTCTTTGCGTCCAGAGTCATCGACGCCAATAATGACGAGTAAACAGAGTTTGTCGTCCATCTTAACGTGGCAATAAACACCGTCAGCCCAGATATAGACGTAGCGACGCTTGCCGAGGTCTCGTTTACGCCACTGCTCGAATTCTTCAAGCCATTGTGCCTTGAGGCGACAGATGCTATTGGCTGAGCGTCCTTTTGCATCCTTACCGAGCAGTAACTCAAGAGCAGGCAACATATCGCCTGTTGATATTCCCTTGAGATAGAGTAATGGAAGCAGTGTTGCTACGCTCTTTGTTCGCTTGAGGTACGGTGGTATCAAGTTGCTATTAAATTTAACGCCATTCCCTGAGCGATCGCGAATCTTAGGGATTTGTACATCCAAATCGCCGATACCTGTTTGTAATGTTCGCTCAGGCAGGAAACCATACGGACAATGGCTTGCTTCCCATCAACCAAGGTTCTTTGGTGTTGAGCCAATAACTGCTGAAGCTCAGCTTCAACAGCTTGTGCAATCAAATCTCTGGCCCCTTGGCGTATCAATTCAGTGAGCGGGTCTTGTGGTGTATTCAATGAAACAACAGTATTATCAGTCATTGCGGTGTACCTTTCTGTTAATTGTTCTGGCAGGAACTACACCAACAGATTACACCGCAACTTCCTTTCTCTTCCATACACCAGAAATCAGCATAGCTCTCAGAGAGCGTGCATTTCCCCTATCAAATCTAATCCGAACCTAGGAGAAAGAACATCATCATCCCCCTTTCAATGGTAAATGACGTTTATCAATGCCTAAACCCGCATATCTTTATGTCAATATGTGATTTTCATTCAATAAATCATTTTAAGCTCAATATGTTACCTATGGCATAGTATCTAAAATGAAATCGTGAAATATTTAATCAGGTCAAGGTGATATGAACTATCGAGTTGTACGGTTCACAGAGTTAATGGCTTATGAGTTTGGACAAGTAGAAGGTGGCTTTAATGAACTCAATGAAAGCGAGTTGAAGACGGCAATTCCATCAGGTATTGGGTTTAAAGCTTTCATGGAGCAGCTAAAGCAAGGACATCTTGTTTTATTGACGGACTCACCTTCAACACCGATGCTGCTTTCTGAGTCAGGCACTATGGGTGGAGCCAGAACGTGGGCTTTGAACTCTCAAGCTACAGATAACCTTGAGCCTGCTGCCCAAAATGCATTGCTTGCTAGAACTCGAATGAGTGGAAGTAGCGCTGGCTACAGTCGAAGTAAGAGCTTACATCCTCCGTTGCCGATGCCAACGTATATTCCAGAGCCACCTATACCAGATTACTCGGATGAACCACCTAAGCTAAAGTATGAATACAGCTTTGAAATTGCGAGCTCTCAAGATTCGGTACGTAAAGCGGGTAACTGCCACTTTATTTTGACCAAAACAAAAAATGAAGTGGAGCTAGGGCGTTGGGCTGAAACAAAGGCAGAGCATGGCACCCGCTACACTATACAGACTGCATTTGATGAGCCTAAACGACTTGTCGCTCAAGTTGCTTCTCGTCCTATGGGTGTGTCACCCACACAATCCGTCAAAGTTAGGAATATCGGTGCACAAGTGGCACATGAAGGGTTCATTCCAATTACACCTACCGTGCAATTGGGCGAACGATTAGGGTTCCCTACCGAAGGCTTTTATTATCACTTCCACGACAACCAGTTGGTACAAGAGTACCGTTTACAGGGTGATAAACGTTGGAGTTTTTATGCCACCCTAAGCAGGCATCAGCGTCTTGATCCAGAAAGAGGTTACAACACAGATCAAACAGCGATTCTGGTCTTTTGGAAGCTTGGGGGTAAAGTCGTCGAAAATCAGTATCTCGTTTACCTTGAAAGACAAATTACTCGCGATGAGTTAGATAGTTTGACCGACGATTGGTTGAATGAGCATGGGGTGAAGTTAGATATCCCTCAGCTACTTGAGGCGACCAAACACCCCATAATTAAACGAACTGAAGCAGCAAAACCAGCCGAACAAAAGCAACCAGAGCCAGTTAATCATATTGTTCAAACCGATCCCGAAACAGGTACACGAGAAACGTGGGCGAAGATTGCCAATCAATACGGTCTCGCCCCGAAAGCTTTGTTGGATCTTAATCCGCAATATGACGCAGATCCGATGTCTTTATCGGTAGGTGATTCCCTGAATGTACAGAAGCCGCTACCTCAACGTATTGAAAAGGAATCCGTTTATGAGATACCACCAGAGAGTCCTAAGCAATTTAACCAACCGTTGAATACATTTTATGGCTATACTAGCCACTGCTTAGCTGATACGTCAATAGTCGCAATTAGTCATGAAAAGTTGGTCGAAAAAGACATCCCTGTAGTTAACTTGAAAATATTGTCTAAGAAATCGAAAGCAACTGATTACGGCAAGCTGGCATTTTTGGCGTTGCCTGCGAGTACAGCAGGTTCTAATCTTGGGATTGTCAGTACTACGTTAGGGCAATGGAGCATTTCAGGTGAAGCATTAGGCAGCTTTGCGCGAGTTGGCGGAGGTTTGATTGCTGCGTTATGGCCTTCTCAGCTTGGGGATGGAACACTTGATGGCAACCCTGAGCTTACCGTGAGTGATTCCACTACGATGCGCGTCCGTTTCAATATGTACACCGATGAAAATGGCAAACAGCAAATTGTAGGCATCAAAACGGGCGAAGGTAGCGCATACGGTGATCGCGTGGCGAAGCGTGAGGCCGTGAAGCAAGGCCAACACTTTATTGCTGAGCTGGATAACGGCATCACTATTACGTGGACTCCTGATGGCTCAACTGATGTTCTCACTCCCGATACCGTGCTGCCTGAGAATGACCAACTGGATGTTCATAACATCTGGGTTCGCCCAATTGAAGAGCATGAGCAAGAAATTGGCACGGTTCTCTACCCAGAAGAAGATCTAGCTGAGTATATTATCGCCTTTCCTGCTGATGCTGGCTTATCTCCACTGTATTTAGTTTTCAGTAAGCCTAAAGTAAAACCATTGGAGGTCGGAACTTACGGTGAGCTAGCACCTAGAAGTAAAAATGATGGTATGGATATTGACCACATTCCATCTCAGGCTGCTTTAAGAAGAGCAACAGAAAGTGCATTGCAGGGGCAAGCTCTTACTAAAGAGGAAGAACGTACGTTAATTAATACTGCTGCTGCAATTGCTATACCTCAGGAGGTTCATCGAAAGTGTAGTGAAACATACGGTGGTAGAAATCAGGCTGATAAACAGGAAATTGATGCAATGGATATAAAATCGGCGGTTGACTCTAATTTTGACGCTATTAAAGAGTGTTTGAAAAATGAAGGCTATAGTGATGAAGATTTAGAAAAGGCCAGAACTCAACTACATAAAATTAATATTAAAAATGGTTGGTATTAAATGAGTGTGTACAAAAAATTTATCGGAAAAAAATACAATGAATTACTCAAACAGGCGAACTTTTTAGCTTTGATTGGTGGTAATGTTCCAGAAGTATTGAATTCTAATAGTGATGTATTTTACATATGTGTTGGCTCATCTGGTATCGAGTTTAGGTTTGATCGCCAAACTTATGAGCTAACTACTGTTATCGTGACTAACTCAGCTTTTTATGGGGATGAGCTTAATTTGGTAGCAAACCGTTTTCAGGTAAGAAATGTTCTTGGTTTTCCGTCAAATGAACGGCCTGAGAAAAATATCCCTGTTCTCGGGAGAGTCGGCGCAATGGATGAATATACAGATGAGAGAGGGGTTTCTACACAAGTAGTGTATAGAGTAGGGTCTGATGATATTGAAAGGGTACATTATCAAAAAAAGGAGTATAGATGAGATATTATGTTTTAGGTATTTATATAGAAATAGTGAGCAAATGAAAAGTAACATCTCGGAATACTCTCAATTAGATTTTTTCAATTCGTTAACAGAATTTACATTGATGATTATTATACTGAACAAGAGCATATCGATGCAGTTTTACACTTCGAAGAAATTACAGAGCATCCAGATGGGACAGATCTGATTTACAACCGGCTTTGTTGCCGAATTCAACGAAAGAGCGGACGCTAGTTAAATAGTTCGTATTTTAAACAACATACTGCGTTTCGGGCATACCTATCCCAGTTAGCTTGTTGAGTGCTTTAATCATGGCGTAAGCCTCACCAACTTGTGCGTTGTAATCTCGAAGCGTGAGTGAAGCACCTAGTAGTTGTTTTACTCGATACATAGCGGTCTCCGACAATGACCGCTTATGGTAACCATACTTCTGTTTCCACTTTTTGTTCGAGCCGTAGAGCTTTTGGCAGCCAACTGCCAGATTACGTGGATGCCCTTTTTCCCAGAAAACGGCACCTTCGCGCGGAGAGATTAAAGGTGTCGCTTTCTTAACCCTAATCGCCCTGTGACACTCTCTTGTATCGTATGCACCATCTCCCGAGATTTCCTTGATGGTTCGGCGTGTTTGTTTAAGTAGATTGAGGAGTACTTCCGCATCAGTCACACTTGATAGTGTCAGCTCTGCGGTGATAATTTCATGTGTATCTGTATCAACCGCAAGATGGAGTTTACGCCAGACTCGACGCTTGCCATCAGTTCCATGCTTTTTCACTTTCCATTCTCCCTCACCGTATATCTTGAGCCCAGTTGCATCAATGGCTACGTGTTAGATGGCGCCTCGTGTTGAGGCTTTGAAATTAACCTCTACATCCTTGGCTCGACGGCTTATACAGGTATAGTGCGGACAAATCAATGGAACATTCGCTAATTTAAATACTGAGTCTATGAAGACCTGTAGCGCCCTTAGGGGTAAGGAAAAGATGCGCTTCACCATGAGAGCGGTCGTGATAGCTAAGTCACTAAACCTATGCTGTTTAGGTTGTTTCCACTCGGTTATTGCTTCTTCGTCAATCCAAAACGTGAGTGAACCTCGATTGACTAGGGAGTTGTTGTACTTGCGCCAGTTGGTGGTTTTATAGCGAGGCTTCGGCATGAAATCAAAGTCAGTGAATGAATGTTCCTGATCTGATCGTAAGATTTTGATTTAGTTCAGTCGATTTCGGCAACAAAGCCAACCTTGAGTGCGAGCATAGTCTAGGCATGCGATAGCCATTCTTTTACCTAACCCATGTCCTCGCCCTTCAGGCAAAATGAACAGTTTTTTCAGCTCACATACCTCTGGGCTGCCATTAAATGACGTTAAACCACAACCGCCAACAACTTTCCCATCCAATAGAGTCACCAAATAGGGACTTTTACAGTAATTGCATCTTAGTTTTACTTAAAAATGTTACATCACCTATCACTACTGAGAATCTAGCCTGTAACAAAATAGGAGTTAAAATTTGTTACTATACAGCAAAACTTCATACTCCAAAGAACGTTTTATTACTCTAGTGCGTCTTCGTTGTTTGTACTCAGTTCCAATCTCCGCTATCTGTAAACCCATCAATGTAAACACTAGAGCGGATAGACTCTGCAAATTTTTCTGCTTGTAATTGTACATCAGGTTCTTTCCCTGATTTTTCTGGTGAAAAAAGATAATGACCTGAAAGCTCTTTAATAATAGCGTTATAGTAGTATTGCTCAGGAGACCCGCCCTGCTCTTTAAAAAGTTGATATTTAATCATTCTGATATCACCTAAAACAAACGACTTATTTATTAGTTTCTCTTTTTCATCTTTATTTATTGTGGCAAAATATAGCTTATAAATGGCCGGAATATAGTTATTGTTAGACGCTATCGTAAGAAGCTTAATCGCCAATTCATGCTGTTCTTGCGTATTCGATATATCTTTATTTTCCTCTTTCGAGTAAAACAAAATCGTACCAACATAATCCATTAAAGGTTGGTAGTAATGCGCCTCTGCAAAGCGGATGATTTCCTGAATATACTCTGCTCGAGTCTCTGTCGACTGGTCCCAGTTTTTTTGTTTGAGAAAAAAATATTGAGCACGTAAATCGCCTTGTTGGGCGAGCTTCTCAAACCCTTCCACCGCTAACTCAAAATACGCCTCATCACACACGTCTGATTCGTAAATCGTGCTCAACCCCATCTTATTGAATAACTTACTACGAGCGGAACCTTTTCCGTAGCGCTGACAAAACTCACCTTGTTCTGACAACTCTAACGCCGCATATGGATTACCCGCTTGCATGGACTCAGTTAAGAACTGATAGACTTCTCCCCGCAACTCATTATAGGGAAGTGATAATTTTGCGTACCACAATTTACTTTCACTATCTCCACCTTTTAATGGCTCATATACTTCTTCCTTAACGCGGCCATGCTGTAGCTGAACAAAGAAACGATAAAGGGCATCCCCTGGCCTTACCGTACTGGAAATATACGGATCTTCTGACACTTTATCGATATTCTCCGCGATGAAGGTTTTAAACAGCGGAATATCGTCCTGAGGATTTGGCGCACAGCCTGAGACACTCAATACCAAACTCGCCACCACAGCGAGTTTACGGAGAGCGTGGTTAAAATACATCATCAATACTCCACGCTATAATGATTTGTTCTGCTTGGCTCTGTTTTGACTTGAATCTCTCTTCCACAGTGATAAGCGCCTTTTCTCCGATTTCTGCTGCGTTAGAAACGATGCTGACGGGATAAGCGTCGTAGCGATTGACATCGATTGGGGAAGGGGCGTTGTACAGATGAACCTGCTCCATTGAGCGAGTCAGCACCATATTCCTACATAACTTTTTCGAACTTCTATTAAAGAGATTTTCTAATACGTAGCTATATTGCCCACCAAACTCTTTCACAAAGCTCGCCAACCTAAGCCACTGCTCTTTGTAGGTTTGCCACTCCAGAGGATAGTTTTTCTCTCTCTTAGGTAAATTCCCCATCGCAATCAATGCTTCTTTCCACTGACGCTGCTTGGCCTCACCTTGCTCATTATCGTCATCAGCAAGCCATTGCATTACTTGAACTATCGCTTGTGCCTGTAGGTGGTTTTTCTCTTGTGAGAAAAATTGCTCCTCACACAAACAATTGAGGAGATGGCATAAGGTTTCAGGAGGAAGTTTGACTATCCATTGTTGTATGTCTTCAGTCTTGCCGTCTCTCCCACCATTGATACGGTCAGCAATCGCAGGCGCATACTCCCGACTGAGAGCGCCCCGTTTGTAGTCCTTCCATAAGTGATGCGGCATCAGTAGCACACTGGCGACCGTCAAGCCGGTCGCCATCGCAATGGTCATCACATCGTTTAATAACTCAAAGCTCTCATTGTGGCCATTCTCGTCCACTTCCCCAAAGAGGGAGAGTCGACGAAAGTCATTGCGCTTTAATAACGAAAACAGATGCAGCAAAAAGGCGTCCGTGGCGTCAGCGTTGAGCTCTATCGCCACCTTGCCCGCGCACCCTGAGCCTACGGCAAGTGCAGCATCAACAATAAACAGCAGCACACCGCCTTGCAGTTTGAGTTCGGCGATGGCTCTCGCCCCCGCGCCCCAGGCTGCCGACAGTTGACCTTCAATTGAGCCCAGCTTGTGCGGCGTTTGAAGCGTTGGGCTTTCAGGAGGCTGCCAATAGACTGCTCCACCCAGATTCCCGCCCGCTTCTACACCCGCAAAGGCATTCATTTCTAATGACACTTCCCCCGCAAGTTTAGCCTGCTCGGCTGAACGCAGATTGCCATTTCCAAGCGCATAAGCATCATGAATCTTCGGGTTGTCGAGCATGATGGTGTTGCCCCTAATCCCAAAACCTTCATCGATGTTGGTGGGGCCAAATTCGATGCGTTGCCCAAGTTGACAAGAAACGCCAGCCAGTCCTTGCAATGAGCCAAAAACGCACAGCGCAAAGCCCCCCAATGGGAAAGACTCTTCCTTCTTCTCTTCTTGCTTTTGGTACGGCAATGCCATGGGCTGTAAGCCCACACCATTGAGGTTGGTTTTCTGGCGATATTGGTTGCCTTCTTGCGGCAGCCAGTAGGTAAATGCCACTTGGCCTTGCAAGGCGGAAAACTGAGCCGACACATTGTGACTGCCCATGAAGTTTTTCGTCACTGGATTAGAGGCGGAGGCATTAAGCTCGCTCTCCGCCTTCATGACCAAGCGAAATAGTTGCGCCCCCGCCTCTACCGAATAGGAAGATAGGGAGGTCGGGCCGCTCTCATCCAAGACATGATAACTGTCTTGCCAGAAGACCGATTCTTTGGTGAGTGACGCCAGATTCACTTTCAATTTCGGGTTGGACAAAGCTGTCAGCGCTTTTGATAAGGAGTCGGGATGTGTGATGTGTTGTCCTCCCGTATTCATCGTGGTGAAGGTCTGGTTGCTCAACACCTCAATATGAAAGGCGCCTTTATAGCACAAATGGTCTTCACTGCTTTCTGGCATATACCAATCGGGGCCGCGAACATAAAACACCTCACCATCAGAAAGTAAGCTGCATTCTACGATTTGAATGTCGTTGTAGACCGCTTGATTGAGAAATCCCGACCTGCTGACCTTCTTAGGGGTAAATGCACGTTCGTCCCACAATAAAGTCAAGACCGCCGGCATCGTATTCGAATGTTCTAACACCGTCTCAGGGATAAGCACTGACGGGCCTTTTTCGGCACGTTGTTGAGCCAAATGATGAAGCTCAGTGAGTCGCGCTTTTGCAAAGCGTTTTATCCATAATAATTTTGTTACGGTGTCATCAAACAGCGTTAACCGAGAGCATAAAAAATTGTGGGGTATCCTTACCTGCTAAGCGGCTTTCAGTTCAGGATACCAACCTTCAAATACTGCCTCTAACTCTCCATTGAGCACCGTTGTTCGTGTTTGAAGCAAATAGTGGGCTCCTTGTTGACTCCACTGCATTTGCTGCTTCTTCGCCATTCTCTTAGATACCACTTCATTCACCGTCGATTCAACAAAAGAAGTCGATATTGGTTCGTTGTATCGGCATCGTTCTCCGTAGTTAGGGATCATCGCCTGATTATTCTCGATGTAAGTCATCAGCTCTTCTACGTATTGAACCAATTTCTTGCGCTTTGGGTATTTAAATTCGGGGAAATCACAAATATCGAGGCTACAATCAAGCTGAGAAAGAGCTTCTTGTGTATTCCCGTGCCACAGATACCACTTTGCACTAGCCAAATGTTGTTGCAAGAGTTCTCCTTCTCTTGGGGAACTTTTGCATACGCCTTTAGCGTATTGATTCAAGACTGTCAGTTTCATTGTAATATGGAACCAATCTAGAACGTGCTCCGCTTCTGGATAGAGTCGGTATTGCATCTCTCGTAAGTTTTCAGCACCATCAGATAGAAACGTGATCTGTTGATTAGCTTGCATTCCTTGAGACGTTAATAAAGAAATCATACGCTTGCGTGGATTGGCTTCTATTTTTTGGACATAACCAAATCGCTTAGCTTTCACCTGTGTTGAGAAGCTTTTCCCTGTGATTACCTCGAAGTTACTTTTACGATTAGTACTGTCTCTTACATAGCCACCGTCAAACCCGATCACCATTGGTTTTCCTGGTTTAGGCAAATTTTCCCAGTCCACTGGATAACCGTCGAGGCTATCTGATTGACTTTCTAACTCCGACTCTTGTCTTCTGGCCACGTCAATTAAATGGTTACGTACCGTTACTGCATTCAGCTTTTGGTTGATCGGTAGAATATCTTTCAATCGATCAACAGTCAGACCATATGACATTAATGAAGCCCATTTTGTCTCTAAACACTTGAGTTCAGGATGAACATTACTTGGTAACCATTCACTCAGTAAACTCACCGTCTGAAAGGGTGAATCTTCACAAGAACATCGATAAAGACGGTAACCTGTGATGGGAACTTGTCCGAATAACATATTGAATTTTCGGTGTTGATAATCTTTGATTCGGCGTTTTTTTCCGCATTCTGGACAGCATCGGTGTCGTTGCATGTAAGATTGGCTTTGCGCATCAACTAATGTTTGCTGTGTCGATTTGAGCAGTGCTTTTGATTTATCAATGGATAATCCAGGGAGAAGGGGTTGGTGAAGTGACGACTCTAATTCTAATAGCTCTTTACGATAGGTGAACCATCATCTTGTATGATTACTGCTTCTATCATCATCTTCATCGATACCACCCTCTATTGTTAGTCTTATTGTTGTTCCTTTTGTAATTGTTTTCTCAGCTTGTAATAAGTTGAGACGCCTAATCCCACATTGTCACAAGCGAGTTTAAGGCGAATTCCTTTCGCCTTCAGTTCATCAACCAAAGCGACTTTATGCCTATCAGCAGGAGGGCGTCCAGTTCGTTCTCCACGTGCTTTTTTGGCAGCTATCCCTTCTGCTTGGCGCTCTCGAATTAACGCTCGCTCAAACTGACCAAAAGCCGACATCATATGTAACTGTAATTCTTGTAACGGATCGATTTTCGATGCCGAAAAATGAATATTTTCTTTTATAAACATGAGTGATATGCCTTGCTGACGAAGTTTAAGCGTCAAATCACACATATCCATCATATTTCTACATAACCGGTCAATGGAATGAACGACCAAAACATCCCCTGTTGATAGTTGGCTTAGTAGTTGTTGGAGTTTTGGTCTATGTATATCCTTTCCGCTAGCGACTTCTATCACCGTTTGAGCAATATCATAGCCAGCTTTGATGATGGCTTGTTCTTGTCTTGCTGAGTTTTGGTCAGAAGAGCTGACTCTTATGTATGCATAGAACATAAAAATTCTTTAAATGTAATAGAGGATTATGGATTATGGATTATTCTATAAACACTATAATACCCAAGGTTTAGAGACAGTTTTGAGCCGTATCTCTCCATTTACGAAAAAGTATACCTTTAGAGACAAAGAGAAGAGCGCTATATCAAAATGAAAGATGATTCGAGTACTGGATTTAGTGGGTCGAGCTTATCAATTTGATTGTTGACTCTTTGTCGATCAAAACGAACGGATGCCCAGGCCCAAGCAAAAGGTCGAAGTTCTCCAATGGTTGTTGAGTCATCGCCTTCAGCAAGAGCTTGCGCAAACTCAAGCATTTTATCTATCTCCTCAAATTCTGTAACACCAGGCATTTTGTTACCAGCGACACAAAATGGTACTTTCTTTGAGCAATTTTCTTTTATTTCTTCGATACGAATGTCATGTAGCCACGATTCAAAGAAGTTGTATTCGTACGTGAAACGATCTCCAACTTCGAGCCCTAACGTATCCAGCGTCACATGAAATGGATTGTCGCTAAAGATTATCCCGCCTTCATGATAAATCCCGTAGTCTTTGCCGTAGACTCGAAATTTATGCAGATACTCATCGTCCCACCCATGAGCAATTTGAATGATAAAATGGAGATGAGCTAGTGATGTGTTGGAAGCTAGTCGAAATCGTCGCCAAACCATAGGGCTGACATCGCGAAGAGCAATTTTGATTGTGTAAGTTTTCACTCCGGCATACCTATCGAACCATGTTAGATACCTGTCATGTTACTAATATTTCGATAATTGTGAACTAAGCATGCCCCACACTTTTTTATGCTCTCGTATACTTTGAACTCACTCTTAACCAAACTAACCGACGTTATGCAAATCAGAAAAGACTTCGAATACTATAAAAATCTGCACAGCTTAGTTAGCCATGCCCTCCTCCATCTTTTGTTTCAAATATCGACGTCTTCTCGCTATGTCCCTGTCACAAGGCGAAATGAGATCCTACTTAAATATCTCAAGCCAAAGCTCAATGATAAAGCCTTGTTAAATATCAAAAAGACATCAGGCTAATGATCCAAACCGCGAGAAGCAAAGGAAGTAATTTGGAAATGAAGTTATATGATCTTAACGAAAAGGCAACTCAGACCAAGATAGATGGCTTAGAAAAGCTCTACGGTCTCTTGGTTTACTTGTACGATGAAGAAGGCATCGAGTCAAAGCTCTTTGAGAAAGGGACTAAGGCAGAGCCAGGTATTCTTTATATGTTGCAAGACCATATCGAACATGGTTTTGATGAAACCACTGGAAAGCAACAGACACCGGTATCGATGTTGATTCAACATGAGCGAGCGCCAGAGCTAATAGAGACCATCAACAAACACGGTTGGTTTGTGGCAGAGATGAAAGAGTGGAATGCCAGTACCTATCAAGCTCACCTCCTTATTCACCCTGCGTCCAGCACATAGAATAACGCTCCGGATACACATAGATGTGAAAATGTGGATTACTCTTACACGCGAGTCTAATTGACGTACAGTTTAAGCCGAACTGCTATTTACTCACTTGGTGGACCAGTGCCTCTCTCATACCGCCCTGGCACTCTTTGAATACTGGTCCACATCTTTTCGCTCTGTGTGCAGCACCCAAACCCAGCATCCAAACTTATTGAAAAAGATTTTTGAGTAACCTCAATGACGCAGCGTCGTCACTTTAGGGTCTACGTGAATGTAAACGAGGTCGCAATCCAGCTCTAGCTTAGTGCCTTGCTGATGCGCCACCGCTGACATAAAGCGCGCCATACACCTCAAAGTTTCTTCTGTCCCTAACTCCGTAAATGCCTCAGCAATGTGCTGATAAACTGCTCTTTCTGTTTTGATTTCATCGGTCCCAACAAAAAAAGAGGCGAGCAGTCCGCTAGGTGTCTGCTCGCCCAATCTCGCAATGACCACTGCGTTTTCTTATTAGAGCCGCTCTATAAACATACTCACTTATAAGCCGTGCGCTTGTGATAGCATTCTCAATATTAACGATAAATTAATGATTTTTAACAAGGTTATAAGCCTCTCTGTACCCCGAAAAATGCCACCTACAACCACGTTAAAACGCCTCTCTTAAGAATAAATAGAACAAACATCACTTAATCTCTGAATATTGAGCACTTACAGACAAGGGAAGTACGTCATCAAAGTCTCGTCGTGGTCCTAAATTGCCCGAAGACTTGCCGAGTGAACTTACTAGATAAGACTAAGCTCCCCAATAAAAAATATGCTTAACATACGCATTTATATGTATATCATTGCATTATGTATGTATTAGAAGGTTTATGTGACATGGTTAGCATTAGAAATAAGTGGTGGGAAAAACGAACACCACGTTCGGTTGATTATCTTAAATTATGGAAAGAAAACCCACGTTTTGATACAGCGGAAAGTCAATCAAGAATTAAGCTGGCTGATTTTGCCGAAGAAATAATCAGTGAACCTTCTGACAAAGTAAGCTTTTTTGAGTTAATTAAGTCGATCATTAAGCTTGGTTTTATGGATTTTGAGCCTATTGTTGTTTGGAAAGATGAGAGTAATCGCTACGTGGTAGCTGAGGGGAACCGCCGAGTTCTCGCACTCAAGCTGCTTAGAAGTCCTGACAAAGCCCCTAAATCAATACGTAAGTTTATTTTACAACAATCAAATCTAATTGATCGAAATGACATAGAAAAGGTGCAAGTATGTGTAGCCCCAAACGTTGAAGCTACGCGTTGGTATGTACTACAGCGTCACTCGACCAGCTCAATCCAAAAACCTTGGCAGCGCTTGCAACAACAGCGTTTTATCGTAGGTCTGTATGATGAATATAATCAAAATATAGATAAGATCATCTCTGTTACAGGCTTTACTCGTTCAGAAATTATTTCAGCGTTGCGATATGTTCAGCTACGTGACCTTGCGACACGTAAGCAAGTTACAGATCTGATGAGTACTGAAGAAAAGGAACTCATATATAGCAATAGAATATCAATGACGATTCTTGAACGGTGGTTTGCGAGTGAGTCTGTTCGAGAACGTTGGGGCATCCAATTTGACGGTATGAAGGTCAAAATCACCTCTAATGAGGAAAGCTTCTTACATGCATATGGTAAGTTCTTAAAGCTGATGTTTAACGTTGAGCCGAATGATTTAAAGTTTGCAGTTAACACTCGTTCCATCCCAGAAAAGAACGAAGAAATATTTAAGGTACTGCCTGAGGTTACTTTTCCTAACGTACAAGAAGAAGCTGTTTTGGATACATGTATTAATCCTGAACAGTCAACTAGAGATGAAGGCAATGTCGCTGACATATCCCCTAATGAAAATAGATCAGAAAATCGCGAGGAGAGCAGTACGGAATCGCCTTCAAGTGCTAACCAAACAACCGTAAAGCATAAGAATAATCGGCTCCGATTGATCATTCCCCAGACTTCAATAAAAGTACATAGCGCAAAGCTCAATAGTTTGTTTAGTGAATTAAAAAAGGTACCAGTTCACCTTTATACACATTCAGCGTCGATTACTTTACGAGTGTTCCTAGACCTTTCAGTAGACGATTTTATTCGTCGAAATGGCCTAGAGAAGAGTGTGGCCACACAATACAAAAAAGACTACAATCATACTATCTTACAGCAACGCCTAAAATTCTTATGTGATGACCATGTAAGTGACGCTCAAGCCAACAAGGTTATTAGTAAGTTGCTTCAGCCGAACAATGAGCATAGCTTAGACACGTTAAATAGTTATATGCATGGGCACGAAACTCACAAAGTTGATTATAGATTTGTGAACGGTTTTTGGGATATGCTGGCGCCTCTACTAAAAGTCCTAATTGAGCTGAAGGAAAGATAATGTTTTATTCACCGTTAAGGTATCCTGGTGGTAAGTCAAAACTTACTGCATATGTTGTAGAAACCTTGAAGCTCAATGAACTTGAAGGGGGAACGTATGTGGAGCCATTTGCAGGTGGATGTGCAATAGCGTGGTATTTGCTACTAGAGGGGCATGTAAGGTGTGTTTGGGTTAACGATCTAGACCCTGCTATTCATGCTTTTTGGTACAGTGTGCTAAACCGTACAGATGAACTGTGCCAACTGATAAAAGAGACTGAAGTTACCATTGAAGAATGGCACAGGCAGAAAGCAATTTATGCCAATGACAGGACAAACTCACTTCAATTAGGGTTTGCAACGTTTTTTCTAAATAGGACTAATCGTTCTGGAATTATCAAAGCTGGCGTAATCGGAGGTTTAGAGCAAAATGGTAATTATTTGTTAGATTGTCGATTTAACAAAGAGAGATTGATTGAACAGATCAAAGCTATTGCAGTACGTAGAGACAGTATTGTTCTGACTAACCTTGATGCTACGCAGTTTATAGATGAATACCTTCTTTCAGTTGATGGGCCATGCCTCGTCAATATTGACCCACCTTACTATGTGAAAGGTAAAGGGCTATATCAAAACTTTTTTGAACATGATGATCATTACCGTTTGTTTAGAAGCGTCCGAAATATCCAGCATCCATGGATTGTAACGTATGATGATACGCCTGAGATTTGCGGTATTTATGCTGAATTCGAACCTCAAGCATTCGGACTAACATATACAGCGCAAACAAAACGAAAAGGTTCAGAAGTCATTATTCATAGCCCAAAAACCCGCAAAGTTCTCTTTAGACCTGATGTGACATTTAAGGACATTAAAAAGTTACAGCGATTAGGTAAAGAGCTAATATGATAAAAACCTCGTTTTACGGTAAGCATCTTTAAATCGACAAAATCTTGTTACGCAATGACGTACCATTGATGTTTTGTAATGACCCAGTCGAAATTGGACAACTTAAGCTGCTAAAGCATACAGTTCAGCAGGCGTTTTCATCTTAAGCGCCTGATGTGAACGCTCGTTGTTGTAAAATACCAGCCACTTGCAGATGGCAAAGCGGGCTTCATTTAAAGAGTCAAAGTTGTGCATCCAGATATACTGCTCTTTGATGGTTCTTATCAGACGTTCAACCATGCCATTTTGCTGTGGCGTATGCGGTTGAATGAACTCCTGAGTCAGACCGTACTGCATCGCTAACATTGTATAGAGGCGAGAGGTGAAAACCAGGCCATTGTCGCTTCGGATCTGCAACCCTGGAGCAGCTTCGCCAATCACGCCATCACGAGTCAATAATGCATCCTCTAAAGCTGCAACAGCTGATTTAGCGTTTCCTCGTTTGCTGAGACTCCAGCCTAAAACTTCACGGGTATTAAAGCATGTCGGGAAGCGATACAGTGAAGTTAAGCAGTATACTGAAGATAAATACAATTAAGATAATTAAGATAATTAAGATAATTAAGATAATTATACCCCAGTCTCAAATTCCCTTTTTTCAAGATTTAGTTTTGATCTTCCTACTTTACGCACAACAGCAGTCCCTTCTGCGCTATCCAAAACCTCTTCTTACTTCAACTTTTTTGCTCACTTGGTGGATCAGCACCTCCTCATGCCACCCTAGCTCTCTTTGAATATTGGTCCACATGTTCTGTACGCAGCAATCAATCCCAGTATCCGAACTGATTTAGGTGGATGTAGTTTTTACAAGCTATTCGTTAACGGTTTCTTTCATAGGAGTGATATAAATATTTCCCTTCCCATCGGACGAAAAGTGAATGTTGCCAACATCAATACTTTTTTCAGTAGAGTAACTACTGCATAAATTAATGCTTTTACCGATAATAGTGGTCCCTGTTTCATCAATGGTAATTTCAGCGCCGTGCTCACCTAACTTGGTGGTTATCTCTTTCATGCTGTTTATCCTCTGAAATTGCTTATAACAAACTAGTTGCTTGTGATACGAGTCAGTATAACGTTTTTGTAGGTTGAACAATAGTATGTTGGAGAATGCAATCACCGTTGGAACGCGAACCAGCACTGGCGGAAAAGTTCTAACGGGCAGTGCTGGCGTCAAAGTTAATAATTTGAATGTCAGTGTTTTGGGCGATGAAGCCACTTGCCCCTGTGGGGCGGATGGCTGTCGAGGTGTGGGTCCAATCCGGCAAGGTAGTCCTCGAAATATTAGAATCGGGGACAAACTGATCGCAATGAAAGGCGATCCTGTTGATACCGGATGTGGGAATTGTTTTGTGCTTTCGAGTGGTGACTCAGTGAGACTTGGCACTCAAACATCTGGTTCTATTACAATGGGGACTGGCGTCTATATTGGGCAGGGTGTAGATATCAACTTAGGGGCGCGAGTCGCCGCTTTTCATGGTACATCGCCAGCCATGTCTCATCCTACTAACTCGTTAAGTTCACCTCTATCTTGGTCCTCACCAGAAGACAACTTGCCACCTCTTTCAAAAGTCTTTGCTAAGTCTTCCATGTTACCTTTCGGTGAGATTTCTGTAGGAAAGCATCGAGAAGTTGCTTCTTCTGTTGGTGAAGTTGGTGTTTATGCAGGCTCGGTTGAGATGGGAACGCTAGGTGGTATTTCTACTTTGGCATTAACAAGAATGTCCGGTATCGCATTGGCAGATATAGCAGGATTGGGGCTGAAAGTCGTGGGTCGTGCTGGTATTTTGTTAGCATTGAGACCGACTCCGTTAGGGGATGGGACGTTGTATGGCGATGGAGATATACAGGCCCGAAAGGGCGTTGAAACACTCATCCGGTTTGGTTTTGATGATGAAGGGCGAATTCATGGTTATCATGTTGATGCCACCGAAATTCCGAAGCGCTCCGTTCATCGAGTGGGTGATAAGTTTGTTGTTAATTTAGAGCCTGATGTCACGCTTGAATGGGTGCCAGTAGCGGAAGAGATTGCAGGGACGAAAATTCTAGTTAACCCCATTCCTGGGTTAGATTCGCATACCATCTACATCCATCCAGAAACGGAACAAGGGGAAGAATTTGATAATACCTATATTACTCCGATAAGTGATGTTGATCTTAATGATTACATCTTAACCTTCCCCTCTGAAACGGGGCTACCTCCTCTATATATTGTATATAGCAAGCCTCCGGTAAAACTATTGGAGGTGGATTATTTTGGTAACTTCAAAGGGCGACCTAGAAACGGTACGCATGCTGACCATATGCCTTCTCAAGCTGCTGCAAAGGGTTATCTAAAGAGAAGATTAGCTTCTTTCTATTCAGATAAGAGAGCTAAGGCCAAAATGGATGATATCGCTTCAATAATAATTCCTGCAAAGGTTCATCGAAAGTACAGTGAAACTTATGGGTGGCGAAATACAACAGAGCAAATAACTCAAGACTCAAAGGATTTAAGGGCTGCGGTTGATAATAATTTTGATGCAATTAAACCATGGATGCTAGAAGAGGGGTTTAGTGATTTTGAATTAGAACAGGCAAGAGAAAATATGCATCGTTTAAATGAACGTAAGGAGTGGTACAAATGATTGAAGTTAGCCGTTTGATTTCTATGATGGGAGCTACCCCTGAGAAAATTATTGAGGTTGGGTTATTGAAAGCAAACCAAAAACCTAAGCCTAGGTTTTCAGGAGATGATGAACTTGTTCTTGATATGGTTAGAGAAGGTTGTTTTCTATCGTTTAATCGGAAAAATAAATGCTTACAGCGTATATCTTTAACTTTGCTTAATGAGGATAAGCCTAACTATCGCTTCCCTAATGAGCTTCCTAAGCCTTTAAGACAAGAGATGACCAAAGAGTATGTTTATGAATGTATGGGGAGCCCCTATGAATCTAAATCGGCAGCTGTCGTTATGGGGGATATTATTGGAGGGGTTGATCATTACCTTATGAGACGAGACGTATTTGGTGAGTTATCGCAATTAGTTTATTACTCTCCTAATGAGAAGTTTGTAGAGTCAATCTCTTATATGTATACCAAAGACGTGTCATGGGGTGAGCTTCGTTAGAACTATTGAGCATAGTTTGTAAGTTAAGAATACCCTAATTAAGGTAATTAAGGTAATTAAGGTAATTAAGGTAATTAAGGTAATTATACCCTAATTACCTTTGTACCACTTGTAAAGTTCATCATCAGACATAGATGAAAGACGCTCAGTCATCAATCTAATGAAGTCTGATCGATTTAGCTCAACATTCTCACCATTAGAGTACGAGAGAAAATTAATTCTTTTAGGTATAGCATCCAAGTTTTTTGTTTCTGTTTTTGTGAGCGATAAAGTCACAGGTTCCCTTTTTTCACGATCTAGTTTTGGTCTTCCTACTTTACGAACAATCGCAGTCCCTTCTGCACTATCCACAAACTCTTCTTGCTTCAACTGTCTTTCTTGTGCTTGTAAATTTTTTCTAGACAACACTTAACATCTCCTTAAGCAAACAACTGATTTCTGACTTGGCTTTGCTGTCTTTCCACTCGTGAACACCGTATGCATGATGAAAAGAGTCCCTGTGTGCTTTTCTATCTGCTACCACTGTTTTCATCAATACAAATTCAGGATATTCCTTAAGTAATTGCTTAGCGGTTAACCTCTCTGCTTGTGTATTAGTTGGTGCCATATTGATAAATACTGCAACTTTCAATCCCTCATTGAAATCCCTTGCATTTTCTACTGTCTCAGCCATATGCTCCAAAAGCTCTAAGTCAGCATGACTCGCTTTTGTTGGCATAAGCATCAAATCAGCGGATAGCATTGCACTTCTCATTTCTCTACTATCCCTACCTGCTGCATCAACAATAATAAAATCATAGTTTTCGATTTCTCTTTTAAGCTGCTTGTTGATGTTACCTTCTAATCTGTTACAAGGAAATTCTTGCTCCTCTGTATCTGCCATTCTGCGCTGATTCCAACGATACAAGGTTCCTTGAGGGTCTGCATCTACAAGCAAAATTCTATCGGTATGTCCCTGATAATATTCCTTTGCTATAGCTACCCCCAAATTAACAGCTGTATTAGATTTACCAACACCTCCTTTTCGATGGCCAACGAGTATTATTTTTTTCAATTTATCGCTCCGATATAAGATCATATCTAAAATTATGCCAAATAATCTAAATAAGTCAATTATTAAATTTAAGGCATTTAAGGTATTTGAGGTATTTGAGGTATTTGAGGTATTGTTTATGAAGTGAACTTTAAAAACAAGAGAAGCCTATCGTTGATGTATGCCCCATCAGTACGCCATTTCGAAAGACGCAAAAGTTAAGTTCCTCCTCTAGAAAGCACGAATTTAGTTTTACAGAGTAGAGAATATCCCCGTCAATATAGAACCGCCCATCCTTAAGCGATTGGTACTTGTCAGAGCTGAGTAACATTTCCAAGTCATTCTTCATCATGCCAACCTTACCTATCGACGATTAACAGCTACCCGTTCAGGCATCAATTCAATGATGGAGTCGCGAAGTTCTGGTGACTCTAGCTCGTACTGGCCATGACTTGGGTTATAGAGTAAATTCGTTTCTTTCAGTCGTTTTATAGAATTGCTTACCGTACCCTGACTCACCTTTGATTGTTGAGGTATGAGCTCAAGGGTCTTCATCTTTTCAATCGTGTCTGGTGAGTAAAAGCGCCCTTTTTGACCAATCGCAACAAGATAGAGGATAGCAAAGTCGAGCGCCTTCAACGCAATCAATGACTTCTGCTGTCCACTCAAATCGTCTTCGAGAATATCATCACGATAAAGCTCAAGAGCCATGTCAAAATCCGACAGTCGAACATGGACCATTCTTTTGAGTATCTCAGTTAGACGCGCTGGCTTGCGTCCTTCCTGCAAAAAATAGTCGTTGATTTTCTCAAATTCCAAGGTCAAGCCACCCGTCGCTTTTTCAAAATTAGACAACTGGTACCGGACAAAATCATCACCTAGCTCCTCAAACTTTACTGACTGTGCAGCGTCGAAGAAAGGTGCTTTGGTTTCCTTGAATAAACGCTGTAAGCCGCTTCGTGAAGAACCGGTAAATATCCCTTTAATTTTAGAGTCTCGGCGGCTCGTCATGAAGGAGCGTAGTGTCTTTGTAAAACCGATGAACTTTGGGTCGGAACTGAGGTGTTGTACCTCATCTAGCAGCAGCAATATGGGCATATCGATCGCCTCAAGCCTTTCAAAAGCTTTAGCTGTATTGTCTTCAGCTCGCTTTCTTTCTGCTCGTGCTTTACCCCATAACGTAATTAACTCGAAAGCCGTTAAGCTGCGACCGCTATCCTTAACACGCTCAACGAACGTCGCATGAGCCGTAATCGCCTTATCCACGCCGTAAGAGAAGCAAGCAGCTGGATCATCTTCAAACAACCAGAAATCAACATAGACCGGAAGTATTCCGCGCTCAACGGCCATCGGAATGATATCATGTTGAATGAATTCCGTTTTACCACGCTTACGTGGTGCAAAAACAGATACTCGATCAAGAAGGTTCTTACTCATCCCATCAAGAATTTGCTCGGCAAGTGCATGTCTAGGAAAGATCCAATCTATCATGTGACCCTCGTTTTAGTAGCATTTAGTACGTAATTTACTAATTAGTAATTCTACTACTAAATACCACTAATTCAAGAAAAAAAACCCAATATGGGGGCTTGATAGTATTAACAGAGACAGTCTGTTGTTTCATGTACTCGTTGAGTCGAATACCCGAAATCTGAAAAATTGGTGCCTAGTAAGGCATTCACAAATTTAACGATTCCCTTTTCTGTAAAATCAAAATAGCTAGGTAAGTGCTCCCGAGGGTAATGTTGAGGAGTAGCGATAGCATCTCCCTCATCAATAATAAGCGCATGCAACACATTGCCGACTACGGCGTATCCTGTCTTGCGCATATTCTCAATTAGGTATTTGCTTTGCTCAACACCATTGAGCTCGATATAGACTTTTCTACCTTTAGAATCGGTTACGGTAATTACATCTTGATTTTACTTAAAAGTGTTACATCGCCCATCACTACTGAGAATCTAGCTTGTAACAAAATAAGAGTTAAAATTTGTTACTTTGCAGCAAAAGTTCATACTCCAAAGAATTTTTTGTTACCTTAGTGCGTCTTCGTTGTTTGTACTCAGTTCCAATCTCCGCTATCTGTAAACCCATCAATGTAAACACTAGAGTGGATAGATTCTGCAAATTTTTCTGCTTGTAATTGTACATCGGGTTCTTTCTCTGATTCTTCTGGTGAAAAAAGATAACGACCTGAAAGCTCTTTAATAATAGTGTTATAGTAGTATTGCTCAGGAGACCCATCCTGCTCTTTAAAAAGTTGATATTTAATCATTCTGATATCACCTAAAACAAACGACTTATTTATTAGTTTATCTTTTTCATCTTTATTTGTTGTGGCGAAATATAGCTTATAAATGGCCGGAATATAGTTATTGTTAGACGCTATCGTAAGAAGCTTAATCGCCAATTCATGCTGTTCTTGCGTATTCGATATATCTTTATTTTCCTCTTTCGAGTAAAACAAAATCGTACCAACATAGTCCATCAAAGGTTGGTAGTAGTGCGCCTCTGCAAAGCGGATGATTTCCTGAATATACTCAGCTCGAGTCTCCGTCGACTGGTCCCAGTTTTTTTGTTTGAGCAAAAAATATTGAGCACGTAAATCGCCTTTCTTTGCTAGATCCTCAAACCCCTCAAGAGCAAAAGCAAAATTTTCTTCGGAGCAAACTCCCGACTCATTTGACGTCCCCATTCCTACTATCTCTGCCAATTTATTGCCCGCAGAGTTTTTACCAAAATAATATCGACAACTCTCACTTCCTTCTGATAGTTCTAATGCCGCATAAGGGTTTCCTGCTTGCATCGCCCCATGAATTAGTCGATAGGCTTTACCTCTTAATCGCATCACAGGCAAGATTAAACGTCCTTCCCATAACATTGCCTCTGGATCGCCATTATCTAGTAATGGGTCTAAGAAGTTCGTTCCTCCGCTACCATGTTGAAGGCTAACCAGAAACTCATACATCTTATCTCCGGGTCTCACTGTGCTTGAGATGTACGGATCATCTGACACTTTATCTATATTCTCAGCAATAAAAGAGTCAAAGAGTGGGATATCATCTTGAGGGTCAGGCGCTTTACTGCACCCCACCATGCTAAGAGCTAAACCAAACAAAAGTATCGATTTTACGAATAGACGACTAAAGCACATTTGCAATACTCCACTCTGTAATTTCCTCCTCAGTTTGCGTTAGTTGCCAATGATGTTGCCCTCGACTCGTTTCAAGCGCAATCATCGCTTTTTCACCGACATACTGACCATTAGCCACTGAGTTTATTGGGTATGCCGCGTATTGTGATGCCACATATTCGCTGGTTTTTACACCAAAGACAAAACCTGTCGACTCTCGGCGATACTCACTCACTTTTGTCAGCACCATATTCCCACATAACTTTTTCGAACTTCTGTTAAAGAGATTTTCTAATACGTTGTTATATTGCCCACCAAACTCTTTCACAAAGCTCGCCAACCTAAACCACTGCTCTTTGTAAGTTTGCCACTCAAGAGGATAGTTTTTCTCTCCCTTAGGTAAATCTCCCATCGCAATCAATGCTTCTTTCCACTGACGCTGCTTGGCCTCACCTTGCTCCTTATCGTCATCTGCAAGCCATTGCATTACTTGAACAATCGCTTGTGCCTGTTTGTAATTGTCATCGCTAGAGTCTTGATGTTGAACTAAACAATTCAACAGATTACATAGGGTCTCAGGGGGAAGTTTTTCCACCCAAGCTTGAATAATCGCTTGCTCTTCAGGCTGCTCGACCAAAACTCGCTTTGCGATAGCTGGCGCATAATCTTTACTCAAGGTTTGCTTCTTGAAATTCCGTAACATCCCGGTAGGGATGAGCAGCGCACTACCTATGGTTAAACCAGTGGCGATAGCAACGGTCATCACATCATTCAATAGGGCATAGCTGGCGTTTTCTCCATTTTGGTCAACATCACCAAACACTTCTAAACGACGAAACTCCTTACGTTTCAACAAACTAAGCAAGTGATGTAAGAAGGTATCTGTTGCTTCACAATCCAGCGCTATCGCCATTTTTCCACTACCTCCAGAGCCGACGACAACACCTGCGCTAGCAATCAGCAGCAACATGTTACCTTGCAGTTTAAGTTCAAAATAGGAGTTTGCACCAATACCATAAGAGGCTGAAAGTTCACCATCAATAGAACCAAGTTTGGTTCGTGGCGCGTTATCTACTGGCGATCGCCAGTATACTTCTGCTCCAAGTTTTCCACCCGCTTTGATGCCCGCAAACGCATTCACGCCCATTGATGCTTCACTGGCTATTTTGGCACGCTCTGCAGACCTTAAATCACCGCCATCTAACCCATAAGCATCATGAACATTGGCATCAAACAAGCCAACCGTGTTGCCCTTGATCCCAAAGCCGTCATCCACACTCGTCGGACCAAATTCGACCTTGCTGCTTAATTGACAAGAGGCGGCGGCAAGGCCATAAACAGACCCAGCAATACAAGCACTAAAGCGGCCAAGTTCAAACGTCTGAGGCTCTTTATTCTTATCTATCCAATTCCAAATGAGCTCATGGTCTTTCACTTTGTCAGGAGAGAATTTCGGAATATCTTTATTTTCAGGGAGCGCAGGAAGCCAACACGTAAATCCAATTTGCCCCTGCAAAGCGGTTAAGTTCGCAGAAGCCGTACCAGATGTACCAAAATGAGTCGGTTTTTTGATCAACGTTTGATAGGACTCGAACGGCTGATTCAGACTTTGCTCCGACTGAGTCACAAAGCGAAGAAATTGCGCGCCCGCATCTACGCTGTAACTGGGAACCTTGGTCTTATCTTTGTATCGAATATGGTAACTGTCTTGCCAAAACGAAGAGGTTGACTCCAATTGTTGTATTATCGGCAATAATCCAACCGTCATGTTTGGCTCACTCAGCGCTTCCACAGCCTCATTGATGTTCGATGCTTTCACGACCTTATCGCTGTTATTGACGTCCTCAAAAGTAATGTGTTTTGTGAGTACTTTGACATGAAAGCCTGAGCGGCAGTCGCCTTCATTTTCCGGCAAGTACCATTGCGGCCCTCGCACATAAAATACCTTCCCATCAGAAAGTAAACTGCACTCCACCACTTGAATGTCGTTGAATTTCGCTTGGTTGATAAAACCAGGCTGGCTGATAGGCTTAGGTTTAAACGCAGATTCATCCCATAATGACGTTAACACCACAGGTAGAGTATTGGTCTCTGAAAGCAAAAAACGCATGCCTTGAGCCCCTTTTTCCGCCTTCTCTTGCGCTAAGTATTTCAGGGCATCAAGACGAGCAAGCGCGACTTTTTTTATCCAAAGCAGCCAACGAAAGAGTTCATCAAATGGGGTTTTATGCCCACCAAACAGCTCCGTGAGCGCTGACTGATGAGTTTCAAGAGTCGCATCAACCACCAATATGAGCGCTTTAGTCGGGTAATACGACCAGTCATAATCAACATTATTGAAGGTATCAAACAAGTTGTATGATGCTGTCGGCACATCCAATTCAGGCCCTTTCAATTCTATATACAGTTCTTTGATGGCGGTAACGACATGTTCAGCTTTAATATCAAGTGGTTTTGCTTGGCCATTAACCGACTCACGCCATGCGAGAGGCTCAAAAGCCTTTGGCCCTTGGTTGCGTGGTAAAGTCCCTTCCAGTTGGTCAAGTCTCAAGCTCTGCTCTTTCACCACTAAGCCATGTTGATTGAGATAACGCAGCGCACTGGCACACATCAACGAATCGGTATCACCATAAATTGGGACCAACTCATCAAAAGCGGAGTTTAGATGCTCCCCCCAGGCTTCGACATAGGCACGAGCCTCCTCATGAGAGCTTAATGCGATTTCATCGTCTGTTTTAAGCACTTCTCGTGCTTGTCGATATTGTTTCACATAGGCATGCAGTGTGCGCTCTTTTTGCGTAGTAAAGTATTCAAGTGACTTAACATAGACAAAGTGACTGCCATCTTCTGACACGTTACTGGTCGCGAGTTTTTCGGCGGCTTGCTCCAGACTTGTTACTTCTTCATCAATACGTTTAAGTACTATTGCTCGAAGCTGCTGATCGACGGTTTGATTGAAATACGCTTGCGCTTGCTGGCTCTTCTCTTCCACTCGACCATGATAAAGGTTTGAAAAATTCAGATATATCGTTCTGTTTTTCGCATCTTCATCTTCTGCAATCTCAGCTCGGGACGCTTCTAAGTCTATATTGACGAGGGCGGCAGCAGACAACAAGAAATCATTCGCTTTTTGTTTACCATAAGCTTGTGTCGTAATGACGGCTTTTGTTAATAGCAAAGTACGATACGTCGTTCGGTCAGCCTCACTCATAAATTGCTCATGCGTTTTAGCTGAGAATTTAGACAACACCCCAAGACGATTCAAATGCTGTAACGTTGCTTTTGCATCGTTCGGGTTTATCCCTTGCGCCATCGCCGCTTTTTCTTCTAACAATTGCGTCTTAGCAAACTCAGAAATTGCATACCACATTCGTTCGCCCGTTTTGGGGTGGGAAGGAACATATAAAATATCAGCCCACTCTCGACGCTTACCTTCACAAGTATCATTGCCGCCATTCATCTCTGTTGACGCTTTAACAAAAGCGATACGAGAGCCATCGGTTTCAACTACTTCTGGTTGGCTGATGGTTAAAACATTATCTTCATAGATGAGATCAAGGTGTTTGATTTGCTCACTGTTGAGTTTCGCTAACGCTTCAGGCGTCGTGTTGAAACGCTCTGCTATAAGAGATAAACAGTCACCTTGCTTGATTTTATACAACATATCTTTGACCTAATGTTTAAAAATGGAGGAGGTCAACGCATAGGGAGGCGTTGCATTTTCGCCCTCAGGGCGAGACAATGTTTGAAGTCTCTGATCTGAACTGAGCCAATTCACCGCACTGGCTTCACCAAGTAGGACGCGTTTATCCGAGTCATTTAAACCCTGTGCATAAGCCTCCCAAAAGGCATCGGTATAAAAGCGCACCATGATGGGTTGACGGTCAATCTCGACCAGAAAAATCGATTGCAGATGAGACCGCCACTTCTCGACAGAGATAGACTCCCCCACATCAAAAACGACCGCACTGGTCGCAAAACCCGGAAGCGATAAGCAAGAGAGCGCCGCTTCACGATGACTTCCTAAGTCGATAACCATCGGACTTTTGTCCAACGCATAATCAAACGCACTCCCCGCGTACAATGCAAACGCTTGTTGTACAGGACCGTGAGATTTAAGCACGTCCATGGCATTGGGAACACGAAGGGTATCGACAACTAACCAGTATTTCATCATCACGTTTCTATCATTCACACTGACAATCCTCACGAGTACATAAACCATCCACCTGACGACCACATATCGGTGCCATCGGTACATTGGTGGCGGCCATCGTGAGTAGCACGGGCTCAGTGACCTGAATGGGCAGCGCCTCATCAGGCATCGCTGGGCTTTCAATACCTAATGGTAAGGAAGGTAATTGACCTGCCACTCCCTTCCCACTGCCGGCACTACCTCCAGAGTTTAAATTGATCCCCGTACCCACCAAGCTGACACCGGAAGCATCGATTTTGATAAAGCTGCCGCCGACTTCTAATGTCAGCTCACTGCTGGCCTCAATCACCACTTTTTGCCCAGCCTTAAGGTGGACTTCGTCTTTGGCTTCCATGGCATAACGTCCATCGGTTTTATGGTGCATATCGCCACGGACACTCAGCGAGTGATCTTGTTCAATCTGTTGATGATAATGACCACCAACCGTATGATGTTCATCCTGTTTAGTATGGGTAAAACGCGCATTGTCAATGGTGGTGTGTTGATCGTGCTTTATACTCACCACCTGATCATTTAAAACATCGGTCTCCATGTCTTTCTGTGCGTGTAAATACAGTTTTTCTTGTCCCGCTTGGTCTTCAAAACTCAACTCATTAAAGCCTTGGCCTTGGTGGGTTTTACTACGAAGGACGGTCTTAGTCTTATGCTCTGGTAACGGGTAAGGAGGCACATTAGTTTCATGGTAAGTGCGCCCCGTCACCATGGGTTGATCAGGGTCACCATGAATAAACGACACCACCACTTCGTCGCCCACACGAGGCAATGCCATGATCCCGTACTGTGAACCTGCCAGTCCTTGCGCCACACGTATCCAGCAGGAGGCGCTGTCATCATTGGCACTGTAGCGATCCCATGGAAACTGTATTCTCACTCGCCCATATTGGTCACAGTGGATCTCTTCTCCCTCAGGCCCGACCACCACAGCAATTTCAGGTCCATGAGTCAGCGGCTTTAACGTTGGCGACGCACGCCAAGTGTTATCGGCAGGAATGAGTTTAAAGGTATTGTGATACGTCGTTGCACCGCTTCCTCCTTCTTCTTCGAGCGCTTGAGGCTGACGCCCTTGGTGATGAACATTGACCACCGCCCAATCGCGGTTACTCGACGCATCCATGTGGTCGGTCAGCGAAAAACGATAACCGGCACGAAGCAAAGGTTCGTTGCTTTGACCTGAAACGGTATGCTCTTCCCGGCGCAAGTAATCCAACCGTATTTGGCTCAAGGCTTTGCCTTGTTGGTTATCCTTATAGCGACCGGGAAAGTCAAAGTAGGCGTAGTCGTCTCGTTGATAATCCAGTTCACGGCCATGAGCCGACTGGGTAAAACGATAATCCGGTTTTTGGAAACTGCGATCTTCGAGCGCCACCTCCGCCACGCCTCGTTGAGTGTGTTGTTCAAACGTGGAAATGAACGTCGAAGGCGCCACCCCGCCACCATTATGGTGATAGGTGACAGGCTCTGACAACATCGGCAGCATCACAGAGGCATCACTAAAGACGACCGTATGCTTGCCTGCAATATGCTCATGGTGATACACCAACCCTTCTTCTGCGGCAAGACGCTCAATAAACGCCAGGTTGGTTTCGCGGTATTGCATACAAAATTCTCGAAGTGGCATATCTCGAGTCAGAGCAAAGGCATAATCTTGTATACCCGCTTCTTGGAGCAGTGTTGATATGATTTCGGAAACACTTTGCTTTTGAAAGATACGGCGGTCATGGTGAAGCGATAAACGCATCATCGATGGCACTAAAGAAAGTCGATAAAACGTATAATTATGCCCGGTGTCACCGAGTGTGAACCCACTGACCACCCCGTGCACGCGTTGAACACATTCCCCGTCTTGAATAATGTGCAGCTGTGCAAACTGATCCACGACATCAAACGCACTCAAATCCGAGCGACGACTGGCTAGACTGATATCATAATGAAAGCCATGGCAATCAGAAAAAAACGACGCCTGATGAGACAGGCTCTCATGACCATCAAAGTCACGAACCACAAACGTGTTCTCATCCAGTCCGTCAATGGTGAGGGTAAATGCTAACGACAGAGCCATGTTGACCTCTACATGATTGAGTATTGTTTATTCGCCAATATTGACACTTGAACCACCAACGATCACACCACCACAACTGATGGCATCACCTTGGCGCACCACGCTCTTACCATCAATCTTAACGGTCGGTGAACCACTTATAATGACCGTTGCTGGGTAGTCAGCATGACCAGACCCCATATCTCCAACCAATGCACCTTGTGCCATCTTATTCTCCCAAAGGTAGCGCCATCACAAACGTGATGGCGCGAGTTAAACCTTATGCTTCGACAGGTTTACGCCAGTCGTCCGCACCAGACGTGCCGGCATTAATGTGGTCCCAAGTGATCTTACGGTAGGACAGAGAAACCGTAATATTTTGAGTGAAACACGCGTTTGCTGGATCTTGGCAATGTGGCATTTCGCATTTGATGTCAACAATCGATGCGTTTTCCAGTTTTGTTGTGAAGAAGTTTTCTTGCTTGCCTTCCAGCGAAGTGCGGTACCACTTCAGCTCCACATTTTTCAACTTTTCACCGGACGCAAGCGCGTTGTACATCAGTGGTACGGCTTTGTTGAGTGAAACGGTAAACTGAAGAGGTTTATGAACACGTTGACCTGATGGGTTACCAGATTGTGGGTCAGTCGGTACCGTCACCACATGGCCAAATTGTTGTACGAGCATTTCGTCTTCGTGACCTTCAACGTAAGCATCACCAATAGAGTCTGGTGTACAAGCGCCTGCCGTGATAAGCCCCTGAGTTTGGCCTTCAATAGAGATATAACATGGAGTTGGCATAGCAATATTCCTCTTAATTTATGAATGTATGCAACATAGCTACATCAAGAAGCATGCCATAAAATATTATTATTATTTATCAACACCTTGACTAACGAATGATATTTTAACCAGGCAATGGATTGCTCAACTGGGCAATCCATCGCTCGAGTCGAGCAAGTTATTGCTCAAGCGGGAGGTTTTTTCGTTGTTTTTGATTGGACATTTCACGATGTAATTGTGCCCATTTCCAGCTCACATCATTCAAACGTCCTGTCAGGATATCGAGTTCTTTTTGGGCGTCTTCTCGCTTATTTTCCTTCATTAAACGTTCGATATAACCAATACGTCCATACACTGGTGAAAGGCTAATGGCATAAGTCTCTAGTGAATGCAGTGCTTGATATTGTGGCATTCCTTTGTACTGTCCAACCACGTTTGCAACTCGAGTACGAGTATTTTGAAAACGTTCAACCCGATTATCAACTCGTTGTATCGCAACGTATTGCTGTGAAAGGACTTTCTTTCGAACAGGTTGTGCCTCCAAAGGAGATAGCCGCTCAAATGCCATCAATATTGATTCTATTTGTTTTTTTTGAACGCCAAAATCTTGGCTCAAATGAACATCAACGTCCTTAACCAAAAGTGTCGTCATGTCTTCTTTAATAAAAGGAGGCATCGCGGTTTGCTTAGCCAGCGACTCAATATTTAACACACGTTCAAAGTGGAAATATTGCCACTGATGCTTCCATTGATAAGCCAAGCCAACACTGACAGCAATAAGCACTGCCAATACCAAAAATAAACCTTGCTTTCTCCATGAGTGAGAGGACGGAGGTAACAACGTCTCTTTCAAACAGTGTGAATGGTCCACTGTATACCATTTAGCTTCAAGGCGATCGATATGCTCAAACAAGGCAAAGCCGATACTTTCGAAGTTCACCGCCAGAGTCGGCTGCTTAAGCTGCATCATTTGATGCAACTGATCACAATACCGTTCACAGCGGTAGAGATCTCGTAGATTTTCAACGTTAGGTTTCAATACTTTCAGCTCTTCCACGACTCTCGCATTCACCCACTCAAGAATGTCTTTGCGACCTTTCGCGATTTTACTATCACCATCCGGTAGCATTGAAACCACTGCATTCAGTAGCTCAAGACCGTTAGCCAGTCCAGACAAACCTTGAACCTTCATAACGGCCACAGCCCAATAACCCGCCATCAATAAATCAATGCCTGGCCCTTTGGCTAGCCACTCACATTGCGTTTTCACCTGCTGCCAATCAATGCCTCCCGATAAAGGACTCGCACGGCGATTAATTTCAGCTCGAACTGCTTCATAAGCAGAATACGTTTTTAAAGCCTGCGGATCTAAAGCAATCACATAATAGGTGTTTTGAATAAACAGAGACACGGACATAAGGTCAACTCAAATAAATTCGGGCAGCGAGTACCGCTGCCCGTTAAATCACTCAGTACAGAGAAGGAGCAAGGGAAAATGAAGCCAATAAACGGCTGGTAAAAGGATTCACATTCACCTCAGAACTCAACCGATAGGTCATAGCACCTGAATCCACATGGAATTGATAATCCACTGAAGTTGGGCTGGCAGACGTGACTTCACCTTGATCCAGCAAGTGAAACAATGCCCATGGCCCGTTGGCGACAACACTACGAGGTGAAACATTATTTTGATTTGGCATCAGCGTGACCTTAGAAGTCGCACGCTCACGTAATGTATTAGGCCAAATCATCTCAATATTCTCACGGCTACCATGACTGTATGACAGAAGCTGCCCATCCACATTCAGCACACTACGGCGTTTGTTATTACTAAGGTGTGTGGGTTGAATAACAAAATTCACACCGAGCACGCCTTTACGATTGAAAAACGCCTGTTGTATCGCTTTCGCTTGTTCAAATTGGGTTAAGACTTCTTCTTTAACAATGTGTTGGTTGTTTGAAGCATCATCCACAAACCCTTTTAACTGCTCAGAATAAAAGCTATCAAGCGTACCTTCCGGCGCAAAAAAAGTTTCAAAATCTTTTAATGAGACATCTTTTGATGCTGATGGCTCAAAAGGGTAACGATGAGCAAATTGCGTTTCAAAGACGTTATACACATCCGTTTGCCAACGTACATTTAAATACTGGATCGCCTCTTGTTTAATCACATACCAACTCTCGTCTGCGACCTTTTCCATGACCGCATCAAGGGGAGCAGGCAATCCTCGGCTGATCCGTTTTAACGTATAAATTGGGTCGACATTTTTCAAAGCCATACGAGCTTGTGTTGCTTCCAATGCCGCCATTCCCCTATCTGGCGCCTCTTGAATACTTTTCAAGTAATTATCAAGTTCGCTCACACTGGCTAACAACTGATTTATGTTACTTTCTTCACCATTTTGGCTTACCAATACACTATTAAGACGAGAAAACGGCGTCTCTATTGCAGTAGCCAACTTAAAAGCGGTACTCGTCTGTATTGCTTTTTGTGCACGTTCATCGTCAGGTTGTTGGTAAAGCTGCGTATGCTGCTTTAATGTTCGTAACACTTTCTGCAGCGGCTCAGTATTACTGATCAAACTATCAAGTACCAAAACCGCTTCATCTAAATTCGCAAACGCTTGAACATCGAGTGTATTCAACGCTTCTCGCCAAGTTCGCGTATAATCCGCAATATAAAGCGCCTGAATTTTCTCTTGAAGCGCTGCTTCGTCAGCATCACTAAACTTCGCGGTTTGTGTTTGTCCAAGCACCCAACTGTCTGTCAACGCTAAACGAGAAACAGAACGCATTTGAGGTAAGAAATAACGCTCAAAGCCCCCTTGCGTGAGAAAGCGAGGGATCTGTAATCGCTCTTCATGAGCTTCTCGTGCTAAAAAGATCACATCAAAAGAAGGTCCCACCAATTGTCGTATATTCAATGGGCCACCTAATACACTTTGTGCACTACTACGCAGGTTTCGGTATACGCGTTCTTCATTTGGCATCAAACTCAGTTTGGCTTGTACCTTGGAGATCTCGCCTTCAAATGGGCGCAACACGGCAATAGCGGTATGGTCGCCCGCCATCTTTGCACCTTCGAGATCGGTATGTTCAAGCGCATATTGCAAATGATGCAACAAAGCTTGTTGCGTGTCTCTCTGCCCCATAAATTGGTGATGCCACAACTTAGCAAAATGGTTCATCACAAGATCACTCTGTCTGCCACTTTGATCCGTCATCATTCGATAGACTCTTAATACCGCCAGCTTTTCTTCATTCGTACGAGCTTGGCTTAACTCAGCCATCAGCTCATTCATCAGTAGCGGTAAGAATTGTCGATTAAGCAATTCCAGATACGTCGCTTCCACTTTAGGGCCAATAGTGTGCCCTTGGTACAATCCCATTTCAGAAATGTACTTCGGCTTTTCATGAAAAAAGCCATAAGCAAGCATGGCACTTCGTATTTGCTCAAGCGATGCCAACATCGCTTGAGGTGAATGCGGTTTATCTTGCTCTGTACTTTGATATAAACGAACCTTGATTAACACATTTTCTGCACGTTGGCGATTTTCTCCATAGCTATGTTGCCACCCAACGAGAAGCAGTATTGTTGCGAGACTACATGCCATTGTGGCATGTAACATCAAACGACGTTTTTGCTTAAGTACTTTAATGTTGTCTGTGGCAAGTCCAGCTTCAGGAATAATGGCATTTTCAAACAGAGTACCGGCGAAATACACCAACGATTGCTTTGCCTGTTGAGCCGAACGAGATGGCGCTGTCAGTTGGTAGCGACGAGCAATAGCATCATCAAAAATATCATGCGGCACACCTTGCTGCTCTACCGAAGTAAAATAGGTCCCCCTGAGCAGCGCCGGGGTTGAAAACTTATCTCGTAAGAACATCGTCTCAAGCATAGTTTGTAGCCCATGCTTTAAGCCGGAAACTTGTTTAACGAAACTAAACATCGCTTGACGTTCAGCGACGGAGCGTCCACCTTCATATTCGATAAGCAACGCATTCAATTGCGCAATCAGACGATCGTAGTATTGGGAAAACTCCATTAACCATTCATCCGTCGACTCGAGAGAATGTAGAGAATAAGTAAACCCGAGAATGGACGCTCGCTCAGCGGCATTGCAATGACGGAAAAAAGGTTCAAAGCCGTTCAGACCATCCCATTTTGTCAAGACTACATAAACGGGTAACCTTGATGCCACCGTTTCCATCAATTCTTTCAAACGACTACGTATTTGAGCGGCATAGGCCTGTCGGCTTGCTTCATCACATTCGATAAGTTTTATCACATCAATGGTTACCACCACCCCGTTTAAAGGACGACGGCGACGCGTTTGCTCAAGCCAATCAATAAAGTGTCGCCACTGCCTGACTTCTCCTTCAGGAGCGGGGGAGGCGTCTTGAGTGATCAACGCACCATCGGGATCAATGACCACCGCTTCATTACCAACCCACCAATCAAACGCTTTTTTTTCCTGAGTTTTTGAAGCATTTAATACAGTAGAAAAAAGAAATGACAGACCGGAGCGTTGAATAAATTGACTTTTACCCGAGCCCTGCTCACCCAGTAAGACGTACCATGGCTGACCGTACAACGCATCACGGCGCCCCGTATAGCTTTTCATCTCATCAAGCACAGCATTAAATTCGATCTCTTGAGCTTCAATGATTTCAATGAATGGATCTTGTTTTCTCTGCGCTGTTTTTCGATCTCTTTCTTGATAACGTTTGACCTTGGCGTATTGCGACCAACCCCACACCGTAGCAGCGATCAAAAAAAGCCCGCCGCTGGCAAACCATCGATGGGAACGCTCACCAAGAGGATGATGATCTCGCCACTCAAAACTAGGGCCTAACCACCATATCGCAATATGAAGAAGCACAAAGGCAAGCAGCAATAGCCAAGGCATCGCTGCGATAACACCGATTCGACATCGAGTGCCGATACGTTTGATCATATTCCACATAAACTAAAACCTTCACTGCTTTGGCAAGTGTTCGCGCTCTAATTGAGCCATTAAGGAAGGCTCCCATTCACTAACACTCATCGTTGATATTTGTGTATATAATGTTTGATATTGCTGCTGTGCCATGGCACCGAGCTGCTCAGCCTGTAAAACATCAGCAATAAGCAAACGCCAATAGGCTTTATCCCTCGGCTCTGTAGCTTGTGTCAGTCCCTCATTAAGATGAGTCAATGCCAACGTGACATCACCTTCTTTTGCCAAGG
This sequence comes from Vibrio maritimus, assembly GCF_021441885.1. NCBI lineage: Bacteria > Pseudomonadati > Pseudomonadota > Gammaproteobacteria > Vibrionales > Vibrionaceae > Vibrio > Vibrio maritimus. The sequence goes on from NZ_CP090440.1 coordinate 349,897, forward strand.
ACATTACTTCATGACGTTTTTCGCTCCAATCATTCATAGCTCGAGGAGAGGCATGACCCATTTGTTGATGTTCTAGTAACCAAGCTTTCACCTCATCAGGAACAAAAGGGCGGCCATCCTTAAAACTCAATTGAGTCAGGGATGGAAGTCGCTCTAAAAATGCGATGCATTCTTGCGTGATTGCCTCACACCATTGAGATTGCTCCAGCCGCTCAGCAATTTGAAAGCTCATCCACTGCCCTTCAAACCAAAAAGGTGCCATCGTTAAGCTTTGTTCCACTTTCCGCCACAGCGCTAGGTCTGCATGAGACAGTTGTTCTTGATAGTCTCGAACTCGATCTGTTACCATTCCTCTCAATAAGGTTTGACCTTGCGTGTTATGATCAGGCACTGATGTAATGCCCCCCCACAATGCAAAGCGCTTCAATCGAATAGATAAAGGGATCGCTAGATCTTGTTCCCCCAAAAAACTGGCGACTTTGAGTAAGGTTTCTTTTGTTGCCTTTTCTGACGAACTATCCACAGAAGGGGGAGTAGACATCGGTGTGGATACCTTCAAAGACGCCACGTTCGATTCTGACTCTTTTACGGCCTGTCTTTGAACCTCTTCAATCCCTTGCTTAATCGAACGAGAGAGCTGCGGTGTGATGTCATCTTGACCAAGTTGTTCTTGTTCAAGTGCTTGCTGCCAACGAGAGAAGGCTAAAGCCAATGAGGCTTTGGTTTGCTCACCAAATTGGGCGTAGTTCACTTCTTTTGATGCCGTCAAAAAACGTTGACTGATCTGACTAAAAAATTTGCGCCTTGGTAAATTGCCTCTCTCGCCAGGAGCGGGGTAACTTTGCGTCCAGAAGTGGGTAATAAAGTCTCCCCAGATTTCTAAAGAAACGACCCAGCGAGAAGGGGTCAAATCGTGATGGAGACACTGCAAAAGAATCGCAAGCAACTTAATATCTTTGGTTTTTTCACCAAGTAATTGAACAGCCGTACGTTCCACCTTATCCCATTGAATCGAACCATGAGCGAGAGAGCCAGCTTTCATCATCTGTTCCTCGACAAACTCGAACAACGGATCATCAAGTAATCGTTGTCCGACAGGGTTCTCGTGACTAATGGGCGCAGCAACGTAATTACGATAATTATCTAGTTCCATCTACTCCTCACTTACCAATGACAACGCGTTTTTAGCAGAGGAAGTAATGCACTGGCGTCTTGTGTTTCAAACTGCCACCGCTCGCCACCAACCAATAAAGAGACCAGCTCTTGGAAAGAAAATTTTTTCATAATGTCAATGGCAGGAACCCCTCTTGCTGATGAATACATCACGCCATAATCATCGCTACGAAGCGTGATCCAATGCTGATCTAATGCCATCTTTAGTACCAATGGCTCGATAGGCTTGCCCATGAGCACATCAACTCGACTTAAATTATCAACACAACTTAATACCAGTAGCGCTCTTGGCGGAAACTCCGATCGCTCGCGGATCGCAATCCATGCGTTGTTTTCTCCTTCATTTTTCCAAACCTGAACCGCCTCTTTTTGTCGCGCTTGAGAGCGCCAGACTTGCTGCCATAGCGAAGGGTAACGCATAGCATTTAAACGGTCTGTTGAAGGAACTTGTGTCGGAGTTTGTATCACTTCATCAAAACAGACTAAACGCGTTAAACGATCTGATTCCTGTCGACATTGGAATAACGCCTCTACTTGTTCATCAGAGAGAGAAGAGGATAGAGCATCACTCGAGCAACAAAGCAATGCGGCTACCATTAAGTAGCGAACATAATATAAGAAGGCGCGGCTCATTGAATTCCCCATTTTTGACATTTATATGCAAGCGTACGCTTTGGTAGTCCAAGGCTCTCTGCTGTTTGAGTACGATCACCTTGAAACTGCTGTAAACGTCGAGTAATAAAATCCACTTCAAACTTGACCATCGCCGCTTTCAAGTGTGAGGGCTCTTTTTCTTTTGATACAGAAAGAGACGGCTCTTCCCTATGTTTCGCTGCGCTAGGAGTATCCAGCAAAGGCAACAAATCTTTTTCCATGACAAATCGTCCATCTTTGGCTTGGACACAACCGTACTCCACAAGATGCTTCAATTCTCGGACATTACCTGGAAAAGCGTGGGCTTTTAAACGAGTCAGAGCCTGGGCTTCAATACCAAGAACATGAGATTGATTCTGCTTGTTGTATTGCTCGACAAAATACCGACAAAGCATATCGACATCCTCTAATCTCGATGATAAAGACGGGAGTGTCACTGGAAATTGCAACAAGCGGTAATACAAATCTTGGCGAAATGCCTTTTTGTGGACGTGTTCTTGTAATCGAACATGCGTCGCACAAACCAAGCGAAAAGAGGAACGGCGTTCATGTTTAGCACCAACAGGGCGATATTGACCCGATTCCAATACACGCAATAACTTGGCTTGCAGCGCCAAAGGCATGTCACCAATCTCATCAAGAAATAACGACCCACCATCAGCCTGTGCAATCAGTCCATCCCGATCTTGTTCTGCTCCCGAGAACGCGCCTTTGGCATAGCCAAACAATTCACTTTCAAGCAAACTTTCAGGGATCGCAGCACAGTTGATTGCAACAAAAGGTTGGCACGCACGAGGAGAGAAGTGATGTACAGCTCGAGCGGCCAATTCTTTCCCTGTTCCCGTTTCCCCTTGGATCAATACAGACATCATCGACTCTGACGCATTCAATATTTGCGATCTTAATGTCTTCATCGCCTCGCTTTCCCCAACCAAGGTTGTGGACATCAACGAAAGCTGCTGCGTACGATCAGATTGATGATGAAGTTCGCCGATTTTTTCTTGTAATAACTCAACATCTTGAGCCTGATGAGAGAGTGCCGTCACATTTTCCCAGTGCGATAAAAACGTATCAAGCACCAGTAAAAGCGTCGGCTCCTCAAAGGCATATTGAAGTTCATTGAAAGAACCAATCAAAAACAACAGTGCCTGTATTTTTCCGTTGCGACTCAACGGAAAAATACACACACCATCTTGTTCGTCCATGTTTTGCGTGATCTGGTGAAAGACCGCATTTGACTGCCAATAATAAACATCTTCAGCCCGGAGCAATTTTTTTTCGCCAGATTGAAGCACATGGGCGAATGGTGCACTAAAGTCCATCACTGACCAATGCTCTTCATCATGATCATTAAGTGGTACTATTGATTGACCATCGACAGAAAAAACCAGAAGCTGTGCCAACTTTAACGACAGCGATGACCTTAAGGCATTGAGCAGTGCCTCTCCAGCTTGAGAGGTTCCCCGTGAACGAACCATATCTGCAATATAAGCCAGTCCATCTTTCATGAATTACTCAACCTCACCAATGAACGCTCCTTCCTTTGCGTCCAGCAACACATGATTAATCGGCAAAGCTAGTGCTAACTTATTTAGCAATGCTAGTGAAACAGGAGGTAAGAGTTCTCCCTCGATAATAGTTTCTAGCATTCGAGCACCATTTTCACTACGAGTAGCTCGGCTCATGATTTCGTCAATGAGCGCTTCCGTTATGGTCACTTTGGCACCATAGCGAGACGTAAACAGCGCTTCTAAGCGCGATAGTTTATGCTTGACAATATCATGAAGGACTTCTGTACTCAGAGGAAGGTAAGGTAGCACTTCCATTCGAGCCAATAACGCAGGTTTAAAAAAGGCAGCAAGCTCAGGATACAGCGCGACATCTAACTGCTTTGGTTCATGAGCGTGGTCAACAATGGTTTGATAACCAAGATTTGAGGTCAAGAAAAACACAATATTCTGACAATCAATTAAACGCCCTTCACCGTCAGCCAATTCACCTTTATCAAACGCTTGGTAGAAAAGATTTAATACATCTGGATGGGCTTTCTCAACTTCATCAAGCAAGACGACAGAATACGGCATTTTACGAATAGCTTCCGTTAACACGCCACCGTCACCAAAACCAACATAGCCAGGAGGCGAGCCAATTAAACGCGACACTGTATGCTTTTCTTGGTATTCCGACATATTGATCGTCGTTAAAAATCGTTTACCACCATAAAGCTGCTTAGTCAGTTGAACCACCGTTTCTGTTTTACCGACACCACTTGGTCCTACAAGCAAAAAGGCACCTTTCGGTCGTCCAGGCCGGCGAAGATCGGCTCTTGCCGTTAATAGATGTTGATGAATTCGTTCAATTGCTGGTGTTTGTCCTTTAATATCCCTCTGCAGTAAATCAACGAGATGCGTGATCTTATGCAACTCATCGGTTTTCATTTGAGATACTGGCACACCTGTCCAGTCAGCAATGACTTGTGCAATTTGTTCTTCATCAACATAAGGATGCATTAAGCGCTCACTGCTTGGAATCGACGCCCATTGAGCATCTAACGTTGCCAATAAAACACGATGCTGAGCGATTTCATCATCCGTTAATTGTCCTTCGATAAGGTCCGTCCTCACCGCAATCTTCGACATCACGATTTCTTTTTGTTCCTGCCATCTTGCGAAGAGTTCCGCTTTTTCGTTTTCGGCTTGTGTATTTTGATCACGAAGCGTTTGCAGTTGCTCATTATCACAGCCCAGTACTAATAGTTGGGCACGCTCAAGCAACTCAATTTCTCGGGATCGTTGTACAATCTGACCTTCTAGCCACGCAATACGTTTTGGCGGCGCGGTTAAGTTAATCGCGATACGTGCGCAAGCCGTATCAAGAACATCAATAGCTTTATCTGGCAATTGTCGTCCTAACAAATAACGAGCAGATAACTCACAAGCAGCACATAGGGCTTCATCAGAAATTAATACTTGGTGCGACTTCTCATACACACCTACCAAGCCACGTAGCATATCAGAAGCTTGTGATACAGACGGTTCATCAAGCTTTACCACTTGAAAACGGCGTGTTAGCGCAGCATCTTTTTCAATGTATTTCTTATATTCTTTCCATGTCGTTGCCGCAATGGTGCTCAACTCTCCACGCGCAAGAGCTGGTTTGAGCAAGTTCGCGGCATCTCCCGCCCCTTCTTGGTTACCAGCCCCGATCAAAGTATGAGCTTCATCTATAAACAAAATCATTGGAGTAGAGGATTGCTTAATCGCATCAATGACACTTTTTAAACGTTTTTCAAATTCCCCCTTAATAGATGCTCCGGCTTGTAAGCGACCAAGATCTAGAGCCAGTAACGTGACATTGCGCAAGCGCTCTGGCACTTGCTCTGCGGCAATACGTTGCGCCAACCCCTCAGCAACCGCACTTTTACCAACCCCGGCGTCCCCAACAACAATAGGGTTGTTTTTCCGGCGGCGGCATAGAATATCAATCATCAAATCCATTTCATCGTCACGACAAAGGACCGGATCAAGTACACCTTCCCGAGCTTGAGCCGTCATATCGACACAAAACTTACCTAATGCATCTTGCGTAATTTCTGAAGTAGGCTGGACTGACTTAGCCACCATCTTTGTCACGGTTTCTCCAGATTGCTCTAATCGTGAATGAAAAGCATGCTTCAATGCTTCTCTATTAACCTGTTCGAAAAAACCCACTACCTCGATAGATAAATAACGAGGTGCTCGTACAAGTGCGGCTAGCAAAATGGCACCAGATCGTAGATCTGTTTGCTGCAACTCTGTTGAGCTTAATAACCATGCATCTTGCAACAGTTCAATCAGCATCGGAGAAAATGTAGGATAAGTATCCAGTACGGCTTCCCTTCCTCCACTCTGACTAAGCAACATTTTTAATGAATCATGAGAAAGCGATTCCTGCTTCAACAAACAGCGCACATCAGACAGAGGGTTTTCTAGCAATACACTCAGATAATGCTCAAATGTCACTTCACTCTGTTGTTGCTCAATGCATAACGCCGCCGCTTGCTCTAAAGCAAGTTTACTCTGCTCGTTTAATTTCGATATTAAAGTAGAAAGTTCAATTCTGATCACAATGATTAGCCTACTGATTTATGGCAATATTTGGTTAAGTTCAGCGAGGACATCGGCTGACTGCTGTACGAGCGATGAATGATAAAGTGCAAATATCACACCCCACAGCACCACAAAGCCAGCGATGACTGACCATACTGACCACTGTCTTGTAATCACAGAATGCTGTGTGGCCACTTGTTCATGACGAAGCATCGCTGTCGACTGGGAGGATCCACCGGTACTGTCTATTACCATCTTTAATTGCTGTATGACCTTTTCTCGCATGGCCATTCCGTCTTTCATCACACCATACTTGCCTTCAAAACCCAGCATTAAGCATTGATAAATAAAAACCAAGAGCGAAGCGTAGCGATGTGGGTCTGTTTGCAAACGTTCTAAAATAGAAAACACCTTTTCGCCTCCCCATGTTTCATTATGAAAATGAGCAAGCATAGATTGAGCGCCCCATACACTGTCGGGCCCCCATGGCGTAGCTAATACAGCTTCATCAAGAAAAGCACATAATACATACCGATAAGCCAACGAAAGTGCTGGCTCAACGTTAGCCTCATTGAGTTCAACATCGATGTTTCGGATCTCATCACGCACTTGTTCGTATATCGCCTCGACATTTGAGCATGAAGCTAGGCCTTTAAGACGCAGCGCAAGTCCCATCAATCCACTAGAAACATCGCTAAAAAGATTCAACCCGTCACGTCGAAACTCAAAAACGTCGTGCACTGCGTGATGGGGATGTTGACTAGGTTCTGTCATATTCATTAACTCCTAATCGCCCAAAACTGTACATCTAATTCATCAAATGAAGAGGCAATGTGCATAGCAAAACCACTTGAATGTTCAAGCTGGCTCCATAGCGGGCTTGATTTATCAAGCTGAAAATAGGTATACCCCGCATGGTAAGGAAGTTGTCTTGGAGCAACGGGAAGCGCAATAAGCGGGATCCCTGGCAACTGCAAAGAGATGTGTTCACGAATCTTTTCAACAGAAGCAACTTTAGCCTGCTGAATGAAGAGTCGACGCAGCTCATCCAACGGCATGCGTGCTTTCACTGCAATGATAAACTCCCCATCATTCATTAATTGCGGATCTTGTACGGGAGCCACCATAACACCAAATTGACGCTTCTCGAGCTGTAGAGACATCGCTCGAGGCTCTAATACGATACTGAGGCTTTGACGTAAGTATCGCATCAGGGGCGTAAACGAATAAGTAGGAGATTCGTGTTGATAGCTTGGTATTTCTGGCGGCAGTCGCCGTTCATCGGTGAAAGAGGCCAATTCACCACATAAACTGATAAGACATTCATACAGTCTCTCAGGATGGAGACTGCGCAACTGAGACAAATGTTTTACTTGAGGTGCAACGCGATTGAGTGTTTGAAGCAACATAAAATCGGATACATCCGCAACACCACCTTGAGAAGGCGTACCAATTCGCAGTGCAATATTGTTCGCTCGCTCTCGCATAAGTCCCGCCATTTCCGTCGTAAAACGGTGAAGCGGCTCATGAGCACCTACATTCAAAAGGCAAGGGATAAACTCTGGATCGAGCAACACACTGCCATCAGGACGCTTTTCCAAAATTCTTGCGATAGCGAACGAAGCAAATCCACTGCGATCATCTCGCTCCAGCATCAAACGTATCTTTAATGGAGAAACATCCACGCCCGTCGAATCCCCTTTTTGAGAGTGTACGTCTTTCACATCGACACGACGATGTTCATAACGACCACTTCCACGAGTCTGCGGCCAATCGACCTCTAACAACGCATCACTGCGAAGCGTCACGCACAAATACACAACTTGGTTGGCAAAAGAAGCATCCGTCACTTCAAGCGCTTGAGGGGCTGCTTCCTCTTGAGGAATTCGAAAGACTGAACCATCCGGCATGATCCCTGTCGCTCTTTCTAAGGTAATACGTCCAAAAGACAAATAATCATAGTTTATCGCCAGTTCAGATACGCCAAAAAGATAGCGACTGACCGAAGCTATTCGTTCATCCAAACAATAATCCATGTGACGTTGCTGTTGTTGAAAGTGCTGTGGCTTAATGAACAGCCCTTCATTCCATACGACACGATTACGTGAATACATTTTTATTCCACCTTTTCCAACATAACGTCATAGTCTTTCAAATAAACCAATAAATGGTATTTTCGCCCCCTGTTGATGATTTTGACGGCGCGTTTCCATTCACTAAGCTCAGGCTCAGAAAACCGTGCCATCACACCGATGTAACGCGTCTTCTCATCTAACTCAATAGGGTTAATAAACTTGAATTGACCAGGAACGAGCACATAGTCATATACGTTAACAAAATTACTTTTTAATGCTTTTTGGTGATCGTTTTTCAGTTCATCGAAGTCAGCAGACATAAACATCGAGTCGTCTTGTAACTCAAAGACTTGAAATTCAACAGGTGCACTTTCACCAAATACATTTGGATTCATCCCACTATCACCCAATAAGCTGAGTGTGATGGTAGTAGGCCTCTCTGCTGGCACATCAGAAGAAGCACACGCCGCCAGCATAAGAACAACTCCAACAACGATGAGGCGTCGATACACGATTAGCACTCCCGTTGCATCTCACGAATTTTTTGGTCGTAAGCTTGTTCAAAAATTTCCCAGTACAATTTTTCAAAACCCTGCTGACGAAATGATGTTAATTCTTGGTAGTAGTCGTTATACATCTGCCACGCCCAACTGCCTGTCTCTTGTGAATGGGGTTCGGTCGCTCTGCGATACTGGCTAAAACGGCGGAGCAAGACTTCTGGAGAAAAGGCCACTAAAATTTGCTCAAGCGCAACCGATGTCGCATGCAACATAGCATCATGATGATTTCTTACCTGTTTGAGACTCTCACTGATTGCAGCAGGCGGAGAAAGGTGAACCGAACTGTGGCTGTCATCAAATAATGTTTGTATCGTTTCTTGATAAGAAAGCCCAAGACGAAGAGGATTATCTTCGATTGGTTGTAGATTTCGATTTAATGTACCAAATCGATCGCCTTTCACTTGTTCATGAATGGCTAGCACACCTTTAATACATGCCTGTAAAGATTCGCCAATATCATGGGCAAGCTCATGCCACTGCGTCACGTTCTGTTTCCCAGAAAGAGGAACACCAAGCCCTGACATCATTGGACTTGCCAATAAGTGTTCATCTCCTTGCGGCAACGTCATATCTAAACGTCGATCTCCGGTTTCTGGTTGTAATGGTTCCATGAGCTTCTCCCATTGAGTATTAACATCCCCATCAGAATGGGCGTCTGAGTGTAAATTAAAATCCGTTCGATGCTTTTTCAGGGTCATCGATGATGACAACTCAAATTCACTGTCGGACTGTGGCGTAAAAGATAAGCGGTCTTCTTTTTTCACTGATGAAGAGACATCGCTTAATAAATCATCGGTAACATTGTTTGTCTTTTGCGACTTAGCAAACAGCGCATCCAATTCGATCAGCGGATCAGGGATAGGCGCTTGTTGCACGATGAGCGGCTCGCTTTGATGAGACGAGAGAGAGGCATCAAGCAACGTATCAATATTTTCTAAGCGCTCTTGTGCACTATGCTCAAGAGCGACGCTAAGATGTAATGAGCCAATACAAAACTCATCACCGACGTTCAATTTTGCTCTTTGCCCTATACCTAATGGTGATGTTGCACCGTTAACATAAGTCCCCGCACATAGGTCAATAATGCAAAACACTCCGTCTACTCGTTGTATCTCACAGTGTTTCGCTTGAACTTGGTGATTAGAATCATCCAAGTGCCACTGTGCTGATGTGGCAGAGCCAATAAGCAAAGTGTCTTTGCACATAATCTGTGCCACGCATCCAGAAGCCAGTGCTGCTACATTGGTAACGGACAACGCCAACTCATTAATTTGATACATTATTGCCTCACTTGGATCAGAATGTGTTTGTCTTCCTGTGGTTTACCTAAAAAGGAACTCCACCCCAATTTGACGTCATGCCCAGACATCAAGCTCACTTGCATGGATTCCGGTTGCTCTAAGTGCAGCTCCAGGTCGTAAGCTAATTGCTCACGTAATATGAACTCCACTAATGTACAAAGTGGTAAAAACTCTTTTCCAGAGGGCAAGAAGTCTTCAAATCTCGACGAACTCAAACCGTGAATACAAATGGTAAACTTACCACGGACATCTACTGCCACATCCCCAATAACACTGTTTTCCCCAAGAGAGATATTTTTTGTTCCGAGCCCACACCGTTGTCCATCCACAATAGGTACCCATCGTTTTTCCCATTGGCGAATATGGACACGCTCTAAGTCGAAACAATGTGCGATGATCCCTGCAACCACTTGAGGCGAACGACTACGCCCCGCTAGCGTTCCTGCATACGAAAGCATCTTGCACCAGTTAATGGGCGTCTGGGTTCTCAGATTTGCATCGCCAAGTCCAACCAGTGCGAAAAACTGATTTGACATCGCATCCATCGCATCGGGTTCAAATCGTAAGTAATAGCGATATTTGCGCCATAACTCAGAAAACAGCTCAAGCACTCGATGATTGAAAAAATCAAAGAAAGGTCGCTTGATGCCTTCTTCTGATTCCGTCACCAAACGCTCTAACATAAAGCTTGGTAAAGGCGATTGAGCTCCTGATAAACCGAGAAATCGCGTGCTCATCTCCCAGCGATCGTGCGTAAGTGGTCTTAAAGCCGCCACATCAGAAGCCGCAAAACCTAAACTAGGATTTGCAGAAAACAGCCACCGATGAGAAGGCATATCACCTTCCCTGTCGATGCGCTTTACTAATTCGATTAACTGAAAAAACTGGTAAGCATGAGCGTCTTGTGGATATTCACGTGGGCTTGATACAATCGACTCATTAACCGGTTTCATTAGATCAACGGTTGTGTCCCTATCAACATGTCCCACGAGTATTCCTCTTGATTTTGTTCATTTATCACCGTCAACTCATGAAAAGAATTAATACTGGCATACAATGAAAAGAAGTGACTTAGTATTGTGCCAAACAAGTATAAATCGCCCTCAGAAGCGAACCCTTGCGGATCAAGCGTCAATACAGACTGTAATCCTCGTACAGGATATCCATGTACGAGGCGGTCCACTGGCTGAGTTTCAATTCCCACAATGCCGCTCATTCTTTTTTTAGCCACTCGCTCTGCTTGTCTGTCAACGAGCGCTTTAAAGTCGTAAGCGCACAAAACGCTTTTTAAGGCATCGGCCGATAACAAAGAAAGATAATTCAATGACATGTTAGAGATTAACGTCCACAACAAACTGCCATCTAATACCGGCCGTAAAGACTGTGTTGGTGCCATAATGTTTCGAAAAGTGGCAAAAGAGGGGGAAGTCTGTGTCGGTTTAGATATATCACCGATGCCAAGAGCTAAAGGTAACTGACGATTAGAACACATCAGTGAAAGAGACACCGCTTCATCAGCTTCGAACGCTGTTGTTTCATCACTGCGAACAAAGGAGATAAAGGTATCAAAGCCATCTCCTCGAAGACTGCTTTTAACACGTGAGCGGTAATACAAAGACTGACGCTCACGTACTCGCTCAATTTCATGATAGAAACTTTCAAAAGCAGCATATTGACGAGGTTTACCCCTCACTTTTTTGTTGTGTTGAGTCTTATCTTGCCACCCCATAACACTGTCAATACTAAACACCTCATAGTGAGAAGGATGACGACTTGACGGTGTCACAAGATATTCCGTTTGCTTACCCGTCAATGCGATCGGATCAGCATCATGAGCAAAAAGGTTTATAGCCGGTACACAATGTAATTGAAACTGCTCTTCGCTGACGACGACATCAGACGGAAGTGTCTTGTTAAAGTGGAAGTGCAACTCAAAATGCAAAGCATCATTGGCAGGTAGAGCCTGAGCAATATCATTGACATCAAAAAAGTGGAAGGCTTCTGGAAAAGTTAAATACTCTTGTAACAACCGATACCCATCCGACACATTCTGTGGATAGGGTAACAAGGCATCATCTTTGTTAAAGCCCACTCGAGAAAGGACCTGTTTTGGTAACCAGAATTGCATGTCATTGATAGTTATCGATATGTGCTCTAGATAATGATTCAACCACAAATACAGCATCTGAGAGCTAGATTTATCTCCCCCCAGATAAAAACGCAATGCATCTATATTCAGCGCCGTTAAAGGCGTTTTACCCACATTCTTTAAAGACACACTCACTATTGAAGCTTCTCGCGTGTGCTCGCAAAAAACGCGTTCACACACAATAGGGTAGAGCATCACATCCCGGCAAGATGAAAAGTGACAGGTAGTGAGCTCTACTTTCTTACTATCAAATTGCGCCCCTTTTTTTACTCTATGCGCGCCATTTAAATCATTTTCAGGTGTTAATGCGATAACAGTGCAACTAGGTACTGGCCTTAAATAGTTAGGCCACAGCATATTCAAAATAGAATGCGTGAGCTCTGGAAACTCATCATCGGCTTTAGCACGCAAACGCGCCGTTAAAAACGCGAACCCCTCAAGCAAACGCTCTATATCAGGATCATAAGAGCGAGACTGCAAAAAACGGGACAACTGGGGGTAGGTTTCAGAAAACACCTTTCCTTGCTCACGCAAGTAGGCCAGTTCTTCTCTAAAGTAATGATCTTGTGTCATGATAGTTAGAGCACTCGATATTGCTGATTTTTATCTAACAAAATCTGAAACCGAACACTGTCATGTAATGCTTCAGAGTTGAGTTGAGCTTCAATGGTAAAGATCAAATCGAGAGGATTGTCGTTGGTTGCCATGCTCGATACCGAAACAGCAGAAAGTCGTGGCTCAAATCGCTTAATACACGTTTGAATACTTTGCTTTATGCGCATAGCGAGATCTAAACAATCTAAGCCCGCGTCATTAAAATCAACCAGTCCGAGTAAAGGAGCGCTTTGCGCACTCCCCTCTCTTGTATTTAGGACATTCATCAGATTATCTTTGATCGATAATACAACCTGCCCTAGGCTTACGTTGCCTTGAAAGGCGGTCGATTCAATGCCTGCGTCTAAACGATCAAGAAATGCAACGCCGAACACCTGCTCTTCAGGGGCAATGTAACCATTCATTATGCTTGATCCAGACGTCCAACCAATGACAACTCAAAATTAGCGCCCATATACTTGAAGTGTGGACGCACAGAAATACCAACTTGGTACCAGCCTGGATTACCTTCCACATCCAACACTTCTATTTTAGCAGCTCGTAATGGACGTCGGCTTCGAACCTCTGCCGGCGGGTTTTCTTGATCAGCCACATACTGCTTGACCCAACCGTTAAGCTCTCTCTCTAAGTCCTGACGTTCTTTCCATGCTCCAATTTGTTCACGTTGAAGGACTTTTACATAATGCGCGAGACGATTAATGATCATCATATAAGGTAACTGAGTCCCTAACTTATGATTCATCTCCGCTTCTTTCCCTTCTTTTGTATTTGGAAAGATTGTATTTGGAAAGATCTTAGGTTTTTGAACAGAGTTCGCAGAAAAGAATGAAGCGTTATCGCTGCCTTTGCGCATAGTCAATGCAATAAAACCTTCTTCAGCAAGTTCAAATTCTTTGCGATCAGTGATAAGAACTTCTGTTGGAATTTTACTTTGTAGTGCTCCCATAGACTCAAAGATATGCGTTGGCAAGTCTTCAATCGCCCCACCACTTTGAGGGCCAATGATGTTTGGGCACCAACGGTATTTTGCGAAACTATCGGTTAAGCGAGTAGCAAAAGCAAAAGCCGTATTCCCCCACAAATAGTCTTCATGAGACGCTGACACATTCTCTGTATACTGGAATGATTTAACTGGGTTTTCAACGGGGTCGTAAGGTGTTCTGAGCAAAAAACGAGGTGCCGTTAAACCAAGATAGCGTGCATCTTCGGATTCTCTTAGAGCGTGCCATTTGGTGTATTTTGGACTTTCAAATGTGGCTTTTAAATCCTTAATGTTTGGCAACGCCTCAAAAGAGTCTATACCAAAAAACTCTGGAGCGACACTTGAAATGAAAGGCGCATGAGACATCGAGCCAACGGAAGCCATATACTGAAGCAAACGCATATCTGGCGTCGACGGTGTCAATGCGAAGTTACCTATAATGGCTCCTGTTGGTTCACCACCAAATTGTCCATAACCAGAAGAATAAACATGCTTATAGAAACCGGATTGAGAGAGCTCTGGTGCAAAATCAAAATCATCAAGCAGCTCTTCTTTAGTCGCATGCAACAGTTCAACTTTGTTATTTTCTTTAAAATCCGTGCGATCAATCAGCAGTTTCAAACCTCGCCATGATGACTCCATCGCTTGAAAAGACGCATGATGCAGGATCTCATCCATCTGCTTACTGATTTTTTTATCGACTTCAAGCAGCATTTGATCAACCAACTGCTTATTCACGTTATTTTGCGAGTGCCCTTGACCAAGCAGGTTTTCGAGAAAAGCAGCAACCCCTTTTTTAGCGACGTCATACCCTTCTTCTTCTGGCACCATTTTAGTTTGCGCCATTATCTCATCAAGCAAACTGCCTTCTGCCATAGGTGTGGCAGTATCTAATACGTTCTCTTGTTGCGTAACCATGTTCATTCCTGATCTTGCCTTATGCTTTAGGCTCATCTGATGGATTAACCAATTCCAATTCTTTTAAAAGCTTTTCACGTGACTCATCCGAAGTCAGCAACGCTTGAAGGCGCTCTCGAAATGCTGGAATATTCCCGAGAGGACCTTTTAGAGCCACCAAAGCCTCACGCAGCTCAACCAATTTATTGAGCTCCGGTACCTGTTTTGCTACCGCATCAGGCTCAAAATCAGAAAGCTGTTCAAACGACAAGTGAATAGGGAGATCGGCATCTTTTTCTTCTATCAATTGGTTATTCACAGAAAAAGATAACGCCAACTCGCTCTCTCTCATCACTGAAGTAAAGTTATTTTTATCGACCGGCACACTTTCACGCTCTTCCAACGGAGTGTCCATTGAGTGGCCTTTAAAATCGCCAACTACCAATGTTTTGAGAGGCAATTCAACCTCAGATTGTGCATCCCCATTTTTAGGAATGTATTTAATATTAATGCGCTCTTTCGGCGCGACACTGCCTTCTTTTGACACATTGTTCTCCTGATACGAATTGCTATGCTTTCATGATTCGAAGAGCATAGTTCTTAATACAAAAACGTTTTATCCATTGCTCTCTTAATTTCATCCTTTGGTTCTTTGCACTGTATGGGGTCATTTAAACAAGCCTTACCATTATGATTCAGCGCTATTTGTACTTTTTTATAAAGCCCTTTAAAGCGTTCATCCCCAGCTTCATTAATGTATTTATTTAATAACAAGCTAGATGTTGAATAATCCACACCAATAAATGCGTAATTGAGTTTTGGTTGAGAATACATGAGGCCAAGCTCAGCAAGAGATAATATATCCCCTGCGTGTAATGCCTTTATTCGCCAATGAAAGGCATTGGTAAAATTCTGATGACTTTCAAGCCAATCAATATAAGCTCTCATTGCGGGAATGTTTTTTGTTTCTGCTGCTTGTAAATAGAGGTTTGCGACACGTTCTTGCTTGAGGCTGGATACAATGTAGCCACCTCCCCCTGAGCCTAATCGCTGTGCCTGCTCAATTAATGCCCTTGGGTATTGACGTTTCACCGCCTCAGAAAGATAAAATTCATAACGATCCTTGTTGGAATCTCGATAATAGTCTGCTAATAAATAAAAGGCTTTTTCAGGCTCAGACTTCCCCATATCAATAATGGCATTATAGTAACGGTGCCGCCAATCATGATATTGAGGGGAGTCTACGTCATAGCGATATAACCACTTTAGCGCTGGGAAATACCCATCGTCTGCTGATTTTTTGATAAAAGAATAAGACTCATCTTTTTTGCGAGCTGTTGACATTAAAGGTTGACGAAGCGTTCCGTATAGATAAGCCCCTGAAGCACTGCCATTATCTGCCGAGAACTTTAAATACTTTATCGCCTGCTTATCTTTGAATTGTCGGTGAAGCTGCTCGCCAATTTCAAATGCTTTCTCGGGCTCTAGAGAAGAATCAATAGGTTGAGCTACCCCACCAAATGAAATGCTGGCACAGATAGATAAAATAAAAACCTTCAAAGTACTCTACCACCACACGAAATGAAACGACAAACATTGAAACAATATCGGGACTCTATCAACGTTAGCGCTTAATATGCAACCAGTTTGTAAGCAAAAAACCGCACATTTGATGTTTTTTTGCTCACAAAAATCAAAAGCGTGGCTGAATATCACGATTTTACACTTTAATGACAGCTAAAAGCTCAAGTAACACAACAAGAAAAGTGTATGTGATGAATAAATCAGTTAGTAGAGATTTGTTACAGCTTCGCAATCTGGCGGTAAACATCCTGCTACAATAAAAAACGGAAGATAATTAGCCTTCCGTTTCTTTCTTGCTTAACGGGCTTTAACCCTTTGATGCTTCACGGGGGGTTGTTGCAAAAACTCAGCTCAAGGTTGAATCTATCATCGTCTGTGGTGATGATTGGTGAGTTCGATGACCAACCCTGAGTTCAAATGGAAACACTTTGCCCTTGAAATCATTCTTTGGTGCCTTCGTTGGTATGGTTCAACGACAATGAGCTATGCCAACCTCAGCGACATGCTGCAGGAGCGAGGAATTTCGGTCAATCGCTCAACCATTTATCGTTGGTTCATTGAGTATGCCCCTGCATTACGTAAGAAACTGCGCCGTTATCAGCTCATTCGAGCAGACTCTTCGTGGCAGCTCGACGAGACCTACGTTAAGGTAAAAGGAAAATGGCATTATCTGTATCGAGCTATCAACAAGCAAGGCGAGACCCTGGACTTCTTTTTTTCTCATAAACGTAATAAAGACGCGGCTTATCAGTTCCTGAAGCGATGCTTAAGATGCTATGATGCAGATGCGCAGCCTAAAACATTAAACACAGACAAGCACGCTTCCCCTATGCCTATGCGATTCTTCGTCTGAAGAAAGAAGGACGACTTCGAGTGGATGTCGAGCAGCGGCAAGTGAAGTATCTCAATAATGATATCGAATCCGACCACACGCCCATCAAGAAGCTCGTCGTTGGCACTGGCGGTTTTAAAATCCGAAAGCGAGCTTGGTCAACCATTCAAGGATTTGAATCATTACGGATGTTGGACAAAGGCCAGTTTGATTTTTGGTTGCGTCATGATGATCGTAAAACTCTAGTGCGGGAGAGATCCGCGTTCATAAATCGTCTATTCAATGTAGAAGTGATTTACCAGTAATCGCCAAGCCAATGATGGCGAACTCTGCACTCTGAGATTAGTTGCAACAATCCCCAATATACATAAAAAAGTCACGTAAGTTCTGTAAAAATTAATAGGTAAAATCTATTGGATGTTATGTAATATAGTCTCATAAACTAAAGTCATACGATGCAGCAGACATGTATTGGCTTCTAGGTCGATATCATGACATCGCGTAACCCGTGTGGTCGAGGCAGTGCCCGGTGATGACGTTCTGATTGGTTCGAAAGAACCACGAGGCTCCCTAGATGGAGCCTTTGTTATTTCTGGAGTAAGGAAAGTTCAGATACATAGATGGCAAAGCAATTATTTAACCTACCTGACCGCGAAGTTCAGGAATGGAAATCATTCACACTCGACGGTGTGACTTACGACCTTTCTCATCTGAATGCTAGAAAACAAACCTTCATCCATCCCACAAGGGCTGAAAGCTATACTCTCTTTTTCACTATATCTCATCACGTATTCACCAGAAGCCTAAAAAAAACGAAGTTGTTGGTGCTAAGGCTATGTACCCCTATCCGTCTGATATGCGTGTTTTTGATAGGAACCGATGCAGCCTATCGAGACACTTGCCACAGATCTTGGAAACCATTCATGAACAGTTTTGTTACCATGGGGGTTACGGGCGGTACTGCAACTGCCAGTTCGAAGACGACGAAGGCAACACGATTAATTATCAAGTTGTTTATCGCGTATGGAAGAAGAACGGGAAAATACGATTCCACGTCGAAAGTGCTTATCCTCTCGATGCTCGACCTGGTAAACCGAAGAAAATGAATTTTTGGGTGATTTGCTACAACCTTCAACGAGGAAGGCCTCTGCCTAAACCAGCAAACTAATTGTTTTTCCGTTAACGAACCCGACTCACCTATCACCCTGTTGATTCGATCAATTTAGCCCCCTCATTAACCACAATTGCCGCTACGCAGGTCTAGCAGGAGGAAGGGCAAAATTCATGCCTGATGTGTTATTGACCCTAAAAGAGTTCGTGATGGAGACAAGTTACGCTCTTACTCGCTACGCTCGTGCTTTCCGGTATTCGTCGCACAGCGACTCATGGAATTACTAATTACACGGTCACTAAATAGTCAGATTGAATCGATCTTCTTTGATCGATATTTGAGTAGTTTTAAAGGTAGGTTTTTTTCGGGGGCCACATTGTAAATGTGTTTAGAAGCCGTCGCGATATCGTTATACACTGAGGCTTCTAACGTGATGGTATTAGTTGGCAAGTTTTGACAGTTCGTCTTTCGATAACCCTGTGATTTCTAAGACGAACTGAATATCTGCTCCTGCTAAAAGCATTTTCTTAGCGATGTCGAGTTGCACCTTTTCGAGACCTTTTTGGAGACCCAATTTTTCACCTTCTTGACGACCTAACTTCAAGCCTTGCTCCCGGCCACGTGCTTCTAATTGCTCTGCTACCGTCATTATCTTTTCCTCATGGGCGGGGACTCGCTCTGTAAGCCTAAACAAGAATGTCGATAAACTCGATGTCTCCCCTGCTCTTACCAAATACTCGATTAAGCTGTCTAACTGCTTCACCGTTGGACTGTGCTCTAACAGCAGTTTACTCACACTGTCCAAAATTTCCAATAGGTCGCGTTGACGGATATGTTTCTGTACCACCTCCAACAGCACCACTCGTTTATGTTGCATGATATCATCATCACTGATGACCGTGATGTCCACCAATGAGTAAGGCTCACTGTATAGCGCTTTTGCGAGCTCTGGATTAATAAATTCATCCAACCAATTGGTACTATATGGATACGGAGACTTTTTACCATGATAAAACAGCAGTGGCACCACCAAAGGCAAATGCTCATGTCCTGCATCTAGGTGTTGTTGCATCGCCGCTATCGCGTACCTTGTCAACCGGAACGCCATATGCTTATCTGGGCGGCTTTGGTGCTCAATGAGCGAATACACATATCCGATGCCATCTTCTGTTTTCATCGCGTACAGCACATCCGAATAGTAACCCCATAAATCGTCTTCTAAAAACGAACCCGATTGCAGCTCTAATGTGTTTAAATCACACCGTGCTTTGATGTGCGAAATGCGCCTCCAGAAAATCCTTCGCTGTCTCTAGGACCGTTAAGAATGATTTAAATAGACCGTCGTGTATCGATGTCGGTGTTTTCATAGTCTATTGGTGATTTGTCTGCCATTTGAGTGAGGATATGTGTGATTGAATCAAACCTGAGCTCTGCTTCAATTTCATCATTGTATTTTTTAATCAGGTATCGTTGTAGCTCTTCCCAGACTAATTCGACATCTGCTGACATTGAGAGTAAGTTGTGCCCTAAAAGCAAGGTATAACAATACTCAAAGTCATCTTTCATCTCTTTTTGATTATTAAACGGAAAATACAAGTCGTTATCGCAGTTTGCTCGATGTTTACGCTTTGATTTCTTCTTACTCATCCTTGGCACTCTCCTGTAACTTACAGATAACGGAAGTATACCACCATCAATGTCTTGTTAGCGGTCATCTCATTGAATGTGGTTTTTTCGGACGTTGAACCGCCATACCTTGCTTAAGCTGAGTTGGAAGTCGTTGATACCAATGTTTTGCTCGCTTCTTAATGGATTCATCCATGTATTTGCTTTTATCTCGAACTTTTACATCGATACCTAACTCACGGCGGATTGCATTGAGCGTACCTTTATTCATGCTATCTCCAATAGTTTTACAGAGTTGAGGCGCATAACTAAGTTATTATCAAACTGCTTTCATTTCATTAACAAGTGTATATTAAGGGGTGTGCATAGATCATACTTTTGAACAAAAGTTGTCTGGCGAATCGCGATCTTTCACTTAAACATGTGTTTGAAAATGATGGCAATCTTCGCTAATCGCGCAACAATGAATGGTTCGATATCATCCGTTTTTAACTTATCTTTAAGGTGCTTTTGAGCGCGAAAAAGATGGCTCTTGTACCCTTTTTGGGAAATACCAAGAAGGAAAGCGGCTTTTTCTCTAGTGAAAAAGTAGTGAAGGAGTAATGATGCTGCTTGCTCTTTTCCAAGCTCTGGAAATAGCAGTTTCCCTGCTTCTTGAACAGCTTGCGGGCTCAGTTTCTTATGCATAGTACGGGGTTGTTGCAAAAACTCAGCTCAAGGTTGAAACTATCATCGTCTGTGGTGATGATTGGTGAGTTCGATGACTAACCCTGAATTCAAATGGAAACACTTTGCCCCTGAAATCATTCTTTGGTGCCTTCGTTGGTATGGTTCAACGACAATGAACGATGCCAACCTCAGCGACATGCTGCAGGAGCGAGGAATTTCGGTCAATCGCTCAACCATTTATCGTTGGTTCATTGAGTATGCCCCTGCATTACGTAAGAAACTGCGCCGTGATCAGCTCATTCGAGCAGACTCTTCGTGGCAGCTCGACGAGACCTACGTTAAGGTAAAAGGAAAATGGCATTATCTGTATCGAGCTATCAACAAGCAAGGCGAGACCCTGGACTTCTATTTCTCTCATAAACGTAATAAAGACGCGGCTTATCAGTTCCTGAAGCGATGCTTAAGATACTATGATGCAGATGCGCAGCCTAAAACATTAAACACAGACAAGCACTCTTCCTATACCCATGCGATTCTTCGTCTGAAGAAAGAAGGACGACTTCGAGTGGATGTCGAGCAGCGGCAAGTGAAGTATCTCAATAATGATATCGAATCCGACCACGCGCCCATCAAGAAGCTCGTCGTTGGCACTGACGGTTTTAAAATCCGAAAGCGAGCTTGGTCAACCATTCAAGGATTTGAATCATTACGGATGTTGGACAAAGGCCAGTTTGATTTTTGATTGCGTCATGATGATTGTAAAACTCTAGTGCGGGAGAGATCCGCGTTCATGAATCGTCTATTCAATGTAGAAGTGATTTACCAGTAATCGCCAAGCCAATGATGGCGAACTCTGCACTCTGGGATTAGTTGCAACAATCCCGTTATTTACTCACTTGGTGGATCAGCACCTCCTCATGCCACCCTAGCTCTCTTTGAATATTGGTCCACATTTTTTATCATTCAGCACGCAATACCCAGTCCCTGTATCCGAACTGATTTAGGCGGATGTGTGTTTTTACAAGCTATTCGTTAACGGTTGCTTTCATAGGAGTGATATAAATATTTCCCTTCCCATCGGACGAAAAGTGAATGTTGCCAACATCAATACCTTTTTCGGTAGAGTAACTGCTGCATAAATTAATGCTTTTACCGATATATAGTGGTCCCTGCTTCATCAATGGTAATTTCAGCGCCGTACTCATCTAACTTGGTGGTTATCTCTTTCATGTTGTTTATCCTCTGAAATTGCTTATAACAAACTAGTTGCTTATGATACGAGCCAGTATAACGTTTTTATAGGTTGAACAATAGCATGTTAGGGAATGCAATCACCGTTGGAACGCGAACCAGCACTGGCGGAAAAGTTCTAACGGGCAGTGCTGGCGTCAAAATTAATAGTTTGAATGTCAGTGTTTTGGGCGATGAAGCCACTTGCCCCTGTGGGGCAGATGGCTGCCGAGGCGTGGGTCCAATCCGACAAGGGAGTCCTCGAAATATTAAAATCGGGGACAAACTGATCGCAATGAAAGGCGATCCTGTTGATACCGGGTGTGGGAATTGTTTTGTGCTTTCGAGTGGTGACTCAGTGAGACTTGGCACTCAAACATCTGGCTCCATTACAATGGGGACTGGCGTCTATATTGGGCAAGGTGTAGATATCAACTTAGGGTCACAAGCCGCCGCTTTTCATGGTACATCGCCAGCCACGTCTCACCCTACTAACTCGTTAAGTTCACCTCTATCTTGGTCATCACCAGAAGACAACTTGCCACATATTTCAAAAGTCTTCGCGAAATCTTCCCTGTTGCCTTTTGGTGATATTTCTGTAGGGAAAAGCCGAGAAACTGCTTCTTCTGTTGGTGAAGTGAGTGTCTATGCTGGCTCAGCTGAAGTGGCAACAGTCGGTGGACTTTCTACATTGGCATTAACAAAAATGACTGGTATCGCATTGGCTGATATGGCAGGATTTGGGCTGAAAGTCGTGGGTCGTGCTGGTATTCTGTTGGCACTTCGACCTGCTCAGTTAGGGGATGGGACGTTGTATGGCGACGAAGATATACAAACCCGAAAAGGCGTTGAAACACTCATCCGGTTTGGTTTTGATGATGAAGGGCGAATTCATGGTTATCACGTTGATGCCACCAAAATTCCGAAGCGCTCCGTTCATCGAGTGAGTGATAAGTTTGTTGTTAACTTGGAGCCTGATGTCACGCTTGAATGGGTGCCAGTTGCAGAAGAGATTGCAGGGACGAAAATTCTAGTTAACCCCATTCCTGGTTTAGACTCGCATACCATCTACATCCATCCAGAAACGGAACAAGGGGAAGAATTTGATAATACCTATATTACTCCGATAAGTGATGTTGATCTTAATGATTACATCTTAACCTTCCCCTCTGAAACGGGGCTACCTCCTCTATATATTGTATACAGCAAGCCTCCGGTAAAACTATTGGAGGTGGATTATTTTGGTAACTTCAAAGGACGACCTAGAAACGGTACACATGCTGACCATATGCCTTCTCAACGAGCTGCGACTATATGGTTAAAGGATAAGTTAGGTTTTATCGATGATGCGGATATTAAAAAGCAAATGGACTTAGTCGCAAGCTTAATTGTTCCGGCAAAAGTACATCGAAAGTACAGTGAAACTTATGGATGGCGAAATACAGCAGAGCAAGTAGCTCAAGACTCAAGGGATTTAAGGGCTGCGGTCGATAATAATATTAATGCAATTAAGCCTTGGCTGCTCGAAGAAGGATTTAGTGATTCTGACCTAGAGCTGGCTAGGGAAAAAATACATTATTTAAATGAAAGTAAAGGGTGGTATAAATGATTGAAGTCGGTCGTATGATTTCCATGATGGGATGTACTCTAGAAGAAATTATTGATGCAGGTCTTTTGAAACCAAATCAAAAGCCTAAACCTAGGCATTCCGGTGATGATGAACTTATTCTTGATATGATTAGAGAAGGTGTTCTGCTATCGTTTGATAGACAAAGTAAGGCGTTGCAGCGTATATCTTTAACTTTGCTTGATGAAGATAAGCCTAATTATCGTTTCCCTAATGACCTCCCTAGCCCTCTCAAGCCAGAAATGACAAAAGATTATGTTCATGAGTCTATGGGGGAACCTTTCGAATCTAAACCCTCAATTGAATTTATGGGAAAAGTTTGGGGGGAAGTGGAACATTATTTTATGAGAAGGAATGTATTTGGTGACCTATCTCAATTAGTGTCTTATGTTCAAGGACAACAAATGGTTAAGTCTCTCACGTATCTTTATACCAAAGACGTGTCATGGGGAGAACTTCGTTAGAGTTATTGAACATAATTTGTAAGTTAAGAAGACTCCATGTAAAAGCAATATAGTAATGTCCTGTTTGAGCAACTTTAAAAGGCCGTCCAAGCAACCATCGCTACGATGATCGTTTTCGAGCTGAAATATTAAGGATCGTGCGTGAGCAATACTTCGACTTCTCACCAACGTTTGCGCTAGAAAAACTCTCTGAGGATCACAACCTGACGGTGTCTAAAGAGACGCTCCGTCAATGGATGATTGCTGACGGTCTATGGACTCCACACTCTAAGCGCAAGCCAAAAGTCTATCAACATCGCTATCGCAGAGATTGCCTTGGCGAACTCATTCAAATTGATGGCTCGCACCATGGCTGGTTTGAAGGACGCAGCGACAAATGTTGTCTATTGGTCTTCATCGATGATGCAACTGGTCGCTTGATGAACTTAAGATTCAGTGAAACCGAGTCAGCGTTTGATTACATGAAAGGGTTGTGTCGCAAAGTTTGGCATTCTAGGTTAAGATCTACCCAATATCTACTTAACACTCTGAATATTAATGTTTAAAGGTTGCCACTTCCCCTCTGAAGTTATTCTTGAAACCATCCGTTATTACCTAGCTTACAAGCTCAGTTATCGCGAGATTGAAGAAATACAGAAGGAGCGTGGCATCACCATTGACCATGCGACTATTAACCGGTAGGTCATCAAATTCACGCCGATTTTGGAGCATAAAGTCAGACGTAAAAAGAAGTCGGTATCGAGCTCGTGGCGGATGGACGAGACGTACATCAAAATTAAGGGCGAATGGTTTTATTACTATCGAGCCGTTGATAAATTTGGTGACGCTATCGATTATTATCTGAGCCCAACTCGAGATGAAGCAGCCGCCAAAGCCTTTCTGAA